>CAKKPG010000012.1 GCA_919901555.1 Nitrospiria bacterium | reverse complement strand
GCTCTGCCACCAAATACGCCCTCGCCGTGATTTATATCGACTTCGAGGACGGCACAGACATCTACTGGGCGAGGAATCAGGTCGTCGAACGCCTCAACCAGGTGCGCGCGAGCCTGCCTGCGAACGCCGACGTGGGGCTCGCGCCGATTACCACGCCCTTGAGCGAGCTCTACATGTACCGGCTCGAGGGCGGCGGGCTCACGAACGCCGAGCTGCGCTCGCTGCAGGACTGGGTGATCCGACCGCGCCTGCGCACCGTCGCCGGTGTGGCCGATGTGAACTCGCTCGGCGGAGAGGTGCGTGCTTTTGAAGTGGCTCCGGATACGGCGAAGCTCGCCGCTCACGGAATTACGGTGGACGAACTCGCGAAGGCGTTGGCCGAGAGCAACCGCAACGCCGGAGGCGACCGCATCAACCGGGGCAGTGAGATCCTGCTCGTGCGCACCCTCGGCGCCCTGCAAAGCATGGACGACGTCCGCAACATCACCGTGGCCACGCGCCACGGCTCGCCGGTGCGAGTCGCCGACGTGGCCGACGTGCGGCTCGGCGCGCTCACGCGCTACGGCGGAGTGACACACAGCGCGAAAGGCGAGGCTGTCACGGGGCTGGTGCTGCTGCGCAAGGGCGAGAACGGGCGCGCCACGGTCGAGGGCGTAAAACACGAGATGGCGGCGCTCAAGGCCTCGCTGCCGCAGGGTGTGACGATTACACCGTTCTACGACCGCACCGAACTGATCGACGCCGCAGTCGGCACCGTCGCGACCGCGCTCGCCGAGGCTGTTGTGCTGGTGCTGCTGGTGCTGATCGTGCTGCTCGGCAACCTGCGCGCGGCGCTCACCGTGGCGCTCATCCTGCCGCTGTCGGTGCTCGCGACCTTCTTCCTCATGCGCGTCTTCGGCATCACCGCCAATCTCATGTCGCTCGGCGGGCTGGCAATCGCCGTCGGCATCCTGGTGGACGCCGCCGTGGTGGTGGTCGAGAACGTGCACACGCATCTGGCGCGTGCCCCCAAGGGCGTGGACCGCCTGCACCTCGTCTACCGCGCGAGCCTCGAGGTCGCGGCGCCGGTGATCGCCGGCGTCCTGATCATCGTGATCGTGCTGCTGCCGCTGTTTTCGCTCACCGGGCTCGAAGGCAAGCTGTTCACGCCCCTCGCCGTGACCATCGCCTTTGCGCTCATCGCCTCGCTGGCGCTGTCGCTCACCGTTATCCCGGTGCTCGCAAGCTTCCTGATGCGCGCCGCCGCAGGACATGGGGCATCCGAAGGTCGGGTGGCGGATTGGTTGCACCGCGTCTACCGGCCGGTGGTCGCCTGGGCGCTTGCGCACCGTGCGATCGCGGTCACGGCCGCGCTCATCATGCTCGGCCTGGCGGTGGCGCTGTTCCCATTCCTCGGTAAGGAGTTCATGCCGGTGATGGACGAGGGCACCACGGTGGTGATCATCGAGAAGGACCCGAACATCTCGCTCGAGGCCTCGCTCGCCGTGGACGCCACCTACCATCGCGCCATGATGGAGCTGCCGGAGGTCACGGGCGTCATGTCCCGCACCGGGGCGGACGAGCTGCGGCTCGACCCGATGGGGCTCTACCAGACCGACAACTTCCTGCTCACCAAACCGCGCGCGGAGTGGACCCGCAGTTTGAGCGGGTTCCAGGAGGAACTGCGCAAGAAGCTCGAAGCCTTCGAGGGCATTGAGCTCGCCTTCACCCAGCCGATCGACATGCGCGTGTCGGAGATGCTGACCGGTGTCCGCGCCACACTCGCGGTCAAGCTCTTTGGTGAGGACCTCAAAGTGCTCGACGACAAGGCGCAGCAGATCGAAAAGCTGCTGGGCGGAGTCCATGGGGCGATCGACATCGTGCGCCCGCCGGTGCTCGGGCAGAAGTACCTGGAAATCCGCCTGCTTCCCAAGGCGCTCGGCCGCTATGGCATCCGCGTCGAGGACGTGAACCGGCTGATCGAGGCCGCGGTCGGCGGCGAGGTCGTGAGCGAGATCGTCGAGGGCAACCGGCGCACGCCGGTGCTGCTGCGCCTGCCGGAGTCGGTGCGCGCCTCACCAACGGCGCTCGCGGGCCTCATGGTCGAGACCCCGGGCAAGGCGCTGGTGCCGCTGGCGCTGCTCGCCGACATCCGCGGGACCGAAGGGCCGGTGCAGGTGGTGCGCGAGCACGCCAGGCGCGTGGTCGCGGTGCAGGTCAATGTCGAGGGCCGCGACGTGGTCGGGTTCGTGGACGAGGCGCGCGCGGCAATCGAGCGCGAGGTGAAGCTGCCGCCGGGTTACACCGTTACCTATGGCGGTCAGTTCGAGAACCAGCAGCGCGCCGCCGCGCGCCTGGGGCTGGTGGTGCCGGTGTCGGTGGCGCTCATCTTTCTCATGCTGTTCTTGACCTTTCGCTCGCTGCGCCAGGCCGGGCTCGTCATCCTCAATATCCCGTTCGCCCTGATCGGCGGCGTGGTGAGCCTGTTCGTTTCCGGGCTGTATCTGTCGGTGCCGGCCTCGGTCGGCTTCATAACGCTGTTCGGCGTCGCGGTGCTGAACGGCGTCGTGATGGTGAGTTACTTCAACCAGTTGCGCGCCGCCGGGCGCACGGTGCTTGAGGCCGTGCAGGAAGGCGCCGAACGCCGGCTGCGGCCGGTGCTCATGACGGCCTTGATTGCGAGTTTGGGGCTCGTGCCGATGCTCGCCGCGAGCGGTCCCGGCGCGGAGGTGCAGCGTCCGCTCGCCGTGGTCGTGATCGGCGGGCTCTTTACCTCGACGCTGCTGACCCTCGTCTTGTTGCCCACGCTCTACGCCTGGATCGAGGCGCGCGCGGAAAACCGCATCGTCCGAACCAAAGGAGATAAAACATGAAGAAGCTCACCATCATAGTGCATGCCGACATTAAACAATCGCTCGCCGACGTGTTGCGCGCCATGCCCGAGGTCGCCGGCTTCACGTTCACCGCGGTCGAGGGCCATGGGCCGCAGGACGAAAGCGATATCATGTTCTCGGCGCGCGACCGCGTCGTCGGCTACACGCCTCACGTGCGTGTAGACATGGTCCTGAACGACGCTGACATAGATAAAGTGCTTGAGGCGATGCGCGGGAACAACTGCGGTGTAACAGGACGAGGCATCTACTGGGTCACGCCTGTCGACAGGATTGACAAGCTGTAACAACGGTCGAGGATGCCCTCCGTAGCGGATCAACAGGGCAATATCATACACTCGGCCCTTGCGATCGTGGTCCAGGTGAGACCGCTGAAAACGATATTGCTCAATTATGATCGTACATATATCCGAGGGAGGTAATAAAAATGAACAAGATAATATCTGTTTTATTCATGCTGGTATTAGCAGGCATGCTGGTGGGCTGCGGGGCAACAGCGCGCGATATCGGCCGCGTGTCACAAAGTCGGCATTCGGATGTCTTCAGTGAAATCAGCGGCAGCGGCAAGGTCCCGCCGGGATTCGTTGATCTTATAGTACGGGCGAACATCAAGACCCATGCCGAAGGGTATTACGCGTTTGAATCCAAGGGCTCTCTTCACGGTAAGTCCGGGTATCCATTCATGGTGAACATCGACGGCCAGGCGGTTACCTGGAAGGTGGACGGCGTGAATGACGTCAAGCCGAAATACGACAAAGACGGTAAAACGAGCCGCGATCCCGAAGCCGGCGAGGGAGTTCTCTATCAACTTGAAAAGACGTTAAGATTGAAGGCGGGAGCGTACAAGATATATTTCTCTCTTCCGGAGGAACCGTATCTTCTGGAGGCCGAAGTCACCGTCAAGGACGGAGCACAACATGTCATGGAATTAAAACCGATATATCGTTACAAAACACTTCCAACCCGGATCAAGACTTTTCTCAAAGGGATCAGCAGATACGAAGTATATCTGGACGGGAAAAGAATCTATTGATGCTTGAACTTCTAAGCTCCTGTATTTTGCCGCGGGGAGGTTCTTTGTTCCGATCCGACGCTGTCGGGTTCCTGCTTTCGGACGTGAACGTCTCGAATCCATTGACGGATTCCCCTGACCTGTGTTACATTACATTTGTAATTCACGTGCAGCAGCTATGAACGTTGAGGCGAGGGGTTTTCCGGCCGGGGTATCGTTCCCGTATGATTCATGCGGTCATGTGTTTTTGCTCTGCGAGGGAAGGTGCTGTGTTATGGATAGTGATACCCTTGCCCCTGCTGAAGGCATGGCCGTCATACCGTTTGAATCAGCCGGAGGTAAATACCCATATCCACGCGTTACCTCAGGTCGGCCTTGCTGAAACTCCGGTACAGGAGCAGATCGTAGACGATCTTGAGGCCGCCTGCCACGAGAAAGGGCGCACTGAGGAGTGTCGGGGCGGCGAGGAAAACGCCGGCGAGAGCGGGGGAGATCGACGCTCCTATGGAGCGGGCGATGGCTGTAACACCCGACGCGGCAGAACGTTCGTCAGGCGCAACAACCGCCATGGTGTAGGACTGCCGGGTGGGGACGTCCATCTGGGATATGCTGAACCGCAGAAGCAGAACGAAAACGGCCAGGCCCGCGGTCGGCATGAAGGGCACCAGGCACAGAAGCACGTTCGACGGGATGTGGGTGAAGACCATGGTGTTTATCAGCCCGATGCGGTTTGCGATCCGGGCGGCGAGCAACGCTGAGATGCCGGCCAGGATGTTTGCGCCGAAGAAGATGCTTCCCAGAAGCCCTGCGTCGATCCCGAACCTGATGTGGAACCAGTAAGCCACCATGCTCTGGATCACGAACCCGCCTGCAAAGGCGTCGAGCGCGAAGAGGGCGGAGAGTTTCATCACGACGGATTTGGACGCGTGCAGCCCGAGCACTCTCTGCTTGACCGAGGTGGTCGCAGCTGCCTCTACCTTTGCTGAGAGAAGCAGGAAAAGCACGACAAGGGCACATCCGCATGCCGCATACACCAGGATGACGACGCGATAGGAAGCAAGCTCCGAGAACCCGGAGAGCATGAGGCCTCCGGACAGGAACCCGCCGAACAAAGCGCCGCAAGCCGTCGCGAGCGCTCCCGCGAGATTATACCAGGCAAAGGCCCCGGTGCGCTCCTCCGACGGAAGAAGCTGTGAAAGCGCCGCCTGCTCAAGGGACAGGAACGGGCCGATCTCGTTCCCGCTCGGGCTTATGACACCGATGATCCCGGCGAGCATCAGGAGAACGGGATTTCCGGTCAGGCTGAACACGACACCGGCCATGACCATGAGCGCCGCGCCGAGGATGAGCATCCGCTTCCTGCCGATCCGATCGGCCGTGGTCGTGATCCAGAGCGAAATGCCTGCGTCGCCCGCGAGGGTGAGCGTAAAGAGCAGTCCGATCTGCGCCCCTGTCAGGGCCAGTTCGGACAGATACAGGGCCAGCACCACCGAGAGCGCGCCGTACGCGAAGAGGCGCACGCTCCGGGCGCTGAACAGAAGGATGACATCACGCCGCGAATGCGCCATGGGATTTTCCCTTCATCGCTTCTTCATCAAACCCTGTATCTCCCGGTGATACCCGAGATACCGGTTGAGCGTGATCTCATTCTTTCCGTATTTCGGATAGGTCCGGAGGATCTCCTCGAACCGCGCTTCAGCCTCCGCCTCGTTCTTGATCGTTACGATCCCGTCGTGGATGATGTCCACGAGCCGGTCCGCGTAGATCACGATCCGCTCTTCCAGTCTTCGCAGGGTGTAGTCCTTGACCGGGAGCCCCAGTTCCCTGGCCTCGGGTTCCGTGAGCCCGCCGCGAATGTGTTTTTCCATGATGGCCGTAATCTCGTCCGGCAGGCCGATCTTCCTGCCCAGCTCAGCGCCGACCTTGCCATGCTCCATCTCGTGGGTCTTTGCCTTGCCCAGGTCATGAAAAAGGCCGCCTCTGCCGACAAGTTCCTGATCAATGCGGTTGCCACCGATTCGGTGAGCGAGCTCCAAGGCTTTTTCAGAGACCTTGATGCTGTGCGTGATATCGTCTTCAGATACCCCGGCGGTCCTCAAAAGCGCAATGTCCGGCTCAAGTATTTTGTATTGCATAGTTCCTCCCTTACTGTGTCAGCACCATAACGTTGTCGAAGAATACATAGGAATCAGCCTTGGACCAGAGGCCTATTTTGCCCGAGATCGGCTCGTTCTGTTTATAATCAATATATTTTTTATTATCGAGATACCCTTCGATGCTTGTTCCGTTTATCATGATTTTCATCGTATGCCACAGATTTGACGGCGTCGGAACATTTCGTATCCAGACAACAGAAGAGCGCTTTCCCTTCACCATCTTCCAGAGCACAAGGTTGTTTTCAAGGCAGTTTGCCCTGATTACCAGGTAATCTCCGTTTGGCTTTATGTTGAATGCGATGCCTGCGGCCTGATCGATCCTGCCGCTGATGCCTTTGAACGACACGTTTACGGTCCCGTTCCGAAAATCCGTTACCTTTTTCAAAATGGCAAGAGGGAAATATTTATACGCTTCGAGGTTGTCCAGAAACTCCGCGTACCGTTCCCCGTACAGCCCTTTCGCCTTATCCATAACGCCGGAGAACACGAGGCCTTTTTCCCACTTCCTCCCATCCACTGCATACACCAGCCTGGAACCGTCTTTGTCGATACTCCATTTGCCCGTGAATGAGCTGAAAACGTTCGAATCGGCCCCGTACGTTTCTTGTGCAAAATCATGCTGCCATTTCTTAACTTCGGCAGCTGCGGACATGACATGGCATGACCAGATTAAGACGACCAATACAGCGGTTAAAAATCTGTTCATTTGCTCCTCCTGGTGGACCTGACGCGCTTTGAGCCGAATGCGATAAGAATAACGAGCGGCAGTACGAGAAAATAAACAAAGATGACCGCTGCTTGCTGCCGCTCACTTGTTACGAGAGGATATCCCCGGTAGTGCGCACGTTCCGGTGTCCGACCGATAATTATCCCGGCCAGATCAAAGATGATCCCGAATATCTCTTCTTCGCTGGTAGAGTACGTTGTCTCAGACTTCCCATTGACCGTATAGACGAATAATCCGTAATTGCTTTTTAGCCGGTCGCCCGTTGCCATGGTGCTTTCTACGTCGTCACGAACGATGGCCAGCCGTTTCAGAAAGGAATTCTCATAATCCCTGAACCGGGAGTCTGTTTTTTCAAGATATATTTCGACCTTCATTGTCTTTATCTTTCCGAGGGATTCGGCAAGATGTTGCGGGAATGAATTTCTCCGGCTTTCCGTCACGTCCCGGTTGAAGCTCACCAGCGAAGCAATGATCATGAGCACGGCGCCCAGGACGACGATGACGCTTATCGGCCTCCACTTCTTCCGCAGATCGAATCTGAGGAAATAATAAGCCGAGAAAAAAAACAACGCGGACAGCACGGCGAAATAGGACAGTGCCTTCAATGAAAATATGCCTTCTTCGAAATACTTCATGTTCTTCGTGAACGTCCAGCCGGAAAGAACAAGCATCAACGACGATATATTCATCTCTTTGCCGAAATCTACGAGCCATGAGCTGATGATCACCATAAGGGCAAAAATAGAAGCGCTCGCGGCGCTGAAGACGGCTGACGAGAACAGGGAAATGGAAAGTATAAGGACGCCGTACGCAAAGTATCCGCCGGCCAGCACGGTCAGCTCTTCAAGAGGAAGACGGCCGCCCCAGGATGTCCAGAGAAGAAGGGCTGGTATGCTCATAAACACAATAAAAAGGATGAAGAGTATTGCCGCGAGTGCTTTCGCCGCCATGATCTCCCCAAGAGAGAAGGGAAGCTGGAGCAGGAGTTCGAGGGTGTTCTGCTTCCTTTCAAGGCTGAGAAGGCGTATGAACAGAAAGGGCAGAAGCAGGGAGAAGATAAGAAAGAGCCCTCCGAAAGTCGGCACAAACACGCCGGGAACGGGTTCAAAGCCCGCGGCATAAAGAGGATTGTTCACCGCAGAAGAGCTTGCCGTTCCATACAGGGAGACTGCCGAGTAAAAGCTGTAGCCGAATATGAAGCAGATCGCAAGCGAAAGAAGGAGGGCCGTCTTTGAGAAAAACAAGTCTTTGAGTTCCTTCATGATAAGCGCTGTCAAGGGGTTCATTTGAGCGCCTCTATGAATATCCGCTCCAGCGATGCATCAGCGATGCCGAACTTCCGGCGCAGCGATTCTTTGTCGCCGGTCGCCACAATCCGGCCTTCATCAAGCAGGACATAATGGTCGCATATCTTCTCCGCGTCGGAAAGCTGGTGTATGGAGATGAGAAACGTCCTTCCCGCTTCCCGTTCCCGTTTGATGAGTTGAAGTATCTCTAAAAGCTGGATGGGATCGAAACCATCAAAGGGTTCATCGAGGATGACGATGGGTTTCTTGTTGCACAAGGCAAAGTAGAGCTTCAGGCGTTGTTTGTACCCTTTGGAGAGATGACGGACCTTTTTGCTCAAGACTTTATCCAGTCCGAGAGCTTTAAGGAGATTTGCGTCCGAAAACCCCGAAGCTCTATGGATGAAGGTAATGAACTCATCCACAGAGTACTCCGGGTAGAGCTCAAGATACTCCGGCATGTATGAGAAAAGCTGTTTTTTAACCTTGAACGACAGGAGCGCGGCGTCCTGAAACAGAACGGCTCCTTCATCGGGATTTTCAAAACCAGCAATGGTCCGCAGGAGCGTCGATTTTCCCGCGCCGTTCGGGCCGATGACCCCCGTTATGGTATTTTCCGGAGCATCAAAGGTTATCCTGTCCAGTATCGTCGTTTCAGACTTTCTTTTTGATATATTACGTATCGACAGCATATCCACTTTCCAAGACCATTACGGTGACGAACAGCTTTTTACGCCCTGCTGATCTTCACATTCATAACGAATACCGGGACCGCAACAACGAGGAGCGCCGACATCATCCAGAACGAATAAAGATAATCATATCGTGCAATAAGAAATCCCGCGAGGATGGGGCCTGAGGCATGGCCGATGTCGAAGATCGTGCCGAAGGTCCCCATGGCGGTGCCGAAGTGCTTCTCCTGGCAGAGGTCTGCCACGAGGGCGGCCGATGACGATGTGACGAAGGATTCGCCCAGCCCGAAGAAGACCGCCGCGAGCATCAGGGACCAGAAGTCCCCGAGCAGGGGGATGGCTCCGAATGCTCCGGCGCAAAGAAACATGCCGATGACGATGAGCGGTTTTCTCCCGAACCGGTCGGATGTTCTCCCCATCACCGGTTTCGATATTATCGTGACCACGACCTGGATGCCCCAAAGCAGGCCGGCCTGGAATTCGTTCAAATCGGCCACGGTGACGGCATAGATCGGAAGGAATGCCTCCAGTGCACCCACCGTGAGGTTCTGGAGCCCTTCCATGCTTGAAGTAATAACGACGCGCTTATCGCTCATCACCTCGCTGATGCCGGATGTAAATCGTTTGTACGCTTCTTTCAGGTTTTTGCCATCGACTCCGTTTTTGCCATTGTGCAGAATGCCCACGGCCAGGAATAAGGACAGCATACCGGCGACGCCGCTCATGAGATAGGCCATGTGGAAGTCCGGCAATGCGGGACTCGGCGCATTGGCCATGCTGTGAAGAATAAATCCGCCCAAGGGCGCGCCAAGAAGGTTTCCGATGATCGTTATGGACGAAAACCACGACATCATCTCGCCCTTTTTCGCTCCCGCGATGTCCGCTACGACAGCCATCGAAACCGGCCCGTAGATCGCCGTAGCAAGGCCGTGGAAGAACCGGATGACGACCAGCAGGCGGTAGTCATGCACCAGGAGATAGGTGAAGGGCATGACCGCGAACACGACGAGGCCGATGAGCATGGTCCGCTTTCTGCCGATGATGTCCGAGAGCGCGCCGGCAGGCAGCTTGAAGAATATGCCCGTGACCGTTGAAATGCCCACGGCGAATCCGATGGCCTCCGGTCCTGCTCCGAGGTAGAGGGCGAAGAGAGGAAGCACCGGGCTCCTTGCCAGGGCATAGGACAGCCTCGCGAAGAAGCCGACGGTGCAGAGTGCGGTAAAAGGGGACATCAATTTAAACATAGCCGCCCTCTTTCTCTTAGTGCTTTGCCGGCGCCTGCCGGTCAAAATAGATGCTCTTGCCGCCGATGCTGACGGGAATTCCCATAGCCACCTCGGCGTTGATCATGCCGAGGGCCTTTGCTGCTGCGCCCACACGCTGCTGCACCCGGTTGTCGACATTATGGATACTTGCGGTCTTGGCTGCTGATGACAGGGCAACACCGATGTCCATCATCCGCATTACGCAATGTGGTCCTGAGTAACCCATATCTTTGGATTTCATTTGCCTGTTCTTCTCAAACTCTTTGCAGGTGGGATATCCGCAACCTCCGCAGTCATATCCCGCGGTCACCGGTTTGGCCAGACCGATAAGCAGGAGCGCCTGTGAGTTCTCGATGTTCGATGCGTCCCGGAGCCAGAAGGCCTCGTTGGTGCTTTTCGGCGCATATTCCCTCATTGCGTTTGCGATCTTCTTGAGGTCATCATCCTTGGTGACCACCACTATTTCGAGAAAGTCTTTTCCGCCCGCCTTCGGCGCAGTCCTGGCCGAAGCGGCCATAAAGTTTACCGCCATTTCCACAACCTGTTTCATGGTAAGCCTCCTTTGAAATTAACTGCCTGTTGTTCAGACGCGATCATATTGTTACGAGGATAACTGATATATTGTCCTTTCCACCCATTCTGTTCGCCGCCTCAACCAGGCTATCCGCTGCAGCCTGAAGATCATCCCTATGGATCGCGATAACCTGCCTGATCGCTTCATCAGAGAGCATGTCGGTGAGGCCGTCTGAACAGAGCAGAATGCGGTCTCCCTCCTGAAGTTTCATGGGTATCGTCTCGTGCTCAATTTTCTTCGACGCCCCGATGGCCTGGGCCAGCATGCGCTGTCGGGACAGAAAGAACAGCGCACGGAGCATAACATCGTTGCCGGCACAGTTGTCCTGCGTGTGGTCCGTGGTGAGCTGGGTGATCACGTCCCTGATGATATAGGCCCTGCTGTCTCCGACGTGGCCGATACAGGCCTTATCGCCCTGTATCACCAGCATCAGCAGGGTCGTTCCCATGCCTCTGAGCTTTCGTTCACGTCGTGAGGCTTCCCGGACGACGTTATGGGCATGGGAGAATGTTTCCGCAAGCAGATTTTCAAGGGCATTTTTTCCCGCGGCGGTCATGATATGGTTTTTGAGAAAATCATGGGCTGTCCGGGTCGTCAGCTCACTGGCAATCTTGCCCTGGCAACCGCTCATGCCGTCCGCAAGCAGGAAGATGCCCCGGTCCAGGTCAACGAGAAGGGAGTCGTCGTTTTCCGCGTGTGTTCTGCCTTTGTCGGTGGCATAGGCTGCGTGCATAGATTCCTTCTTTCATCGTAACTACTCAGGTCAGCCACTTCATCCGGTTTCTCGCTAAAACTCGATGATACGGTTACGGTCATGCGCCTGCATGGTCAGCTCGTCGAAGCAGGTAACGGAGTCGGCCTTGGTCCACAAACCGATAAAACCAATGATCGGCTTATCGCTGGAATATTCAATGACCTGCTCTTCGTCGAAATATCCTTTTATGCTCGAACCGCTGATCTCCGTTCTGAGCGTATGCCATGCTCCCGAGGCGATCTTTCTTGTTGCGGAGGCGCGTTCGATCCGCTTGGAATTGACGTACTCAAAGAGGACCACATTATCCTCAAGGGCGTTTATCCGAAGGACAAAATAGTTGCTCACGTTCTTCATGCCGAAGGCAATGCCTCCGGCCCGGTCGATATGGCCGCTCACGGGTTTCACCCGCGCGCTCACGCTGCCGTCGGACAGCTCGCTGTTCTTTGCGATAGCCAAGGGGAAGCAGTAGTACGCTTCGATATTGTCCAGAAAATCCTGGAGCGCCTTTCCCGCGAGCTTTCCCATGATCCCGGCAACGCCCGAGGAAATGCGGAGTCCGGACCGCGCTCCGTCCTGGAGCAGGAAGACACGTCCGTCTTCAACGGACCGTTTCCACCAGCCGCCATGGGTATAGAAATTCTTTAATGCGTCTCCCTTTCTCGCGGAGAGAAAGTCATAGTCTTCCCGGAAGAAGGCGTCGGTGTAGACTTCAATATCGTGTTGGTTCGAGAGGGCCATGTCCAGAAGCCGGGATGAGGCGAGCAGCCTGCCCATCTGGTCGAGTTTGTCTTCGGTGGATGATTTGTCGTATCCCGCGATGAACGCCTCGATAAGGTCGCCTTTGAGCGTGACCTGGAACCCGAGCCGCTTCAGGATGCTTCCCAGCAAAGCGATCCTGAGCGACTTGCCGTAGTAGGACCCCGCGCCGCCGGCAAACTGGAGCGAAACGTAGTTCTGGCTGCTGTTTTCGCCGCAAAGAGCGTCTATGGTGGCGAAATGGTAACCGAACTTCGCACTGAGATTAGTGTAGTCCGCCGAGAGAATCGCATAGCTCGTCCCGCCGGGTTGTTGTCCGAATTCCGACGTAGCGCTTGCAGCAAGGAGAGTCATGATGTTCTTTGTGTCGAAATTTATTGTTCCTTCCCAGGTGATGCCGGGGTGGGTGAAGCCCTTCCAGAGCGCCTTCATCGGGATTGATTCGATGTCTTCGGGTGTGACGGTGTGACAGGTGGTCAGCCCGTGTCTGAGCCCGTTGCCCAGGTCTATCAGGTGAAGGATGAGCGGTATCTTTGCCGTCAACCTCACGGACCGCACCTCGTCCGCCTCCTCGGTGAGCCCGAACATCTCTTTCATCGCCTGTTCATGGGTGTAGCGTATGATGTCGTGGACGGTCCTGCATCTTTCAGGCGAGAACGAGGGCTGCCCGGGGTCGGTCAGGTTCAGCGGAGAGATCCTGTCGAGGACACGCCTTGTCCTGCGAAGGACCGGGCTCTCCAGGGAAGGTTTTTTCCGGAGCTGTATTTCTCCCGCCGGCCCGTCGACGATTCCCTGATAGACAACGGTGTGCGAAGCGTCCAGCGTAACGGGGTCGTTGTCGTGCAGCCGGGACGCGGCGTTCTTCATGTCGAAGACGGCGGGGACGCCGAATTCACGGGCAACGGAGGCAAGATGGCTCGTGGTGCTGCCGATCTCCGTGATGATCCCGTTTATCCTCCCGATGAGCTTTGCATGATCCGGCGAGGCCGTCTTCGCGACCACGATGCAGCCTTCAGGCACGGTCCGCATATCCGGGCCTTCCGGGAGGATGAACACGTTACCCGCGGCAATGCCCGGCGACGCCGGTCTGCCTCCCGTAAGCAGGACCGGATTACGGTCCGGATCCGGTTTGAAGTCGTTCCGGTCCGCGGCAACCGCGGCAACCGCGGGAAGCCGGAGCGGCCGCGACTGCAGGATGAACAAGATGCCCTGTTTGTCGAGGGCCCATTCAATGTCCTGCGGACCCTCGAATAATTCTTCCAGTTTCCGCCCGTATTCAGCGAGTTTTGCGATTTCGTCGTCGCTGATCGACGATAGGTTCTTTTCGCTGTCCGAAACGGTCTCCAGCTTCGTGCCGCCGTTCTTGCGGATGATAAGCCGGTTTTCCTTTCTGCTGAGCTCTCTCCTGATGATCGCATGCCGCTTCCGGTCCACGAGGAACGTATCGGGTGAGGCGCTTCCATCAACCAGGTGTTCTCCCAGCCCCCAGAGCGAGTGTATCTTGATGATGTCCGTATTCCCCGAAGAAGGGTCGGCCGTGTACATGACGCCGCTCGATCGAGCATCAACCATGACGATTCCCGCCACGCACATGGGAGTTTCCCGGTCATCGAGCCCGTATCGCATAAGGGAGGAGACGGCTTTTGCCGAGTATTTGCCGGCGAGCACCGTCCTGTAGGCGTCGAGGACGTGTCCCTTCGTAACGTTCAGGACCGTTGTGTACTGACCGGCAAAGGTCGCTTCGGTGTCTTCTCCAACGGCACTGCTCCTCATCGCGATAGGCGCCCCTTGAAAGGTTTTTCCTTCAAGCAGGCTGTAAGCCTTCAGAATCTCATCCGCTAGGTCTTCAGGCACGGAGGCGCCGGCAACCATTTTCTGGATTTCAGCGCAGACTTTTTCCATCTCTCCTAATGAATCCAGGGAAATCCGCGCCAACTTTCTCGCCACGGGCAGCGCGAGGTCGTTTTCCATCATGAACCGTTGAAAGGCATGTGCGGTGACAACGAAACCGTGCGGAACAGGCAGTCCGAGTTGATTCTTGATGCGGGCAAGATGGGCCGCTTTCGCGCCAACGGAATTTTCCCGTTCCGGTGTTAACTGCTCGAAGGGAAGGACGAGGTCCCTCGTTGAAACGGTGTATGATGGTTCGAGCTCCCCGGAGATCGCGGCATCAATATCGCGAAGCGCTGATTCGAGGGCAGGGAATGTTCCGGCTGCAAGAGATTCAAGGGAATAGAGAACGCCGAAAGCCGCTTCGAGAAGCTCTTCATAGTTGATTTTTACCTGTGCAAGGCTGAAAGGCCGGCCGCTGTGGTACCGCTGTTCCAGCGCTGCCATGCTGTTCAGTGCGGCATGATTATGGCCAAGAAAGGTCTTGAAGGACCGGTATTTCTTAACATGCCTTCCCTGGATATTGGTGAGAGGTTTGCATACGTCATTCTTTGAAAACAGTTTAAAAGGATTCTTCATATCCCTGTCCTTGCTACCCGGGATGCTTCCCGACGTGAATCGTATGTTTCTAGTTTAGCAGCATCTTCCAGAGGTATCCTGCAGCGGCTGACCCGAGAATCACCGGGACCATGCCCCATTTGAATCGCTGCATGCCGATGAAAGCGACTATCGACGCCGCGAGCGCATACCAGTCAAAACCTCCGGCATCGGGGACGAGCGTGTGACGGGTGAAGAGTACCGCGAGGTTCAGCACCACGCCCACCACGGCAGCGGTGATGGCAGAGAGCGCTGTACCCAGGCTCTTATTCCTCCTGAGTTTTTCAATATACGGCGCCAGCAGGAATATCATCATGAATGATGGTATGAATGTCACCCACGTGGTGAGCAGGCCGCCGATGGCCCCTCCGAGGGCAGGGGGAAGACCCTGTGCGTGATAATACCCCGCTAAGTAGCCGACGAACTGGTTCACCATGATGAGCGGCCCCGGTGTGGTTTCGGCCAGGCCCAGGCCATCCATCATCTGCTCGGGCATGATCCAATGGTAGTGACCCACGGCCTGCTGGCTGATGTAGCCGAGCACCGCATAGGCTCCGCCGAAGGTCACGACCGCGGCTTTGCTGAACAGGATCCCGATATCAATGAACGTATCCTGCCAACCTCTCCATAATCCGAGGACAGCGATCGGAAGGAACCACAGGGCAAGAGAGACCGTGAGAACTTTTAACGAGCGCCTCCACCCGCTCTTGACGCCCTTGCCGGCGTTCACCGGCGTTGCACGGGCAGGGGATGGACCGGCGGAAGGCGTGTTTCCCGCCTTTGCAGAGAGCAAACCCGGCGCGAATGTTCCGGAAAGGTACCCGATCAGTCCGGCAGACAATACAATGACCGGGAAGGGAACATTGAAAAAATAGATGCCGACAAAGGCTGCTGCCGCAAGGGTGTATAAAAATTTCGTCTTTAACGCCTTTTTCCCGATGCGCAGCACCGCCTCAAGGACAATGGCAACAACGGCAGGTTTCAAGCCGTAGAACAACGCCGCCACCGCGGGCACGCTGCCGAGCGAGGCATACATCCAGGCGAGCAGCCACAGGATAAAAATGGAGGGAAGGACGAAGAGCCCGCCCGCCATGATGCCGCCCCATTTCCCGTTCAACATCCAGCCGATGTACGTGGCGAGCTGCTGGGCCTCGGGGCCTGGCAGGAGCATGCAGAAGTTGAGGGCCTGGAGGAAGTGCTCTTCTTCTATCCACTTCTTTTTCTCGACCAGGTCCTTGTGCATGATGGCGATCTGGCCGGTGGGGCCTCCGAAACTGATAAACCCCAGTTTGAGCCAGTACCGGAAGGCTTCAGCGAATGATATTCCGGGCGGAGTCATGTGCTTTTCTCCTTTTACCGCTTACCGCGTGCTCAGGTTTTCGAAGCGTACAGCATGTCAAATACGGCCATACCTTTTTCGAGGGCTTCGGCGTCCTCTTTGGCCGTCTTTCGGATCCCGGCGAGGATCTCTTCCAGACCGGCAGTTTCCGGGTTCTCGTACTTACCGTCCTTCATGTCGAGTTCGTGGACAATCTCGGCGATCTTAGGCAGCAACTTTGCTTTGAGGCTGAACGACTTGATGAGCGCCTCGAAGGTGCATAAATCGCCTACGTGGGTGAATTCTCCTCCCCGAATATCGAACGTGACCGCGTCTTCGCCCAGGGCCTGCATGTCCTGTTCATCGATGAACAGGAAGACCGCTTTGTCGTCGATGAAGCGCTTAATGAGCCATGCCGAGGCCATTCTGTCCACGAAGGGCCTCTTGCGAGTGGTCCAGGTCCTCCCGGAGTAGTCCTCAACGCGCCGATGAGGCGCCTCGATGCTCCTCGCTTTCGTTTCCGGTCCCGTGAGGGTTTTCATTTCAGCCTCCAGGGCCCGGATCCTCTTTTTGAGCGTCTCGCCCGTTTTTGACGAGAAGAAATCGATCTTTTTCACCCCGTCATATTCCTTCAGCAGCTTCTGGAACTGTTCAGAAACCTTTTTACTTCCCTGCCCATCTGCGCCCTTCCTGATGCTGCTCGCCCTCCGGTCGAGGTCCTCCAGCTGTTTCTCGATGCGACGGTATTCCACGGCCCTCTGCCGGTTAAAGAGCTCCATGATATCGGCGTCGCTTACCGTTTCCACCCGCGTGACGCGGACAAAGACCCCGTCTCCACTCATGGACGTGACTTCGGAAATCAGCCACTGGAAGAATTCCACGTGCTCATCGGTCGCGGGGAGGATGTAGACGGCGCCCTTCAGTTGAAAGGCGCCGGCCTGAGAGAGCTTTCTCCATATCTTCATCCGGTTGCTGACCGGTTTCGAAGGCACCGTGTAAAAAAACAGAAGCCACTTCTCGCGGGATGTCGAAGCCATCAGATTTCTCTCCCTCTCCTTCCGCATTCCTTGTCCCCGGAGAGCCAAAGGACGCATCGCACTCGATGAATTGCTCAAGCAATATGTATCATCTGTTTACAACGTAACACATGTTACATGTATAGTCAAGAAGAAATTCCTTCGCCGGCGGCGGAGCGGTCGGCCGGCAGGCCGAGGAGCACGCGTGCCGATGCATCGAGATGATCAGAGGGGCGGCAGAAGCGGCGGTTATCTTTTCTAAAAAAGCCCGCTAACCTTGACAACCACCTGTTGTCGTGTATAATTTTAATTACGACCTCAGGAGGATATGATGTCTTTCCTTGCTCCACGGATAGCGCCGGGCATTGGTGTGGCCATGGCCCGGGTGGCTGAGCGATTTTATATTTTCGGCATTATTCTTGTCGCATCCACGATCTACCTTCCGCATCAGGTCACATTTCACCCTGTCTGGCTCATGTCCCTCGCCGTGCTCGCCGCGGGCATGATGATTTTTCTCCACGCGTTCCCCTGGGACGCATACGAACCGCGCGTCTTCACCCTGGCGCACCTGTTCTCCAGCTCTTCCCTCGTGGCCCTCCTCGTGCTGTTCTCCGGCGGACTCCAGAGCAGCTACGGCCTGCTGTTTTTCCTCATTATCCTCTTTTCCTATTTCTACAATCTCGCGGAAATGCTCTCCCTGGCCACGGTGGTGTCCCTGTTCTATCTTCTTCCGTTTCTCTATGGTAGTCCGCGGCCGAAAGACTTTGCCACAGCGGCGGTCACGGTCCTGTTCTTCTATCTCGGCACGTACATCCTGTACGGCGTGACCCGGTTCGTGCTGAAGAAGAACGCCGTCCTCGAGGACCTCAACGCCGAGCTCACCGACCTGTACGCCATCACGTCGGGGCTGCTCCGGGACATGGAAAGGGACGCTCTCCTCGATGCATTGTCGGAACGGCTCAAAGACCACATTCCGTCCACCTACGCGGTGGTGATGCTGTATGATGACAAGTCCAACCTTGCCCTGCGGATCGCGTGCCCCGTTCGCTCGCTCACGTGGGAACCCGCGATCGGAACGGTGTTCAGCCCGGACCGGCTGGCGAAGGTGAGCGCCGTGCTCGAAGGGCGGCAGCCCCGGGTATTCCGGCTGGAAACCGACGAAATCGACGAAGACCTGAAAAAGATCATCACCAGGGAAACGCGGTCCCTCCTGGCGGTCCCCATCAGGATCGCCGCAGAGAATGTAGGCCTGATGATTTTCGGCGAAGAGCGGGACTGGGCGCGCTCGCCGTTCACCAATGAGAAGATACAGCTCGCCGTTGCCATCAGCAGACAGGTGTCCGTCGGGATCAACCTGTGGTGGTGCTATGAGCGGCTTACGAATGCCCGGCACGACCTGCAGGTGTCGCACGACAAGGTCGTCAAGGCTGAACGGCTGTCCGCGCTGGGAGAGGTGACGAGGACGGTGGAACACGAGATCAATAACCCGCTGAACGTGATCGTCAATTGGGCGGAGATCTACCGGGAAGATGATGCCATCGACCCCGAGCTCCGCAAGAAATTTCAGGTCATATTCGACATGGCCATGCGCATCAGGGATGTCGTAAAAAAACTGACCGAGATCAAAGATGCAAAATCAGTCGAATTCATCAAGGGACAGAAGATGACGGATATCGGATAGATGGTTCACTCCCGGGGACTTTGCCCGGGGAGTGACTCCTGTGCGCTGTACTCAGGCTGCCTGCGGGCGGCCGTTGTGTTTTTTTTCCAGGTGTCTATGCCGAAGACGGAGAGCAAATCACGCAATCACATGACCGACGGCCTGGCCGTCATTCATGACCTGTCGCTGTCCATCGGGACCTCGCTGAACCTCGAAAAGGAGACGGCCTCCTTTCTACGGGGTTTGGCCGATGCGTTCTCCTGCGATCGCGCCTCTTTCCACCTGCTCAAGGCCGGCGAGCTTTCCACCGAAGCGTCATACGGGCTCAGCCAGAAAGAGCGCGAACAGGAGTCCCGGTCGCTGCTCCTCTCGCCGCTCTTGCAGGAAGTGCTGTCGAAGGGCGAACCGGTCAATCTGTTCGATCCTGCGCTCACGAAGTACAAATCCCAGTTTGTCGCTCCCCTACGGCAGCGGGGCACATTCCTCGGGGCGCTCTGGCTGGCGCGGATCAAACCTGTTCCGTTCAGTGAGCAGGACGTAACGATCATTCAGCTTCTTGCCGACCGGTTCAGCATCTCCATGGACAGGGCACTCCTCTATCAGGAGCTGGAAAACAAGAACGAGCACCTCCAAAAACTCAATGCCCAGCTCATCAAGGTAAAAGCGGACTGGCAGGGCACCTTTGACTCCATTTCCGACCTCATTTGCATCCTGGATCGGGACGCCCGGATCACGCGGGTGAACCGGGCATTCAGCGCCCGGTTGAAGAGGCCCTACGATAAACTCATCGGCGCGGCCTGCCACGAAGTTATTCACGGCTCCGACTCTCCGCCGCTCTATTGCCCCTTCCACCGGGTGATGCAAGCCGGCAAGCCTGTCGAACAGGATATGGAAGTGAAAATGGGCGACTCGCTCTTTGCCGCATCGTTTTTCCCCTTTTTCGACTCTCAGGGAAAGCTCCACGGCGCTGTTCACGTATTCCGGGACATTACGGAGCAAAAAAGCCTGAAGGACAAGCTTTTTCAGTCCGAAAAGATGGCGGCCATCGGAAAACTTGCCGCCGAGATCGCCCACGAAATCAATAATCCTCTCGACTACATCAACAATTATCTATTCCTGCTCTCTGATTCCCTCCCCCCCGATTTCGATAAGCACGAGTACCTGAAAAAAATGGAGGCCGGGATCGACAACCTCGCGGCCCTCACCCGGGACCTCCTCGAGTTTTCCCGGCCCCAGATCGATGTGTTCGTGCCCCTGGACGTGCACAAGGTCATCGACAATTCTCTTGAGTTCGCGGGTAAATACATCCATGATAAGCGGGTCGAGGTCACGAAGAACTACGGCTGTCAGGCCGGCCCCGTCATGGGCTCCGAGCGCATGCTGCAGCAGGTGCTTCTCAACCTGACGCTCAATGCCCTGGACGCCATGCAGGCGAACGGGCGGATCATGATATCTACGTCATGCAGACCGGGGCGGTTTGTCCTTGAATTCGGAGATACGGGAGCAGGCATTCCCGGGGAACATATCCAGCGGATCTTCGATCCGTTTTTCACGACGAAAAAGACGCAGGAAAAACGCGGGACAGGCCTGGGTCTCACAATATGCTATAATATTGTCTGTCAGCACGGGGGAGATATGCGGGTTTCCAGCAGGGTTGGCGAGGGGACCACATTTACCATTCTTCTGCCTCTCTCAGGCAAGGCCACACAGGCAGATGGCGGGCCTGCAACATAAAAAAACCATTACTTCCTCACCTGCTCGTTAGGAAATAACAACCGTCGCGCCGCGCCGGTCGCACAATTATGCGGCGAATTGCCCGGCCGTCGGCAAACAAAAAAACTGGTTTTTTTTTGCTCCGTGGTGTATAGTTTCCAGAAGTTTTTCCGGATAGGGTCCGAGGCCGGGATGTGATTGCGTTCCGGCAGGGTTGAAGTGCGTAATCGGAGGTGAGGGGGGATGGCCACAAAACCGAGAGTGCTGCTGGTTGATGACGAGCCCCTGGTGCTTGACTCGCTCAGCGCCCTCGTAAGCCGTGACGGCAGGTACCAGGTGGATGCCGCGGAGAGCGGCCGCAGGGCGCTCGAAAAGATCAACGCCGAGAGCTATGCCGTCATCATCACCGATCTTATGCTCACGGACATGACGGGGAATGAGCTCCTGAAATCCGTGAAAGAGAACATGCCCGAGACCCAGGTCATCATGGTGAGCGGCAAGGGGACCATAGACCTGGCGGTAGAGGCCATGAAAATGGGGGCCTTTGACTTTCTCACCAAGCCTTACTCCCCTCCGCATCTGCTCCAGATACTCGACCGAGCGCGCGCCTATTATGAGTCCCTCGTGGAAAACCGCCAGCTCAAGGACGAGATCAGGCGGCTCAAAAAAAATTACGAGATCGTCGGCACCCACACCAAGATAAAGCGCATCAACGATATCATCGAGAATATCGCCCCCTCCGACAGCACCGTGCTTATCCAGGGCAAGAGCGGGACCGGCAAGGAACTGGTGGCGAGGGAGATCCACAATCGTTCCCTTCGCGCCGACGGGCCGTTTCAGGCGGTGAACTGCGGCGTGTTCACCGAGACCCTCATAGAGAACGAACTCTTCGGCCACGAGAAAGGGGCCTATACCGGGGCCGTGCAGCGCTCCATCGGAAGGGTGGAATCAGCGGCCGGGGGCTCGCTCTTTCTCGACGAGATCGATACCATGCCGCTCAGCTCGCAGGTAAAGCTCCTCCGGGTGATTGAAGAGCGCTGTTTCCAGCGCATCGGCGGGACCAAGACGATTTACGTGGATTTCAGGCTCATCGCGGCCACCAACGTGAACCTTCAGGAGGCCGTGGCGAAGAGGCAGTTCAGGGACGACCTCTACTACCGCCTCAACGTCATCACCATCATCCTGCCGGAGCTCATGGAACGGAGCAGCGATATCCCCTTGCTCGCAAACTACTTTCTGGAGAAGTACCGCGGACGCACCAAGGTACAGTCCGTGTCGCCCGAGGCGATGGGCATGCTCATGTCCTATGCCTGGCCGGGAAATGTGAGAGAACTGGTGAATGCAATCGAATATGCCGTCGTCATGGCGAAGGGCGTCCAGATCATGCCCTCCGATCTTCCCGATACGGTCCAGCGCAAACAGGCAGGGCAGGTGACGCTGCCGCAGCAGCAGGCGGGCGAGACGCTCTCCCTGAAGGACACCGAGAGGGACCTTATCATCAAGGCGCTCAAGGAATGCCGCGGAAACAAGCACCTTGCCGCGAAGATTCTCAGAATTCCCCGGTCAACGCTTTACAGCAAGATCCAGAAGCACGGCATCGTCGTCGCTGAGAAATCGGAGTCGGACAGCCTCTCTTGCAGCCAGAATAAGCTGGATGACAAGGATTTAGCCATTGTCCAGAATTAGACGGATGCAATGTCCTTGTAAATCAAATAGTTATACTCCTTCGATGTTTCTCCCCTCCGCAGGCACTGTCCAAAACCCGTCACTGTACAAAAGCCTAACTCATTGATATTAAGAGCAAAGCAAGTAGGCACTTCTCTTGCATTAAGAATATGCGTAGGAATGCTGCGTCTTTTTTTAACCTGATCTATTCCGCACGGAGCTGCAAATGTCCGAAACGATACTGCTTGTTGACGATGAGGAAATGATCCTGGACAGTCTCAGCGCGATCCTCTCAAAAGAAGGATATGCCGTGGACTGCGCACGGAGCGGAGACGAGGCGCTGAACATCCTCAAAGAGAAGCGCTACGACCTCGTGATAACGGATATCAGGATGCCGGGTATCAGCGGCCTTGACATGGTTGAGCGGGTCAGAGGATTTACCCCGCAGCCCAAGGTGATGGTTATCACGGGGTACGGCTCCCTCGAAACAGCGGTAAAGGCCCAGCATCGGGGCGTCTGTGATTATCTCATCAAGCCGATCGACATCAAAGGACTGAAAAAAGCCATCCGTCGAGCGCTCTCGCTGGCGCCCGAAACGCAGGAGCCGGAGCCGAAACGTCTGGACCGGAAGCTCAAGGACTGGATGGAGTATTTCTCGCTGGTATCCGACTTTACCGCCACCCTTAATGCTTCTCTTGATCTGCGCGAGGTCATAGACGTAACCATCGACCGTCTGAAAAAAATCTCCGAAACCGACCGGTCCTCCCTTTTCATCTTCCCGAAGGCCGTTTCCGAACTCTACTATCTTAAGAACCGCGAACAGATGCCCGTGCTGTCAGCCGGAAACGGCATCAGCCTGTCGCTCGCCGGGATCGCGGAGTGGATATCGGAGCCGCTCCGGATTACGGCGGGCTCCGCATCTGGGGACGTGCAGCCCGACCCCCGGCGAATGCTCGTGGAACAGGCGATGGCCCGCGAAGGGGTCGCCCAGGCCGTCATCATGCCGCTCGTTATTAAGGGCAAAACCGTCGGTATCGTGGACGTATGCAGCACGAAGGAGAGCCCGTTCACGGACATTGATATCACGCTGTTAACGGCCCTTGTGAACCAGGCGTCCCTGGCGCTGGCGAAGGCCCTCAGCTACCTGGAGATCGAGGAACGGAGCAAGGAGATCGAGCTCCTCTACAATCTGAGCCTGAAGCTGAACCAGTCGCTCAAGATCAGCGACTCCATCAAGGCGATCTGTGAAGGCGCCGTGGACATCACCGGAGCGGCGGGCTCGCTGCTCCAGACCTCGCTCGAACCGGGGTCCATAAAGAATTTTATTTTCCATCGGGACCTGGGCTTCCACAAGGAGATGAAGCGCGGTTCCCAGGACTGGCTCATTCCCAAGACCGCCAGGAAAGAGGCGTTCTTCTCGAACGACCCCGTTATGGACCCCCGGGTGAATTCCCTTGCCCTCTACTCCCTCGGCATCCGGAGCCTTGCCTATGTCCCGCTTATCTATGAGTGGGAAGATCTGGGGGGGCTTACGGTCTTTTACAAGACCGAAGGAAAGACCTTCGACCAGCGGGATCTCCACCTCCTTCACCTCTTCGCGAGGCACGCTTCCGAGGTCTTGCTCAATTCCCAGCTCTTCGAAGCGATCAAGAAATCCCGGGAGAAGATCATCACGGAAAAAAGCAAGATGGACATCGTGCTCGACAACATGGCCGACGGCGTCGTGAATGTTGCGCCGACGGGCAGGATTTCCTACGTCAATGAGGCCATGCTTAAGATGCTCGGGGTCCGTGAAGACGATGTCGTGGGCAGACCCTGTCACGAGGTCTTCACCATGGAGCACTGCGCCGAGGGCTGCCCGGTGAGAGGCGCCCGGGGGAGCACGACTGCCGAGGAATTCTTCGAATCAACCATAGAAAACGGGGCGGAAGGGTCCCTCTCCGTGTACGTGAGCCTCGCTCCCATCCATGACAGCGAAGGGAAGATGACCGGCTGGGTCAAGGTCGTCAAGAATATGGACAAGATCAAGGAAGTGGAGAATCTCAAGGACTCCTTTGTGCACGCCCTGGCCCATGACCTCAGGGCCCCTCTCACATCGATCATGGGCTTTATCGAGATCCTGAACGAGCAGGGGACCCTCCCCGACGGGCAGAAACGGCATCTCAAGCTCATGGAGAACAGCGCGTCCGTTATGAACACGATCATCAACAATCTCCTTGCCGCCTATCGGAGCAAGAACGTAAAACTCGAGGTGCGGGAAGAGGAGATCGATATCAAAGACGCCGTGCTGTCTGCGCTCCAGGAGATGGAAGGCATGGCGCGGGTCAAAGGTGTTGCTCTCTTAGGGCCCGACACGAACGGCGTGCTCAAGGTCCGGGCCGACTCCGATCTGATCAAACGCGTACTGAACAACCTGCTGAGCAATGCCATAAAATTCACCCCCGGCGGGGGCAGTGTGAGGATGTCCGCCCGGATTGCGGCATGCGGAGTGCAATCGGACGACAGCGCGCCGCAGGCTGACGATGAACACTATGTGGAGGTCTCTGTAGAGGACACCGGCGCGGGTATTCCCGCCGGGGAACTTGAAAGCGTTTTCGGCAAATTTTACCGGGTGGAGAATGCGCCCGAAGAAGCTGCCGACGGCACCGGCCTGGGGCTTTCGATAACCAGGGAGATTGTAGAGGCCCATGGCGGCAGGATATGGGCGGAGCGGGCCGAAGGCGGCGGTACGAAATTCAGATTCACCATTCCCCTCGGGGATGCATAGGTATTGCGGAGTGCGGATTTCGGATTGCGGATTGTGCAGGATGCGGGAACTCATCCACTTTATCATGCATCTTGCATCGCGAATCGTGGATCATGAACCGATCGGACGGAGAGAGCAATGAAAACCATACTTCTGGTGGACGATGAACTGGAGAACCTGAGAAGTCTCGGGGAGATCCTGAACCGGTTCGGATACAAAGTTATCGCCAAACCCGACGGACGGTCCGCGTTGTCCGTGGTTCAGGACCATACCAAGGTTGACCTTGTTATCACCGATTACCGCATGCCCGGCATGGACGGTCTCGAGTTTCTCACTGCTTTGAAGCAGGTTGCTCCCTCCCTCCCGGTGATCATGCTGACCGCCTACGGAGCGGTTGAGACCTATCTGAAGTCCCTGAGCCTGGGGGTGTTCGAGTACGTGAACAAGCCGGTGAAAGCCAAGGAGCTCGGCCGGATCGTGAAGGCCGCTCTCGACGGATCGGACCCCGGCCAGGCTCCCGGGGGCGGCCAGGCTGCTCCCGGTGTGCAGTCCATGAAACCGCTTTGAACTGCTTCGTGCGCCGGGAAATCTGAGTCGGTCGTTCGAAGCAAGGAAAGCGGGAATTTTATCGAAGCGGAGGCAGGCAGGAGAACAGGAGAAATTTATCGGAGAAAGCGCGTCTGTTCGGTCCTGCCCCACGAACCTATACTACAGGAGGGTATGATGAAAAACCTGCTGCTGCTTGAAGAAGACCAGGAGGGAAGGGAAGCCCTGGCAAAAGTGCTGAGGAAAAGGGGCTTCACGGTCCGCCAGGCGCGGGATGAGGCGACGGCGCTGGCCATCCTCGCCGCATCGCCGCCAATGGACATGGTGCTCGCCGGGGCCACGGAACGGGACCGGTCCGAGTTTCTCGCAGACGTCCGTGAGCGGAAGCCCCAGGTTCCGGTGATATTCCTGTCGGATTACTGCGGCCCTGAAGCGAGATTGCGCGGCCTTGCCTTCGGGGCATTTACCATGTCCCGAAGTCTGAATTTTTATATCAATATGAGGCCCGTCGGCCTGCACGAGCTGGAAAGGCTGATCCGCATCGTGCTCGGCAGGCGTCATGCCGGCCGCGGCATGGAACTGATCGCCGCCTAGCCGGGAACCAGCCGGAGAGAGAGGGTAAGATGATGAACGCGAACAAAAAAAATCAGGTGGTGAGCTTCAAGATAGGGAGGGAGCTCTTCGGTGTCTACATCCACATGGTCCAGGAGATCGTCCGCGTGCCGGAGATCACACCCGTTCCCGAGATGCCGATCTTTGTTGAAGGGGTCATCAACCTCCGGGGAAAGATCGTTTCCATCGTGGACCTGAACAAGCGGCTCAAGATCGGCGAGTCCGTGAAGTCACGATCGAACCGGGTCCTTATTGTCGAGGTGGAGAAGAAAGTCATCGGCCTTCTCGTGGATGCCGTCACGGAGATCCTCCGGATACCGCCCGAGGCCATCGAACCGGCGCCCGATATCGCCACTGCCGTGGGGACGGAGTATATCATGGGTGTCGGCAAGATGCCTGATAAGCTGATTATCCTTCTGGATCTGAAAAACATTCTCAATCCCGAGGAGATCCGCAAGCTTTCAACCGATGAACGCGCCGGTTCAGGAAAAGGGAACCACCTCGAGGCGGCGGCATAAGGACCGCCGTCAGGGACCGTCAGGCGGCCGAAGCCCGGCGGGATGATCGTACTGTTGATTCGGCGGAAATGCATCGGGGCGATGGTTTTGAACGTGAGCTCTATGATACTAACGGATGATGAATTCAGACTGTTTTCACAGCTTATTTACGATGAAAGCGGCATTGCCATCAGGGATACGAAGAGGGACTTCCTCCAGGCCAGGCTGCAGAAGAGACTCCAGGCCATCCAGATGGGCAGCTATTACCGCTACTATAAGTTTGTGACGGACAAGACCCAGGGCCGGCGGGAACTCATGGACCTGGTGGACAGCCTGACGATCAACGAGACCTCGTTCTTCCGGAACAGGCCGCAGTTCGACCTGCTTACCAGCCTCGTCATCCCCGAATTGAAGAGGAGGAAAGCGGGAAACCTGAAGCTCAGGTTCTGGAGCGCAGGCTGCTCCAAGGGGCAGGAGGCATATTCCATCGCCATGAGCATTCTCTCCCATCGGGAATTTTCGAACGCCTGGGACATCAAGATCGTCGCTTCCGATATCAGTCTGCGGGTTCTCGAGAACGCCCAGCGAGGCGCCTACTCGCCCTTTGAGGCCGAGACGGTGTCTCCGCCGTACCTCCACGCCTATTTTGAGAAAATAGACGGCCATTACCACGTCAAACCGCAGGTGAAGAAGCTCGTGGTCTTCGATTACCACAACCTGAAGCACGAGAACGGCCTGAAGGGTCTGGACGGAATTTTTTGCAGGAACGTGATGATCTATTTCGACCGGGAAGAACAAAAGAGGCTCATCGACAAATTTTACACGAGCCTTGCCGACGGAGGCTATCTGTTCCTGGGCCATTCCGAGAGCCTCCAGGGCATCACCGACAAGTTCAAATTCATCTACCATGACAAGGGAGCGGTGTATCAAAAGACGGGTTGAGCCACGGCGCCGGCGGCGTTGTCTGCCGTCGCACCACAGAGGTCGCACATGAGTGAATATACCTTTACCGAACAGGAACTGCAGGAGCTGAAGGAAATTTTTTTCAGCGAAGCCTATGAGATACTCCAGGCCCTCGACCAGGAAGTGCTGAGTCTTGAGACCGGCCAGGACCGGGACAGCTCGCTCAAGAATATCCAGCGGCATCTCCACACGCTCAAGGGGAATTCACGGGCCCTCGGATTCACCTGCCTGAATACCCTCACCCACAAGTCAGAGGGCCTGCTGAAGGCGATCCAGGACAGCGCCATGGACGTAGATCAGGGAATGATCGACCTCCTTTTTGCCATCAACGACACGCTCCAAATTTATCTTGACGGGTATAAGGCCAATGCCGAGGTAAAGCTCGACGAGCGGCTCCTTGAGCGCGTTGAAGGCAGACTCTCGACCATGGGCAACGGCAACGGCGACGAGCCGCACCCGGCCTCAACGCCGGTGAGCGAGCAGAGCGGGGCCGTCTATGACATCGTCGTGACCTTCGATCCCCGGTGCGACATGAAATCAGGAGGCGCCAATCTGATCGTGGAGCGGCTTTCGGCGCTCGGCGAGATCCTCGGCGTGGAACCTGCCCTGGAACCGGGAATGATCGAACAGGCCGCGCGGTTCTCCGTTCGCTTCGGCTCGCCCGACGGCATGGCCCCGCCCAGAGAGCTCATCGATATGCCCGGTATCACCGACAGCGTGGACATCCGGAGACACGAAACGGGAGAAACGGCGCTGCCGAAGCAGGAACAGAAGAACGCTCCGGTCCAGGACGACGCGGCGCAAATGCTGCGCGTTGAAGCGCAGCGGGTCGACAAGATCCTCAATCTCGTCGGCGAACTCGTGATCGGGCGTTCCATGGTGGGCCAGATCCTGTCGGAGATCGAGGAGCGGCATAAGAAGGACGTCCTCGTCAAGAGGCTTGCCGATGCCAACGCCTTCATGGAAAAGACCCTTACGCAGCTCCAGAAGAACGTGATGAAGATCCGCATGCTGCCCATCTCCCAGGTGTTCAGGAAATTCCCGCGCGTTGTCCGGGACCTGGCAACGGAAAAGGGGAAGCAGATCAATCTCGTGATGGAGGGCGAAAAGACCGAGCTGGACAAGAGCATCCTCGACGTCATCGGGGAGCCCATGATCCATCTCGTGCGAAATGCCGTGGACCACGGAATCGAGCTGCCCGATGAGCGCGAGCGGTCCGGGAAACCCCGGACGGGCACCATTACGCTCCGGGCGTTCCACGATGGGAACCAGATCGTCATCGATATTATTGACGACGGCGCAGGGCTCGACCCGCGGAAACTCCGGAGAAAGGCAGTGGAGAAGGGCGTCAGGACCCAGGACGAGATGGACCGGCTTTCGGACGAAGAGGTCCTGGACCTCATATTCCTTTCGGGGTTCAGCACGGCCGAGGCGGTTACGGACATCTCGGGCAGGGGGTTCGGCATGGACATCGTCAGGACGACGGTGGAGTCGCTGCGGGGCAGGATCCAGGCGAGGTCCAGACCGGGCGAGGGGGCAATATTCACGCTCCGGCTCCCCCTCACCCTCGCCATCATCAGGGCCATGCTGTTCTGGGTCGGCGGCCGGCTCTTCGCATTGCCCATGACCACGATCGAACGGATCGCCCGGGTCCGGGAGTCCGACATTCAGACCGTCGGAGGGAGCGACGTCCTGCGCTTCCGTGAGACGGTGATCAGCCTGATATCCCTGAAGGACACCTTGGTCATTCCCGAAAACCGCGGCGCGCCGGGCCAGCGGAAGTTCGTCATCATCGTCAGTCTCGGCGACAAGTTCTTCGGGTTCGCCGTGGACAGGCTTGTGGGCCAGCAGGAACTGGTGATCAAGGCGCTCGACGACCACTGGGGCATGGTCAATTGCACCGCCGGCGCCTCGATCCTCGGCAATGGCAAGGTGGTCCTGATCCTGGACGCGCCGGCATTGATCGCCAAAGAGATGCGGCGAGAGGCGGGGAGAGCATGATATGGAGCGAGCCAACCGAGTTGGCGTCAGAGATAACGGCAACACCCTGCTCTTGCGAAAACGCGGGTGCAGGCGCGGTTGCCTTGGTCCAGACAGGGAAAGCCATGAATAGAATTCGGGTAATGGTCGTCGATGATTCAGCGCTCATGCGCAAGCTCATCAGCGATATTCTCATGAAGGACCCCGACCTGGAAGTGGTGAACACCGCCATGGACGGCCTGTTCGCGCTCAAGAAGATACCGCAGGCAAAGCCCGACGTCATTACCCTGGACCTGGATATGCCGCGGATGGACGGCCTCACCGCGCTCCGGTATATTGTGAACGACCATCGTATACCGGTGGTGCTCGTGAGCTCCCTCACGACCAAGGGCGGACGGCTGACACTGGAGGGGCTGGCGCTGGGGGCCGTGGATTTCATTACCAAGCCCAAAGACGCCATCTCCCTGCATCTCCATGAAATCGCCGAAGAACTGATCAAGAAAGTAAAAATGGCCAGCCGCGTGAAAGTGGGGAAGGCCGTCTTCCCCGCATCGGAGCGGTTCCCGCCTCAACCGGTCCCCGCGCCGAAGAAGCGGTCGCAGACGGAGCTCCTCAAGACCGTCGTCGCCATCGGCATATCTACCGGAGGCCCGAACGCCATCAGCTACATGCTCCCCCGTCTGCCCGAGGATTTCCCCGCAGCTGTCCTCATTGTGCAGCATATGCCCGAGGGGTTCACCAGGATGTTCGCCGACAGGCTGAACCAGGCGTGCAAGATCCAGGTGAAGGAGGCGCAGGAGGGCGACCGGCTGCTTCCGGGGTCCGCGCTCATTGCGCCCGGCAACAGGCATTTAAAAATAACGAAGATCGGCAAAGGCAGCGTGGCCGTGCTTTCCGCGGCCCCGCCGGTGAACGGCCACCGCCCGTCGGCCGACGTGCTGTTCGATTCAGTTTCGCAGCTCTACGGCGCCGACGTCATCGGGGTCATCATGACGGGCATGGGCGAGGACGGGGCGCGCGGCCTGGGGAGGATCAGGGCCTGCGGCGGCCACACCATGGCGCAGGACGAAGAAAGCTGCGTGGTGTACGGCATGCCCAAGGTCGCCGTCGAAATGGGGCACGTTCAGGAAGTTCTTGCGCTCGGGGACATACCCGACAGACTGTCAGCACTGGTACGGGAGGTAAACACCTATGCAGGGAAACCAGGACAGACCGTTTAACTTTCTCGTTGTGGATGATTCCGAATTTGCGCGCAAGTCGCTCATCAAGGTGCTCGCCGGCATCGGGGGGACGCTTGCGGGCGAGGCGGTTTCAGGCCAGGACGGGGTGCAGAAGTACCGGACGTTGAAGCCCGATATCGTGTTCATGGACATCACCATGCCCGGGATGGAGGGAATCGACGCCCTTGAAATGATCATTCGCGACGACAGCCGGGCAAAGATCATCATGGTCTCGTCCCTCGGCCATCACCAGCTCGTGAAGGACGCGCTGAAAAAAGGGGCCAAGCATTTTATTACCAAGCCGGTGCAGAACGTGCCCATGAAGGAGATCGTTCGGTTCGTGCTGGCGCACTGAGATCGAAAAATCTTAAATTTTTCGTTTGGCGCTTTGGATTTGACGCTTCTGTATTCTTCGCGTGTGGCAGTTCAGGGTTTTGAATTTCGGATTGAGGATTTGAAATTTGAGGTAAACCTATGCGTCTCGACTATATCAATCCCATCGTTGAATCCGCGGTAAACGTCCTGTCAGAGTTCACCGGCTCGCGTGCCGAGCGGGGCAGCATGGAGCTCCACGGCGACGCTTCTCCGAAAAAGGACGTTGCCGCCGTCATCGGGATGACAGGCGAAGTGGAGGGACGCATCATCCTCGAAATGAGCAAAGATACGGCCCTCAGCGTGGCCGGCGCCCTGAACGGGGAAAAGTTCTCCGAACTCACCCCCTATGCCCTTGATACGGTGATGGAACTGACGAACGTGATGGTCGCCCGGGCGGTATCCACGCTGAACGACCGGGGCTTTACCTTCCGCCTGACCCCTCCGCTCATCTTCACCGGCCAGAACCTCTGCTTCTCCAGCGGCCTCAACATCGAAACCCTGGTCATTCCCCTGCGGGCGAGCGTGGGCGAGATGAACCTGAACGTGGCGCTGCGGATGAACATCCTGTAGCGAATTTTCCCTGACCCATCACGTCTGCTCTTTTCCAGTCAAAATTCCAGGTTCTGAAAACCATTCTGTCTTTCCTCACCTCCGGCGAGCACCTAAAACATTTAGGATAAACTATTTTCTGCTGCATCCGGCAATAGGTGAGCAATGGGCTTGTGGTATAAAAGTCCAGTCGTTGGACAGGGGGCGGAAAAAAGAATGACTGTTTGGGACATGTATGATAGAAACAAGCGTAACAGTTTAGCCGTTTTTGAACTTTTTTGATCACGCGCCCACATAGTTCTTGACTTGTGGGCGCTTTTTCGGTATACCTATGTGAGTATTAATACTCATGCAAGAAGGAGGCCAAAACCCATGAAGCGAATCGATCTTTTAAAGAAACAGCGAGTCCGGCTGCGGGAGGACATCTCGGCGATGCTCGACAGCTACCTGATCGGCACCGTCGCCAAATCCCCTTCCATGTCCGGGCACAACCTGACGACCAAGGTGGAAGGAAAAACCGTTACACTGTACGTCAGGAAGGACATCGCCCCCATGGCGACGGAGATGAGCGTGTGGTATAAGAAGCTCTGGACGCTGATCCAGAAACTATCGAAGGTAAATTGGGAGCTGCTCAATTTGGAGAGCAAATAGGAATGTCCCGGCATCCCTGGCCGCCCATGATTTTGTCTGTCTCTATGAGCACACCTGCCCTTATCTGGACGGTCTGTCCACGTCGTGGGTCCTGAGCGAGTACCGTCGGGCCGATGATGTATATCATGGGCATCTGCGGATCATCGATAATTTTCGGGAAGCGGTACAGGAGCGGGATGGGCGGATACGGGTCCTGGAACGGGAGAATGCGGAGCTTCGGGCCAAGTATCAGGCATTGCATAGAAAGCAGTTCAAGCCGAACCGAAAACAGGCTGAGACGGACAGCAGGCACGGTTCATCATCTATCAACGCGAAACCAAAGAAGCGCGGGGCGCCGAAGGGGCATCCGGCATGGACGAGGCCCATCCCGACGCGGATTGACCGGATTATCCCAGTTCCCGTTCCGACCGTCTGTCCCCACTGCGGGTCAAATGATTTGACGCCCGAGAACACGTTCCACGAGCACATCCAGGAGGATATTGTCGTCAAGCCCAAGACCATGGTCACGAAGTATGTGCATGCGGAGGCGTTCTGCCCTCGCTGCAACCGGTCCGTTGTGCAAGCGGGGCCGGACGAGATCCCGAACGCCCCGATCGGGCCGGCTGCAAAATCCACTGCCGGGTATCTTCGCTATAGGGTCGGCATCTCCTACCGGAAGACGCAGCTGATACTTGAAGACCTGTTCGGGCTCTTCTGCGCTCCGGCCTCGCTCGTGGGGTTTGACCGGAAGACGGCAAAAAAGGGAGAACCAATCTATGAGGATGTGCGGGAGAAAATACGGGTTTCCCCTGTAGTCCATGCTGATGAAACCTCCTGGAGAAATGACGGCAAGGGGTATTTTGTATGGTTCGCGGGAAATGACGATCTGGCCTTCTTCCACATAGACCGGCGCCGATCTGCGGATGCGGCGAAAACTGTCTTTGGAAATAATTTTGACGGTACGCTGATGCGCGACCGCTATGCCGCATATAACGGCATTGGTCTCGACTGGCAGGCGTGTCTGGCGCATATCATCACCAACGCCAAGGACCTCGGCCGGGAGCACGCGCTTTTGCCGCAGCCGGAAAAGGACCGCTGCGTGGAATCCCTCGTGAGCAATGTCGCAGACCTCGGCAAACAAGCCTGCGATGCGGGACGGAAACTAGAATCCGGCGGCCTCCCCTGGAAGAAGGCGGCCGATATCGAAAAACGCTTTGTTGCTGAACTCAATGAAATCTGCAAGCGGCCGCTCCGGTTCAAACCCGCCGAGACTCTGCGGTCGTACCTCATCGGCCCTGAGCAGAAGCGCCTCTTCACCTTCCTGCGCATCCCCGGCGTGCCGCCGACGAACAATCATGCCGAACAGTCGCTTCGGCACATGGTGATCTTCCGCAAGGTGTGCTTCGGGACGAGATCGAACAGCGGAATAAAGACCCACAGTATCATCCCCACGCTCATCCAGACCGCCAGAAGGCAGAATGTCCATCCAAGGGAGTTTCTGCAGACCCTCCATACGGCCGATACCGCAACAGCCCAGGCCGCACTGTATAATAATTCGAGTTGAAGAAATATGCAGAGCCGGTACAATACGCTCATAGCTCTTTCCGGCCTCGCAGGTCTGCTGGACTAAGAGGGCCGGACTGTCTTCGGCAGGGGGACGAAAGGACTAAACTGTTACCCCTTCCCTTTTTTTGATCACATTGGTACTGTGCAGTGTGGCAGTCGGAATGTTCTTTGTTGTGCTGAACATCGGTGTAAATCTATTGATAAGAATTGCGAAAAATACAGAAAAACAAAAGCAGTAACTACGGCAACGATTCTATGGATAGCCGATAAGTCGGGAAAGAACCTGAGAAAGATACTCACCGTTGACCTCCGTGACAATTGGCATCTGGATGTCAAGAATTCAAAAACACGAATTGTGAAAAAAGATATGAATACGTTTCTCATCACCGAGGCAGCCTGGTAAGTCGACACAGACCCAAAGAGGTGCCAAGATATGAGGAAATTTCTTTTCGCGTTGGCGACATTCTATCTAATTTTCTATATCGTATCGTTCTTGCCTGCATTCGGTGTCAGCAAGCAGCATTTTGTCAAAAAAGTACGGCGCGACCGAAAGAGAACAAAAAATAATTACAGATTTTTATGACGCATCATCAACCACAACAATGATTTCGATATGGAGCACTATTGCTATATACGGACTTTTTGCAGGATCTATGTTTTTTTAACCTGGGCGAAAGAATGATAAGCTCGTCCATGCGGATAGAGAGTCATATCTTCGATGATGACAACGCTGTCACGGTTGAAGATTAGACCCCTCTGTCCTGCATCTGGTTTCCTGGCTGACCGTCGTACCCACCGGTCCCGGTCACGCTCGGGACGATCCGCTCTTCCAACTCTTCAACTTGGGTTCTGGGCTTTTGTAGGTCGGGGTGACGCACAAGCCGTCCCGCGAGGAGCCACGCGCCCCCGCCGGCAAGCAGCACCACCAGCGCCCAGCGGGCGAGCACCGTGAGACCGGCGGCGTCCAAAGCAGGCCACTGGACCTTCCAGAGCACGTCGGCCCGCTCCGTCATCCAGTGCCAGCCAGTGTGGGCGGCCACCGCGGACAGGATCACCACGACGGCGCGCCCGGTGAGCGCGTACCGGAACAGCAGGGCCAGGGCCGGAAGTGCGACGAGCAGCATGAGGATCTGGCCGATCTCGATCCCGATGTTGAACGACAGAAGCGATACGAGGAGGTGCGAGCCGGCGAACTGGAGATTCTGGGCCAGGCCATACGAGAAGCCGAAGCCGTGCATCAGCCCGAACAGGCCCGTGATGAGCCAGCGATACCGGAGGTCCGTCACGACAATGTTTTCGAGCGCCATGTAGACGATGGACGCCGCGATGAGGGTCTCGACCAGCGGGGGGAACCACGCGCCGACCGGCACGAGGTCGTAGGCCGAGGCGATGAGCGTGATGGAATGGGCGACCGTGAATGCCGTGACCACCGGGATGAGGCCGCGGAGCCGCCGGAAGGGGATGATGAGGCAGAGGAGAAACAGGAGGTGATCCACGCCGCTCAGGATATGCCCGATACCGAGCGCGACGAACCCTCTAGCGGCTTGGTACCACGCGGGGTTGAGGTTCACGCGCCCCGACCGATTCGAAATCACGAACGCCCGGCTCCCTTCGTCGAGCGGCAGATACCGAACCACGAGCTTCAGATATTCCTCCGGGAGCCCGGGCGCCACCGTCATCTGGATCGCGAACCGGGACGTCGGCGAGCCGATGGGATAGGTGAACTGGGCGTCGAAGAAGCCCTGGTTCTGGTAGATCCTCTCCCCGGGAGCCATTGGCTGGGCCACGTGCGCAGCAGCCTGATCATATTGCTCAAAGGAGCGGTCCGAGGGTAAGGACAAGCGGCCTCGCGCGTGCGACGGGACCAGCCGGACCCCGTCCTCCCAGAGCGCGATTTCCTGGCCAAGTCCTCCCAGGGCTTCCTGAATCGCGGGCCCGGCCGCTGCCAGATCAATCTCAGGCCCGATGACCGGGAAGGCCACGGTGACTCTGCTCATGTCCGACGCGAGCACCGACAGGGGCACGCGGAGGACGAGGTGCGCCTGCGTCGGCTCGATCTTGACGAGGGCGTTCATCACCGTGCTGAGCGGAAACTGATGGGCAGTCGCTGGAAGGGAGCCGAGCGCCAGAAAGGTGACGAGACCGGCGCCCGCAAGTCTGAGCCAACGGCTGGACATGGCTAACACCTCCTGTGGCGAGTGGCGCCGGCCGGGAGCGCCCGGGCCCCCGGCCGGCCGATTGCGGACCTATGTGTTGCCCTACTCCGGTGAGTGACCTAGATTCACAAACTTCTGGATGCGGCGGCCGTTGACGGTCTCCGCCACGTAGAGGTTGCCCTTGGAGTCGACCGTCGCCGTGTGCGGGAAGATGAACTCGCCGGCCATCTGCCCGGCCCGGCCCAAGCTGCCGACGATCGTGCCGAGGGAGCGGTTCATGATCCAGACCTTGTCGCTGCCGAGGTCCGTGTCGTATATCCAGGTCTGGTTCTTGTCGATCGAGAAGTCGATGTCACACGCCCGCAGGGTTGACTGATCGAGGGGGCTCGGGGGATCCACGCGGATGTCCCGCAGCCAGGTGCCTTGCTTGTCGAAGACCTCGATCCGATGGTTGGCCCGGTCGCACGTGTAGACGAGCCCCTCCTTGCCGAGTACAACGCAGTGCGGATGGCCGCTGGTGCCGAACTGCCCTGGGTCGGTGCCTGGGCCAGAGCCCCACTGGCGGAGGAAGTTGCCGTTCTTGTCGAAGACCACCACGCGGAAGTTGCCGTAGCCGTCCGCGATGTAGATATCGCCGTTCTCCGGATCGACCGCGATGTCCGCCGGCCGGTGGAGCAGCGTGTGACTCGAGTTCAACGGCGTGCCTGTAGCAGTCCCGTCGGATGTGTCGAACAGCCCCTTGGTGCCGATCTGCAGCAGCAGGGTGCCGTCGTGCGTATACTTCTGCACGATGGCATCTGCGTTGCCGGCGATATAGATGTTATCCTGCTGATCGAAGAAGCAGCCGTGCAGGCCGTCCGGCAGGATGGTGCGGTCCCCCCAGGAGTTCACCAGGTTGCCCTCGGGATCGTACTCGAGCACCGGGGGCGAGGCGACCGACGTGGTGCCGTCATTCGCCGTGAGGTTCCCGCGGTTGACCGTGAAGATGTGATCCCGCGAGTCGACGCAGCTCCCACCCGGCTCCCCCGTCACCCACTGATGGCCGCCGGGAGCGGGCAGCGGCTTCGGCCAGAACGGATCCACCTTAAACTTCGGTGGGACAAGCGAGACACCGCGGTCTGCTTTCGCCGGGAAGGGATTCCAGATTCCAAGTGCGAAGACAAGCGCCGCGAGGATCGCGGCGGCATACACGTATTTTAGCTTTAACATGTTCGTGCCTCCTTTTCTGACCTGACCTTGCAGACTTGAACTTGAAGCTGATCAGCTTCAAGTCTGCTCAAGGTTCACATTAACAACTCACACACCGCCGGTCGACACCTGGCCGCCGGCGCCTTCGTTCCCCGGATTGTTCGTGTTGTTGAGAGGCGGGTTGTTGTTGCCCGGATTGCCGATAAAATCCGGCGCGATCCGCTCTTCTAATTCCTCGATCTTGAGCGTGAACATGGTCTGTCACCTCCTTTCTTTCTCGGACAACGTAAGTCTTCTGCCTCTTCTTGTGATGCGGATCGGGGAATACCTTTACAATTTAGAACCGGCTGCTTGATTAACTCTACCAGATGATGCCCCTTCGTCAATTATCATTCTTGCTCTTCTTTATTCAGAAATTGTCGCAGACTTAAGGAGTAAAAAATGAAATTTTGGAAAGATTATTTTAGAGAGGATTTTTTGCGCAGTTCCTTGTAGGAGGTAGGGGTGAGACCCTCGGCCTTTTTAAACTGTCTTATGAATGTCCCGAGGTTATTAAATCCTGCATGGGAGGCCACTTCCTTGACCCTGAGGTCTTCTCTCTTCAGGAGTTCCTTTGCCTTGTTTATTTTCACGAGGGTTACGAACTTCATGGGCGACGTGCCAAAGTGTTTTTTGAAGTTCCTGCAGAAATAGTACTTGCTCAGGTTAGCCATACGTGAGAGGCCTTCGGTGGTTATTTTTTCGGAAAGATTGTCTCCGATATAGCTTGCGGCGCGCAGCAGATTGGGCGGTTTATCGGACGTAGCGCAGAGATCGTTGCCGGCCGTGATGCTCGTCATGAAGGGAATTCTCTTCTCCCTCGATGCTCTCTTGATATCGAGGAACCTCCTGATAACTCTTTTAAGCTCGAATATATCCACAGGCTTTACGAAGATCTCCCTTGCGCCCGTTCGCAGAGTATTTGCTACTACATCCATCGAGCTTTCCCCGGCGATGAAGATGACCGGGGTATCCACTCTCAACGTCTTGATCTTTCTGAGAAGTTCGAGGCCGCAGATGGTGTCAGAGCCGCAGTCGAGGAGTATAACATCAGGAGATGAATTTTGAATCGCCTCCAGAGCATCCTTCCGGCAGACTATCTTCGTCTGCTCTCCTTCGAGGCGGATGGCGTTATAGAGCACGTGGCTTTCCATTTCGGCAATAATGATAACTGAACCTTTGCCGACAGTATCATCCCCGATCTCTACGTCGAATTTGATTTTTTGCAAGACCATCAGAGTTCGCGTGTCGTCATCAAATGCCCGGAGAATTGGAGTTCACACCTCGGCCGTCACTAAGATTTATAGAGAGGGTTAGATGTAAAGACGATTTATATTCATAAAATCATATGGAAACTGCTTTGTCAAGGTGGCCGAAAGTATCATGACATGTTTAGTGCAACGATGGTATATGCTCTTGAAGGTGCAAACGTTTGTCATGAAGAGGCAGAATAAGCATTTGGGGTCATGTAAGCATTTAAGCATTTGGGGTCAAAGCATTTGGGGTCAAAGCATTTGGCATTTTGGCATTTTTGGCATTTGGGGTCAAGTCTTGACGGCCTGTTGCCCAAACCGATTTTGTCACCCTGAACGCAGTGAAGGGTCTGCCATCGTATTGTAAATGCGGGATTCTTCGCTACGCTCAGAATGACATATTTGCCGTAAAGTGATTTGGGCAACAGCCCGTTGAAAAGGCAGTTTCTTATATTTCAAGACCTGTCCCCATGCCCTTTGTCCCCATGCCCTTCACCTAGACAGAGAGGAGCGGTTATGGCGGACAAAAGGCTTGCGCGGATTAAACAGCAGATAGAAGAGATCAAACGGGAGCTGATGGGAATCGACGAAATGCGTCCAGGCTCACTAACCAAGCTGTACCGGAATGTTAAGGACAAAAAATGGGAGTTCTACCAACTCAGCTACACGCATAAGATGAAAAGCAAGACCAACTATGTCAGGACGCACCATGTCGCTGAACTGAGAGAGCAGATCAAGACCTATAAGAAGTTTAAAAAACTGGCCGAAAAGTGGATAGACCTATCCATCGAGCACTCAAAGATAAAGGTGGACTTGGCCAACCGCAATCAGATAAAATGACTTAGAACTCAGGACTCTCAAGGACCTTAGTAGCAGCTTCTTTCACCGGCACAGGCGGGAAGACCATCTTCGTCGTTGTTGATCCTGACAATCAGATATCCGAGACATCGGAAAGAGACAATAAAAACCCCTTGCACAGCGCAAAGAACATAATGTATACTTGAGCATAAATCAAACGGGGAGGTCAAAAAATGCACGAGGAAGAGATTCTAAAACGTATCACGTTCAATCCCGCAATTTTCGGAGGGAAGCCGATCATTCGTGGCATGAGGATAGCCGTCGAACATATTCTCGGGATGATGGCAGCCGGTTCAACTGTCGAAGAGTTGTTAGAGGCGTATCCTTTCCTGGAAAAGGAAGATATTCAGGCGTGCCTCGTATTTGCCCATCGGATGGTATCTCATGAGCGGATCGAGCCCGCTCTCGTAGCTTAGAGATGAAGTTCCTTGTCGACAGTTGCATATCGAGCTTTGCCGTCAAAGCACTCAGAGGGGCGGGCTTCGATGTCGTGTGGATTCCCGAGACGGGAAAAGACCCGGGTGATGAGGCCATTATTCAGCGCTCAGTCGACGAAGACTCTATTTTGGTCACAGCCGACAAGGATTTTGGCGAACTCGTCTTCGTTTTCGGCAAGCCGCACTCGACAATCATACGGCTGGTGGATATCCCCGCGAGGGATCAAGGAAAGATATTGCTCCGATTGATCGAAACGCATCAAGATGCTATAAACCAGAAAGCTCTGATTACCGTGGATAGATATCGTGTAAGGATTCGTCTGATGAATAAGACGGAATAAAGTTCAGGAGAACATATCATGCGGACTTTTTCTCGGATTTTGAAGATGGTTTCTGCACTTACGTTGTTTTTCTTCTGCTGGACGTACATGCCGCTGTATGCGGCCGTGGTATGGGCGGCGGAGCCGCCGCGAGTGCGGAATATGGAGCGAGCCGACCGCGTCGGCGTAAAGGACGGCAACACGGTTGCCTTGGTCCAGAGGCCGGAAGAAAAGTTCGAGAAGGCGCTGGAGGCGGTCCGCGAGAAGATCCACAAAGCGCAGGAGAAGCTTGCCCTGAGCAAAGTCGAAGGGACGGCAGACATCACCGCTGAGGTCGCGGAGGTAAAGGCAAAGAGAACAGAGATTGAGAAAATAGATATTGAGCTAAAAGCGGAATTCGCCGCAACTGAGAAGAAGCTCAAAGACGCGAAGCTGCCGAAGGAAATCCTCGACCGGCATTATAAATTCGTAAAGCACTACGAAGACAACCTTGCAGAGTTAAGGGCCAACCTGGAAGAAGTAGGGAAGTATGCAGTAGGCAGTAAACAGGGAAGAGAGGCGCTGAAAAAAGCCAAGGCCCATCTCGATAAAACCAAGCCTCCAACGAAGCACGTTCCGCTCGACCCGAACAAGCTGCCGTTCAGGACCGTCAAGGCCAAGGAAAGAGCGCCGAGGTTAAAAAAAGAGGAGTTTGAAAAAGATTTTCCGTCACACAAAAAAGCTAAGAAGCTCGCAAGCGTTGAAAATACTATTGCCGCGAATGATCATCCCCGATTAAACTATTCGGGGACAGGCTTATTAACACGCATCAAGCATAAGCCCATTCAGTTGGCATTCAATGATAGTGGGACGTTTAGTGATCAGCCGGTTTCATTTCGATCAGACCGACTCTCAGCATCCTCATCGACATCTATAAATGATTTCATTCCCCAATTAGCCCTCAGCGATTCAACACCGATCCTTCTTGCGCAGGCGGCAGACGCGCCTACTGCTGACGATCTCGCCGAAAATGGGATCGAAATTCAATTTACTGACGATATCAAGGCCAAGGCAGCGGAACTCGGATACAGCCCGGTCAAAATCTACGAGTGGGTCAGGAACAACATCGAATTCGTCCCTACCTATGGCTCCATCCAGGGCGCCGACATGTGTCTCCAGACGAAGATTTGCAACGATTTCGACACTGCCAGCTTGCTAATCGCTTTGCTTCGCACGTCCGGTATTTCCGCCCGGTACGTGTACGGCACCGTCGAAATACCGATTGATAAAGTCATGAACTGGGTGGGGGGCGTGACCGATTACAAGATGGCAGGAACGATACTGGCCACGAACGGCATACCGGTCACCCTCATGAAAACGAGCGGCGGCGTTTACAAAAATGTTCAGATGGAGCATGTTTACGTAAAAGCTTTTATTGACTATATCCCTTCACGCGGCGCGGTCCACAAGCAGGGCGATACCTGGATACCGCTCGACCCCAGTTACAAGCAATACACCTACACCCAGGGTATCGACATCAGTTCTGCCGTGCCTTTTGATGCTCAAACATTCGTAAGCCAGCTCCAATCCACGGCGACGATCAACGAAACGGAAGGATATGTAACGAACGTCGATTCAGCGTATATCCAGCAAGCCATGCAGGACTACCAGACCCAGGTCCAGGATTACATCACCCAGAACCATCCGAACGCTACGGTAGGAGACGTCATCGGTAAAAAAGAGATCGTCAAACAGGAATTTCCTTACCTCATGGGCACCCTGCCGTACAAGACTATTCAAATTGGCTCGGAATTCGCTGATGTACCAGCAAAGTACAGAGCGACATTAACATTTGAAATTTCTGATATGTCCGGCTCAAATAGCGGGTTCTCATATACATCACAGCTCCCATCGATTGCGGGGAAAAAGATCACGTTGTCATATGATCCCGCTACGCAGGCTGATTCTGATTTGCTGAATCGTTACGGGGGAGATGTGACGAAAGTTCCGCCCTATCTCCTAACCCTACGTCCCGTGATAAAGATCGACGGTGCGACGGTAGCGTCTGGTCCACAAATGCAATTAGGCGTTTCACATGACTTCATCATGGCATTTTATGATCCAGGAATAGGTACTGATCGAGTTCAAAATGTTTTTGATGCCGGTGGATATTCTGCAATCGTCGTGGAACCACAACGGTTTTTGTATAGTATTTTGGAGACTAATGCACTTAAATTTAAAAGTACTCTTGAAGCAATGAAGGCTCAATTGAATAATGGAGAACAGCCAGTTGTAGAACGAGATAAATTGATAGGAGATTGGTTATGGCTGCAAGGGCTCTATTATTTTTATGCACAAGGCAAGATGCTTGGGATAGCGGAATGGCTTAATGGTGTAACCGCTGCAAAGGGCATCTCAGCGGCCATCACATCTGCAGTGCCTTCGGTTACTTATCTTTTTTCTATTCCTAAGAACTTTGATCTCGAAGGTTATGGAATCGATGTCGACAGAAATATTTTCACTGTGTTTTCAAAAACAGGTGACCAAGAAAAGACAAAACAATTCATGGAGACGGCAGGCTATATATCATCAGGCTTAGAACATAATCATGCAGAAACACTTTCAAAGATACCTGCCATTTCGACGATAAGCCTGCTTAATGCGGCAAATAAGGCTGGAATACCCATTTACACTATCACATCAAATAATATAGCAACAATTCTTCCAAAACTCCAGGTGTCATCTGATGTTATAGCTGACATTAATAATGCCATCGGAGCTGGCAAGATTGTAACGGTACCCGCAAGGGCAGCATCCTACTATGGGTCGGTTGGTGTAGGATATATAATTCAGGATCCATTTACTGGTGCTGGAGCATATAAAATCAGCGGAGGTTCAAATGGTGGTTGGCAAGCGTTGACTGATTGTTTAAAAGATATCCTCCTCATGTTTTGCAACATAGGCGCGCCAAGTGCTGGATATGCATTTAGTGTTGAAGCTTTAAGCTGGATTGATTCTTACCTAGAATCAGGAAATGCTTTAAATTGGTCGTCCATGACAAGTGCTGACATTTGGTTTATAGCAATTATGACAGTGATATCTCTTATGCTGGCCTTCTTCCTTGTAGTACTTGCAGTTTGGTTTCCAGTGATCATTTTCGCTGCGAGTATCCTTTTTCAGTTTTTTGTAAAATTAGTACAAACATCTGCGAGAGGCAGGGCGTGGTGGTGTGCGCTTCCTTGTGCTCCCGTTATAATAGACGCTTACCAATTTTGGTTTGGCGATATTAATTATAATAATCCTTGTTATTGAAACTAAGGAGCGGAAAGATGAAAAAAAGATATGACTATCATAGCGTCGAAGATTTTAAAGCGATATTTATTGGCTTTTCAATCGTTGCGGCAACAATTTCCATATTTTTTGCAATAAGAGAAATATCTTTGTCGGGTAAATTATTTTTTCTCATCTTGGCTATATTAAGCATCATCGTGCCCGTTTTTGCATACTTAAACAAAAAACACACCTTTATCGAGGTGAACGAAAACGGAATTTTGTTTAATGGACGGAAAAAAAGAGTTTTTGCGCAGTGGACAGGCGTCAGAGAAATTAAAATGCTAACTCCGTTAAAAGCCAGTTTCAGATACAAAATATATACTGACAAAGGCAATTTTACTATTGGCATGGTTGAACCAGCGAACGAACCTTCGCTTTCTTCATTCGACTTAATGAAAGCGAACCGCGCAAAATACTTGAATGAATTAATAGCAGAGATTAGAAAGCGAGCGTCTCGCGCGAAATTAACGTATTCGTTGCTTAATCGACCATTATAAAATCGAGTGACGTTTGAGGTAGTATGTTTTGTCTCTCTGCATTGAAGATATTCATTGAGATATCCGGAGGAGCTATGCGAAAAAGCGTCCAAATCATCGCTGCTTTTATCTTATTATCGACAATACATTCTTTCGCTTTTGCCCAATCTCCCCAAATTTCCTCCGGCCTCACGTGGCTTTATTCTTCGCAGACGTCCGCCGGAAATTGGCCGGAGGTCACGACCACCGATTATTACTCCACGGCCGCGGCACTGGATGCTGTTTATGCCCTTGATCCCTTAAACCCTGCATACAGCACGGCCTTTCAGTGGATGAGCGGCCAAGTCGTATCGCCGACGGATTATCTCTCGAGACGGATCATCGCGCTTAAACGCGCCGGACAGGACACTTCCAGCGAATTAGAGGGGTTGCTTCTTTACCGCAATTCCGACGGCGCATGGGGAGGCGATTCGGAATATTTTTACAATATCCTGGACACGGCTCTCGCCCTCCAGGCTCTCCAGGCACTGGCTTACTCCGATTATTCTGTTCTTTTTCAGGCCGTAAATTTCATTACCTCGAATCAAAATTCGGACGGCGGCTGGGGCTTCGCGGCCGGTGAGGACAGCAATGTTTTCGCAACCGCCGCAGTCTTGAAAACCTTGTCTTCATATAATAGCGTCACCTTCAACGTTCAAAGTTCGATTGACAGGACAATTGCGTATCTCCTCACGAAACAGAATCCGGACGGTGGTTTCGGCTCCAGTCCTTCTATGGTTTACGATTCCGGTTTAGCGCTCGACGCATTGATTTCGAGCGGAGCGGCCAATATCACAACCGTTGTATCCAACGGCGCCGCCTATCTCACCACAAATCAGTTATCGGACGGCAGTTGGAATGACGATCCCTATTCCACGGCGCTTGCCTTGCGCGCGCTCGCGAGCGCGAGGCCTAATCTTGTTATTTCATCAAGTGATATTTCCCTTTCAAAGTCAATGCCGATAGAAAATGAGTCCATCACGATTACTGCTGCAGTAAAGAACACGGGATTCGACAACGCTTCTAATATAATCGTTCGTTTTTATCTCGGTGACCCTTCTGCTGGCGGAACTCAAATTGGTTCTGATCAAATCATTCCTTCTTTATCCGTCAATTCATCATCTCAAGTCTCGATCACACAATCCTTCACCGGCACGGGCGGCAAGACCATCTTCGTGGTCGCGGACCCGGACAATACCATCTCCGAAACCTCAGAGAGTGACAACAAATCCTCTGCCCGCATCTGGGTCGCGACGGGGCCGGATATTGCCGTTTACTCCGAAGACCTGAAACCTTCGACCTATGTTCCGAGTGCCGGAACTGCGTTCACACTGGAATACACGGTCAGGAACCTGGGTGAGTCCGAGACAGGGGCTTTTACCATATCTCTCTACGATGGGGACCCCGCCTCTGGCGGGACGCTCCTTCAGACCGGAAATATTTCCGGTCTTGTGGGCACAGCGGTCCGCACGGGCTCTTTCGGCGTCACGCTTACCGGCGACGGCTCGCATACGCTTTACCTGACCGCTGACCCCGGAACCCTGATCCCTGAATTATCCGAGACCAACAACACCGGCACGGTCACGGTCACCGTCGGGGGCTTGCAGGGACAGGTTGACCTTGCGGTTACGTCCGGCGAAATCACCCTCACCCCCAGCCGGCCCACAGCCAACCAGACTGTCCAGATCAGCGCGATCATCCGGAACCAGGGATACGCGGACGCAGGCTCCTTTACCGTGGACATCTACGACAATGCGCCGGAATCCGGCGGCACGCTCATCAAGAGCGAGACAGTCTCATCCCTCGCTTCAGGCGGGACATACACGGCGACCGCAAGCTGGACGATCAGTTCCGGCATTCATGACCTCTACGTCATCGCTGACCAAACGAACGCGATATCCGAAGCCGATGAAAGCAACAACACCGCCGCGGTCCGGGTCATGACCGATATGGTGGACATCACCATTTCCGCAACGGACCTGTCTTTTACCCCGTCCCATCCCGTTTCCGGCGACTCCGTTCTCCTCTCCGTCACGGTCCACAACGCGGGCATCAGGGAGACGGGCGCCTTCAACCTCGCGCTCTATGACGGAGACCCCGCTTCAGGAGGGACGCTTTTAACGACGTATACAGTAGACAGCATACAGGGAGACGGAACAACTACGCTCCCCTACACCTTCACCGCAGTCCCCTGGACCTACCGGTTCTACGCCATCACGGACACGGAAAGCGTCGTCACCGAACTCTACGAGACCAACAACCAGGCCATCCGCTCACTCAAGATCAAGGTGCCGGACGAAATTCTCGGCCCCGATAACGTACCAACAGCGCCGAACTTTACAAGCATGCTCTTCACCAGCCAGACCTTAACCTTGTCCCCTCATGTGAAAGCAGCATTCGAAAACACCGGTAACGCAAAGATTGCTGATTCCGCCAGTATTCTCATTTTCGAAGACAAAGACAACGACGGCAGATATACAGCAGGAGTGGATAAGTTCTTAGGAACAGGCACATATACAATTGCTAAATTCAATGACGATCGCTTGCCCGAGATTGTTCTGCTCATTACGCAGGTGTATTCTCCGGCACAATATATGGAAGGGAGCGTCTATTTGACCGAGCATGACGGCAAAATCAAATGGGGGCCGGTGTATCTGAACAATCTTGCGCCCGATGCGCTGTTCGCGTCATACGACAGCGCTCTCGTAATCTCGGATTTTGATGGAGACGGACAGACTGAGATCAAAATCAAGAGCAATAGCAACGAAATCATACTTGATAAGGACGGGTATCTGAAGCCGCTGGAGAAGTAACCGCGTGGCGGCGAGAATAAGAAAGGAGTTTTGAAATGGAAAAGGACAACTACAAGTAAAGCGCTCTTAGCATCTTAACCGCGAGATCAAGCTTCTCCTTGTCACTGCCCTTCATTAAATCGAGGAGGTACTTTTTAGATTCCTGAACGGACTTTTCGCCGGCATAATTGAACAATTCAGAAATTTCGACGTTCAATGCCTGTGCCAATTTAATGAAGGTATCCAAAGTAGGGTTCTCTTTCCCTCTTTCGATACTGCTCAAATACTTCGAACTCATGGCGACCTTCTCGGAGAGTTTTTCCTGAGATAGGCCCCTGGTTTTTCTTACATGTTTGATGCGTAAGCCCACTTGTTGTTTAATAGAGGCGCTCTTGATTTTCATGAGTGCAATAATAGAAGCATTTGCTTGTCATGAAAACAATGCAATACAAAGAAATTACTTGACAATATCTGTCTATTGCATGTATAAATAATGGCAATACGTGGAAATATCACCATTTCATCAATCTGTCAAGATGTGGCAGTTTGCATTGACTGTAAAATAAAATTATGCTACAAAAGACAATCTAAAAGCAGCACCTTCCTTACAACATTTGCTGGTTCGACGAATCACGATTAGATCAGTATCAGAATTACTGCTTTTGCATTAACGCCTGCCTGTGCGTGACCGCACGCAGACAGGCATTACCTGTTTTAGCTTTTGCTTTAAAAACTGAATAAATGGAGAACAAACCATGCGGACTTATTCTATGAATTTGAAAATCACGGCCAGTATCACCCTCATGCTGTATTTATGGTGTTTCGGGCCTTTATTCCAAATTCCAGCCTCTTATGCCGCGGCGGGGTCCAGGGGGACGAAAGGGCAAAAGGCGGCGACCAGCGGACAGGAAAGACGAAAATCGACCGAAGAAAAATTCCGGGAGAGCCTCAACCGGATAGGAGAAGCAGGAGAGGACCGCGAGAAGCTCAAAGCCGAGAAGAGCGAGTTGGAGACGCTTGACACGGAATTACAGAGGCAATTCAAGGAAACCGAAACCAAGATCAAAAACCTCCCGGAGGTGATTAAACAGCGGCAGAGGGCGTTCGTGAAGAGATACGGTGAGGGCCTGAGCGCTCTCAGGACCCACCTGGACGGTGTAGAAAAAGCAAAGACAGGGGACGAAGCCAGGATTGCAGCCGGGAAGGTCAGGGTATTTCTCGAAAAGACCAAAGGCCCCTCGCGCCATCAAAAACTTGATCCGAACAATTTGCCGTTTAAAGCCAGAAAGGTTACAAAGACGCGCGAACCGCGCTTGAAACGGGAAGACTTCGAGCGTGACTTTCCACAACAGAAGACGCAGAACAAACGGAAGGTTGCCGAAATCCGGTTGATGCCTGATCTTCTGTCGAGCCGCCGGCAATACAAACCCGTTCTCCTGGCATTCAATGAAACTGCGAGCGACGTTCCTTTCCAAATTCCTCGCCCATCAGGGGAGAGGGCGGGGGTGAGGGGTGGTCTCAATCCGAAATCTGAAATCCTCAACTTGCAATCACAATTAGCTTTCTCCGATTCATCATCATTCCTCCTTGCGCAAGCGGGCGACGCGCCGACAGCCGAAGACCTCGCCGAAAACGGGATCGAAATACAGTTCACTGACGACATCAAGGCCAAGGCCCAGGAACTCAGTTACTCACCGCTCAGAATCTACGAATGGGTTCGCAATAACATCGAATACGCACCCACCTATGGCAGTATCCAGGGGGCGGACCAGTGCCTTCAGTCAAGGATTTGCAACGACACCGACACTGCCAGTTTGCTCATCGCTCTCCTCAGAGTATCAGGGGTATACTCCCATTACGAATATTCCACAATCGAAATTCCCATCGAAAAAGCCATGAACCTCGTCGGTGGTGTGACTGACCCAAAGATGGCTGGAACGATTCTCGCCACCAATGGCATACCAGTAACACTCATGAAGACAAGCGGCGGAACATATAAAGCCGTACAACTCGAACATGTTTACGTAAGGGCTTGGATCGACTATATTCCAAGTCGCGGGGCGGTCCACAAACAGGGCGATACCTGGGTGCCGCTCGACCCGAGCTACAAGCAGTACACTTACACCCAGGGAATCGATATCAAGACAGCTGTGCCCTTTGATGCCCAAGCTTTGGCAGACCAGATCAAGGCAACAGCCACTATCAACGAAACAGAAGGGTATGTAACGAATGTGAACTCCGCTTTGGTCCAGCAGACCATGCAGGATTATCAAACACAGGTTCAGAATTACATCAACCAAAACTATCCCAACGCCACTGTCGGCGATGTTCTCGGGAAGAAGGAGATCATTAAACAGGAATTCGGAATCCTGCCCGAGACGCTGCCGTATAAGACCATCCTTGTTGGATTGCAGTTTGCACAGATTCCCGACAGTCTCCGCGCGACCATCAGCTTCAGCATTCCCGACCCCACTGGCATGAGTGCTGGACTTTCCTATAGCACCAGCCTGCCTCAGATAGCTGGAAAGAAGATCACGCTCTCCTTCTCACCGGCTACAGCCAACGATAAAACCATTATAGAAACATATCTTCAAGCAACCCCCGGCTCATTGCCAGCGTATCTCATCAATCTCAAGCCAGAACTCCGCATAGAGGGCCTGGTTGTGGCAACTGGTTCTTCTGTCACTATGGGAAGCGCACAATCGTTCACCATGTCGCTTACTGAGCCGGGTTTTGGTGTGAGCCGTATCGATAATATAATTCAAGCTGGTGAATATTTTGGTATAGGTTTAAATACAGGTAAGATTGCTGAGAAGGTTTTGAGAAATATAAAGGACAAACTCGCCGAAACGAAAAATCTTTTAGTGACAAAAGATTATACCACTCTTACGAAAGATGCTCTTGTCGGTGATTTGCTGTATTTTACAGCTATTAATTATTTCGCCGACCTCGATACCGTTGATGAAATTACAGCTAAGGTAAAAAATGTGATTCGATACAGGACATCATCTGTAGGAATGTTCTATTTGCACATGAATGTCGAGGAAATATTTGGCATACCAAAAACCGTCAGTTCCAAGGGTATGATGATGGATGTGGACAGGATTATGCAAGCCGTGTTTAGCAAAGACGGAGATATGAACAAATTGAGAGAATACATGCTCGCATCAGGCGGGGTGTCTTCTGCTTTCGAAAGCAGAACCCCAGAGCAGATATTTTCTACACCAAGCAATTCAGTTGAGGGGCTTTCAGCGGTTAAAGCGTTACAGATAGCAAGTGAGCAGGGCATACCGATTTATAGTATTAATCAGGAAAATGCAAGCATAATTAATTCACAACTTCAAGTCGCCGCTGACGTCAAAAAACATATTCAAGATGCTCTGAATGCGGGAAAAATAATTGCGGTTCCGAAAAGGAATATAAATATTAACGGCTGGGACGGGTGTGGCTATATAATTATAGATCCCAATACGGGTGCCGGAGCGTACATGATAAGCGGAGGGACAAGTGGAGGCTTCCTCCTGGCCCCCTTTGTTAATATCGCGTTACACTTCTTAGTAACAGAAGCAGCTGCAGCGGAACTCGAGGAAACCTATATTAGTCAGGCAGGTGGCAATTGTATAAAATATTTTCATAGTAGTGAATATTGGGGTTGTGTTGGTCTCGTTGTTAGTGGCAGCTTGGAGAAACTGTTTAAAGGATTTTTAGGAATAGCGATGGTAATGCAATTCTTTGGAGGGTGGTTCGGATATGCTGCTGCAATACTGATTGGCGCAGGTATGGTGGCATGGGCCGTTAATCAGGGCGCAAAATGCAGAGAATTAGCTACTCACTGCGACCCCCCTGTTCAGTGAGAAGTGGAAAGGCAATAGAAAAGGAGGTTTATGATGAAAGAGAGAGTTATTTTAAAGGTTTTAATTTTGGTTAATTTCTATGCATTCGTTTGGAACTTCCTATTAATTTTTAGTGTTGTACCACTAAAAAAATATGATATGAGCGATTATTTATTTTCGCTTTTAATTTTTTTCTTTTTTGCCGTTTTAATTAAGCATCGTTTTTGGTTATTTGCATTTATATTTATGGAGCTTAATAGCTTAGCGCACTTTATAGTTGCAAAAATATTTGCGACTTTTGACGGGAATCTCTTTATCTCACTTCGTGATATCGATAATGTATTTGCTTTCTTAATTATTATCGCAGGGGCATTCAGCATATTGGCGTCGATAATTTATTTCTACAGATTATTAAGAGTAGAAGACTTTAGCTTCAAGCAACACTTCAGGTTTGCAACACGGAAAAGCTATTAAACGGCGCAAAAACTGTAGGCGCTTGGCTGGTGAAATAATATAATGAAGATATTCGTATTGCTTAGTGGAGTAATAGTAATCCTTTTTTCAATTTTTGCCGTCAGGGTTAGTAAATATCAAAGGCAAAAGTTGATTAATAGTCTATCGTCTTCACTCATGTATAAGACAAAAGATTTTAAGTCAATAATCGCTAGCAACAGCACAGCACTCACTAAAATCCGACAAATAAAGAAAGAATTAATTTATTCTTGTATCATAGTAAGCATTGCAATGCTCTCTCTCTGGTTATTACCAGACGACTTATTAAAAAATTTCCCTAAAAGTATTTTCCCTTTTGTTTTATTCGAAGTCTGGATAGTTTGTGCTGCTGTATTGATACTTGAGTCTTTTTTGAAAACTATAAACGAACGATTAGACAATAAGATAATGGGGGATCAGAAAAATGAATAAAATAGCATTTCTGAATCTATCGATTGCTTTGTACCTGTTTTTTCGCTACTTGCGAGCAAACAAAAATATAATTATTTTCTTTTTTTCACTTTTCTTTGTTGGCTTAGGAATTTTTGAATCTCGGAACGATCCTTTTGCAATTGTTATATTATCCGTTATCGCATTGGCCGCTATTCTTCTCGCTCTGCTTAAAGAAAAACGGCATCCCCTTATTCTGAAGTTACAACAGGGCTATAAACCTGCAGAGGTTATTTTATACTCAATAATATTTTTTGTTCTGATTTTACTTTTTTTGTTTATTTTTTATAAACGATAATTTTTCTATGCTTGCGCCTGTGGTTATCATGCATGCTGGGATCATCGGTGTCGGAGGAGGAGCTATGTTCAAAAGAGCAAGTCGCTTGAGCTTTCTGATTGGTTCATTCTTAATGTTTTTATTTACCTCTTTTGCATCCGCTCAAATACCGCAAATTCCGACAGGCCTCAGGTGGCTCAATTCCGCCCAGACCACTACCGGTAATTGGCCCGCTGTAGAGACGACTGAGTACTACTCCACATCCGCTGCGCTGGATGCTGTCTATGTCTTTGAGCCAACGAGTTCGACGTATACTGAGGGTCTTACGTGGCTCAGCAGCCAGGCTGTTTCGCCAACGGATTATCTCTCACGGCGGATTGCCGCGCTCAAACGAGCAGGTATGGATGCATCCGCTGAAGTCGAAGTGCTGCTCTATTATCGCGATCTTGTTGTTGGCGGCTGGGGGACACATAAGGGTTTTGACGACGGCATTTTAGATACCACCCTTGCCTTGCAAGCTCTTCGTTCAGCAAATTATTCCGACTTTGGCGTTCTCTTCCAAGCGATAAATTATCTTACTTCGAATCAAAAAAATGATGGCGGCTGGGGATTCAAGGATGACGCGGTCAGCAATGTTTACTTGACTGCTACTATACTTCAAATGTTAGCGTCATACAATAATGTTACCTTCAATGTCCAAAGCTCAATAGACAAGGCTGTCGCTTATCTGCTTTCAAAGCAGAATGCCGATGGTGGTTTTGGAAGTTCGCCGTCAAAAGTTTACGAATCAGCTCTGGCGCTTGATGCCCTGATAGCAAGCGGATCGAATGTTTCAGCGGTCGTTCCTGCAACGGTAAATTATCTGACTACAAGTCAATCAGCTAATGGCAGTTGGAATGATGATCCTTACTCGACCGCTTTGGCTCTTCGTGCGCTGGCGAGTGTACGACCAAACCTTTCAGTAGCATCGGTATCGTTCACCAATCCCATGCCGCGAGAAGGGGAGACGATAACGCTCACCGCAAACGTTCGCAATTCAGGCTATGACAGTGCATCGGATATTGTTGTTCGGTTTTATCTTGGAGATCCCTCTGCCGGCGGCATGCAAATTGGTGTCGATCAAATCCTTCCTTCTTTATCCGTCAATTCATCGTCTCAAGCATCCATCTCTCAATCCTTTACCGGCACCGGCGGCAAGACGATCTTCGTTGTCGCAGACCCGGACAATACCATCTCCGAAACATCAGAGAGTGACAACAAATCCTCATCCCGCATCTGGGTAGCAACCGAACCTGATATTGCCGTTTACTCCGAAGACCTCAAGCCTTCGACCTATGTTCCGAGTGCCGGAACTGCCTTCACTCTGGAATACAAGGTCAGAAACCTGGGCGAGTCCGAGACAGGGGCATTTACCATATCTCTCTACGACGGGGACCCCGCCTCTGGCGGGACGCTCCTCCAGACCGGAAATATTTCCGGCCTTACGGGCACGGAGGTCCGCACCGGGACAATCGGCGTGACCCTCAGGGGAGACGGTGCGCATACTCTTTATCTGGTTGCAGATTCAGGCAATCAGATAACCGAACTCACCAAAGCCAGTAACATTGCATGATAAAACAGAACGTGAAACCTACACTCGCTAAAGTGAACAGGGCGCTCGCACGCCAGTGGCACCCCACGAAGAACGCACCGCTTACGCCGAAGGATGTGACCCCTGGCGCGCATATCAAAGTCTGGTGGCTCTGCGATAAAGGTCATGAGTGGGATGCTCGCATCTCGGACAGAGGCCGAGACGAAGGCTGCCCATATTGCTCTGGACGAAGAGTGAATAAAGACAATTGTCTAAAAACCGTAAATCCGAAGCTGGCCAGGGAGTGGCATCCGACGAAAAATGCTCCTCTGACGACGAAAGATGTCACTGCCGGCTCCGGCAGGAAAGTCTGGTGGGTGTGCAAGAAAGGGCATGAGTGGCCGGCCCCCTTATATAGAAGGACCTCCGGTTACGGGTGCCCTTGTTGCTCAGGACGACAAGCAACCGCTGATACCTGCCTTCAGGCCGTAGATCCAAAGCTTGCCCGCGAGTGGCATCATACGAAGAATGCTCCTTTGACGCCGAAGGATGTTCTCCCTAAATCCAACAAAAAAGTCTGGTGGATATGCCGAAAAGGTCATGAATGGCAATCTGTTGTAGAGAACAGAAGCGAAGGAGACGGATGCCCTTACTGTTCAGGGCGAAGGCCGGCCGAGGAGAACTGCCTTGAGGCCAAAGCGCCGTGGCTGTCCCGCGAGTGGCATTCTGCGAAGAACGGGACCTGGACGCCGAAGGACGTCTCCCCATTTTCCACGCGCCTCGTATGGTGGAAATGCCGGAAAGGGCATGAATATCGAGAAAGAATCATCGATAGATACAGAAGAGGAGGCTGCCCCGTATGCACGCTGCGGGCAAGAGCGTCGCGGCTGTTCCGCGAGCGAGGGGAGACATAGCGCAATCCAATGCCTTTTCTTCGCGTCCGGGTTTGCGCCGAGCGGCGTCATCATTCATTCGAGCCGCCTACAGCACTTCATCGATCCCTGAAAGAAGACCACGGGCAGCCGCTATGAATACGGCTTTCTTTTTTCTGTCGAGAGCTCTCGCTTGGCTGAATAACTCCGTAAGCTTGAATTCGATTTGTCGTTCAGCCTTTGGTTGAGGCAATACGACAAGTTCGGACAGCGGGATAGTAAGGGCTTGAGCAATTTGATAGTAGCTGTAGAGGGAGGCGTTCACCTTGCCGTTTTCGATGTCGGAAATATATGTCGGGTGCAAATTCGACAGTTCGGCAAGCCGTTCCTGGGAAAGCTTTTTCCCTTTCCTTACCTCCCGTATTTTCTCCCCCAGCACGACAAGCAGTTTGGCAGTTTTCATGCATTAGAGGATAAGGCAAAAAGCTGAATAAATTAATAGGCTATAGGCCAATAAATCCTTTGCTATTTTGGCCTATTTATAATATTCTCGTCAATAATCATAGTTTAAAGTCTTAACGCAGAATGATAAACCATATTATTGTGATGGTCCCTTACTGCAATAATATGATTGACAGGCACACAGGGTTGTGCTATGAAGGCTTTACCTTACGAAACACCTTTCTTGTTTTTCCCGGTCGACGGTTCGCGTTTTGAACGGTATCAGAATTTCCTGCTTTCGCTGTAACGCATTACCTGATTTTCGTTTTTTGCTTTAATAAACTGAATACATGGAGAGCCATTATGCGCGCCTATTCTTTCAGCTTCCGAGTCACGGTATGGACTGTTCTCACCTGTTTTCTATGGTCATTTGGCCCTTTATTCCAGATACCCGCTGCATTTGCCGCAGAGAAACAGAAAGCAGCGTCCGTGGAACAGGCGCCCGGAAAGCCAGTAAGCAGAGAGCAAAAGCCCGAAGAAAAATTTGAAGGTGTTCTTGAGGCAATACGCGAGAAGGTCGGCAAGGCAAGCGAGAAGAATGCAAAGGGCGAGGATGCTTCCGCGGAAATCCGGGAGGTCGGGAACAGGAAAACCCAACTCGCTGATTTGAATGAGCAGCTCCAGGCGGAATTCGCCGCCACGGAGAAGAAGATCGCTGGCTTGCCCCGCGAAATACGCGATAGGCATACGGCGTTCGTTAAAAACTATACCGCCAACTACACGCAACTCCGGGATGAGTTAAACGACATAGACGCGGCCAGGACCCCGGCGGAGCGAAAGGCGAAGATAGAGAAAGTACGTTTGCACCTAGACAAGACCCGGCCGAAAAAGCTCGTGCAACGGCTCGATCCGGAGAATCTGCCGTTTCGCGTCCGGAAAGCGACCAAAACGGTCGCACCGCGCTTGAAAAAGGAAGAGTTCGAGCGCGATTTTCGAAAGCAAAAGTCACACAGCAGTCGTAATATCTCCGACAGCCGGTTGATGCCTGATCTCCTGGCGAGCAAGCCGCAATCGAAACCCGTTCTCCTCGCATTCAACGAAATTGCGAGTGATGTTCCGCTTCAACTCCCTCGCCCCCTTGTGGGAGAGGGAGGGGGGGAGGGGGCGATTCTGCAGGTAGCCTTCGCCGATTCAGCACCGATCCTTCTCGCGCAGCAGACAGCGGATATTCCGACCGCCGCTGACCTATCCGAAACTCCCGAAGTCCAATTCACGCCCGAAATCCGCGCCAAAGCCGCCGAACTCGGCAACTCACCGCTCAGAATCTACGAATGGGTCCGCAATAATATCGAATATGCACCCACCTATGGCAGCATCCAAGGGGCGGACCAGTGCCTTCAGTCAAGGATTTGCAACGACACCGACACTGCCAGTTTGCTCATCGCTTTGCTTCGCACGTCCGGCATCTCCGCACGCTACGCCTACGGCACCGTCGATATCCCCATCGAAAAAGCAATGAACTGGGTCGGCGATGTGACCAATCCGATGATGGTCGGAACGATTCTTGCCACCAACGGCGTTCCCGTTACGCTTCTCAAAACCAGCGGCAGCGTCTATAAATACGTGAGGATGGAACACGTATGGGTCAGCGCGTTCATCGATTATATCCCGAGCCGCGGGGCCGTTCATCGACAGCCCGATACCTGGATCCAGCTTGATCCTTCATTCAAGCAGTATGCCTATACGCAGGGAATTGACATCCAGTCAGCCGTGCCCTTTGACGCACAAACCTTTGCCAATCAGCTTCAATCGACTTCGACGATCAATGAAACAGAAGGGTATGTAACGAACGTGAACTCCACCCTGATCCAGCAGACTATGCAGGACTACCAGACGCAGGTGCAGAACTACATTCAGCAGAACCATCCCAATGCGACAGTAGGGGATGTGGTCGGCAAGAAGGAGATTATCAAGCAGGAGTTCGGCATATTACCCGAAACACTTCCGTACAAGACCGTGCAGATCGGCTCTCAGTTTGCTCAAGTTCCTGACAACCTGCGCGCGACCATAAGCTTCAGTATTCCCGATTCCACAGGCGCAGGTACAGGGCTTTTCTATAGTGCTAGCCTCCCGGAGCTTGCGGGCAAAAAGATCACATTGTCATTCTCACCAGCAACTGCCAACGATCAAGCTGTTATAGAATCATTTTTACCTCAGCCTCATCCAGATGGCACACCCATCCAGCCAAGTGAACTGCCGTCATCATTCCCGGCGTATCTTATCAATCTCAAGTCTGAACTACGTATAGACGGACAAATTGTGGCAACCGGCGCTCCTGGCACGATGGGCAGTGCGCAGTCGTTCACCATGTCGCTTAATGAGCCGGGAATAGGATTGAGCAATATCGATAACATGATTCAGGCGGGTGAATATTACGGGATCGGTCTGGACACAGGACGAGTTGGAGGGGATCGACTTAACGCTCTCAAAGCGAAGCTTGAAACCACGAAAGAAAAAATAGTTACTCAGACTTACGGCGGGATCACGAAAGATGATGTCGTTGGTGATCTCTTATTTATGACAATTACAACCTATTTCAATGAGCTTGATTTAAGTGATGAGATTGCCGCGAAAGCACAAGATGCAATACGGTATCGAGTTCCCTCTATCGGACTGTGTTCGACGCAGCTTGCTGTTCAGGCCGTATTCGGAATTCCGACGTGGACTGGTTTTGGGGGTATGATGATGGATGTGGACAGAATCATGCAGGCCGTATTCAGTAAAAACGGAAACACAGATAATGTCAGAAAATATATGCTCACATCTGGCAGTATGTCATCAGCCTTGGAGCATCTGATCCCAGAACGGATGTATTCGACGCCGAGCGATGTGGTGCAGGGTATCTCAGCAGTAAAAGCGTTGCAAATAGCAAGTGATCAAGGAATCTCCATCTACACTGTCAACCAAACGAATATAAATATTATTCTTCCGCAATTGCAGGTCAGTGAAGATGTGAAAAGCGTTATTGCGAACGCGGTAAATGCAGGAAAAGAAGTTACTGTTCCAAGAACGAATGTCAGCTACAATGACCGCCTACTTTGTGGTTATATTATTACTGATCCAGTTACAGGGGCAGGAGCGTATATGATTAGTTCGGGTGAAAATGGCGCGTTGCTTCTCATCGGTGTTGGTCTACTTCTGTTAGCTTTATCAATATTGGCAGGACCCATTGCATTTGCTATTCTATCGTTGCTTTTGCCAATTTATCTGGCTTTCTTGAATTGGCTCATGACTGAGGCAAGTAGTACCGCACAAGACTGTGTTGCTGCTATAGCATTAAATATTTTGGCTGCAATCACTGTGCGAAATATTCTAATCGTTTTTATTACATTTCGACCCGTTCAAATACTGATTAATTCGATAAGAATGTATTTTGCTGGCTCCGCAACTCAAAGTAATTGCCTGGGCAATGGATTGGCTTATTAAAATTTGTGAAGGAGGTCGATACTATGAATAATGAATCGCTGTTGTTATTTATAAACACAACACTTTATTTAATAATGCACAATTTAAAAGTTAGAAGATTTGCAAAAGACCGTCTGAAGCTTGCTATTAACGCACTATTTAGTGGTTTTCTTGTTTTAATTATTTTGATTATTTACAGAAGTGCACTTTGGCGAAATAAGTTATTTTTTTATATTGATATTATTTTGATAGCCCTGCTTTTCTTCATTGTGGTAATTCAGTTAGTGAAGAATTATGAAGAGATAAAAAGTGTGCTCGCTAAAACTTTTAATAAGAAAAGTTGCATAATAGAATCCTTATTTCTGTCAGCTTTGCTCGTAACAAATTTTATTGTTAATTCTGTATGGCTTATATCATTCTTTGTGTTCATGGGATTCCTGGTGAAAGAAATTTATATTATGAGTGACTTTAAGAAAAAATATTGGGAGTAGTCATACCGCCTGAAAAGAATATCAGGTCGTACAAATGGACAGCGGAACAAGGTCTTTGGAGGAATTATGCGAAAGCGTACATTTGGCCTCGTTTTTTTTATCCTGTTATCGACCATAAGTTTTTCAGTCTTCGCCCAAACTCCACAAATATCATCGGGCCTCGTCTGGCTCAATTCCTCCCAGACCACTACCGGTAATTGGCCCGCTGTAGAGACGACTGAGTACTACTCCACATCCGCTGCGCTGGATGCTGTCTATGTCTTTGAGCCAACGAGTTCGACGTATACTGAGGGTCTTACGTGGCTCAGCAGCCAGGCTGTTTCGCCAACGGATTATCTCTCACGGCGGATTGCCGCGCTCAAACGAGCAGGTATGGATGCATCCGCTGAAGTCGAAGTGCTGCTCTATTATCGCGATCCTGCCGTTGGCGGTTGGGGAATAAATGCGGGCTTTGACGATGGCATTCTGGATACCACTCTCGCCCTGCAAGCTCTTCGTTCCGTAAATTATTCGGACTATGGCGTTCTATTCCAGGCGATAAACTATATTACTGCGAATCAAAGGGCAGATGGAGGCTGGGGATTCAAAGATAATATTGTCAGCAATGTTTACATAACTGCAACTGTGCTCCAGATGTTGGCATCATACAACAACGTCACCTTCAACGTCCAAAGTTCTATTGATAAGGGAGTTGCCTATCTGCTCTCAAAGCAGAACACGGATGGAGGTTTCGGTTCAAGTCCGTCTAATGTATACGAATCCGCCCTCGCCCTCGATGCTCTTATCGCAAGCGGAGCGAATATTTCTGCCTCTGTTCCTGGAGCGATAAATTATCTGACCACAACTCAGCTCGCCGATGGTTCGTGGAATCAAGACCCGTATTCGACTGCGCTCGCATTGCGCGCACTCGCAAGCGCACGTGCGAACCTTGCTATCTCCCCGGGTGATATTTCGCTGTCAAAGCCTATGCCCCAGGCAAATGAATCTGTCACTATTACCGCGACGGTTCATAATACCGGCTTCGAAAGCGCATCAAATATTATCGTCCGCTTCTATCTCGGTGATCCTTCTGCTGGTGGAACTCAGATTGGTTCTGATCAGATTATTACCTCTCTTGCCATCAGCTCATCCGCACCTGTATCAATCACGCAGAGTTTCACCGGCACCGGTGGAAAAACGATCTTCGTAAAAGTAGACCCTGACAATATCATTTCAGAAACCAACGAGATGGACAATATCGCCTCGACTCGGATTTGGATCGCCACAGCGCCTGATATTGCCGTCTTCTCCGAGGATTTGAAGCCCTCGACGTATGTACCTGCATCCGGCACGGCCTTTACGCTCAGCTATACTATCCGCAATATTGGTGAATCATCCACAGCCGGATTCGACGTCGCTCTCTATGATGGCAGTCCCGCTCAAGGCGGCACATTATTACAGACCGTCCACATCTCCGGTCTCAATGGGACCGAGGTGCGCACCGGGACCTTCGGCGTTACGCTCACCGGCGATGGGGCGCATATGCTGTACCTCGTAGCCGACTCCGGGAACGCAATAACCGAACTCTCCGAGACCAACAACACCGGCACAGTCACCATTCAGGCAGGCGGAGCGCAGCAGCAGGCTGATCTTGTTGCTGGAACCATAACACTCACCCCATCACGGCCCCATGCGACTGAGACCGTTCAGATATCCGCATCTGTCCGGAATGAGGGATTGGAAGCGGCAAATAGCTTTACTGTGGAGATATATGACGGGCCTCCTTCTCCATCTGGCGGAAATCTCATATACACGACGACTATTTCAACCGCAGCGGGCGCAGAGGAAACCATTACGACGAATTGGACGATTTCAAGCGGAATTCATGACATCTATGTTGTCTTAGATAGGGCGAACGCAATCATCGAGACGAACGAGACCAACAACCGTGCCTCCACCCGCGTCATGGCCGACATGGTGGACATTTCCATATCTGCCACTGACTTGACCTTCACTCCGTCCCATCCCGTGAACGGCGATTCGGTGGTACTGTCCATCATGGCGCATAATACCGGCATCAAGGACACCGGGGCCTTCAACTTGGCCCTCTACGACGGCGATCCTGCACAGGGCGGCGCTCTCCTCCAGACATTCCCAATAAGCAACATCGCCGGCGACGGCAGTACAACGCTCCCCTACACCTTTACCGCTGTGCCATGGACGTACCGTTTTTACGCGATCGCGGACACCGAAAACGTCGTAACGGAACTTTATGAAGACAACAACCAGGCGATCCGCTCACTCAAGATCAAGGCCCCGGGCGAAATCCTCGGGCCTGACCTTGTCCCCACAAAGATCGACCTTTCAGCCCTGACTACCGACCCCTCGGCCCTGTCAGTTTCCGGCACGGCCGCCGTCACGTTCCAGAACAAGGGCGACGACAAGATAACCAGCTCCTTCGACGTCCTCGTGTTCGAAGACACGGACCTTGACGGGAGCTATACGCCCGGACTGGACAACGTGCTCGGGACCGGCACGAACACGCTCACTCTCTGGCCCGAAGGCGCGGGCATGGTCAACGTGACCCTCTCAGGCAGCGTCAAGTTCCTGCACTCGCCCCTCTACGCACTTATAGACTCGTCAGACTCAATTCTTGAGCAGAGCGAAACCAACAACCTCCTAATTTCCTGCGACGATTGCGAGAAACGGCCGGCAAATCCCATTGAGCCGGTCAGGAAGTGGACGTGGAGCACGAGGGGACAGCCGATCCCACGACAGGTGCTCGTAACCAACCTCACGGACGACAATGGTGATGGAAAGATAGATGATAAAGACATGCCGTCGCTCGTATTTTCGAGTCTTGTCTATTACGGAGATGGAAAATTATGGGCGGTCAGGGGCGATACAGGAGCGACCATATTTTCGACCTATGATGGCAATCGCCGATTAGATCAGCATGCATATGTGAGCACAGGCGACATAGACAAGGACGGTCTCCCGGAGATCGTCATCCCTAAATACTGCCCCAGCAGTTCCCGATGCAGTATTTTGGTCTATGAGCATGACGGAACATTAAAGTGGGACAATAGCCAACAGGTCAATGATTGGATCAATTCCCATTCCATCTATGCGCCGGAACCAACCATTCGTTCGAACGCGACGCCGATTATCGCGGACATCGATGCGGACGGCATGCCGGAGATCACTTCCGGATCGACCGTAATCAACCCGGATGGAAGCATCCGGTGGGCAAACGCGATCTCGAACCCGGCGTGGGTTGGGACAGGCGCGACTAACTGGAGTTCCTATGCGTCCACGGTTGCCGACATCGATCTCGATGGAAGACCAGAGATCATTGCCGGCAATGCCGTCTGGAATGCCGATGGAACGCTTCGGTGGTGGAATAACTCGTTTGACGGCGGAGCCACCGCGATCGGCAATTTCGACGACGACGCATATCCTGAAATCGTTGTAACTGAAAACGGCACAAACAGCAGCGTGTATCTCCTTGAGCATGACGGCACGGTCAAATGGGGGCCGGTGCGTCTGAATAGCCTTGAGCCTCTCGTTTCCCAAAGTTATCTGGGCTGTCCTCCCGTTATCGCGGATTTCGACGGTGACGGCGAGATGGAGATCGGTATTCTCGGGGTCAATTATTACCATATTCTGGATAAGCACGGCAACAAAAAACAGTCCTATTATGTGCCGTATCAATGGTGGGGCTGGGGATGGCAGGATAGAACGGCGCCGACTGTATTCGACCTGAACGGTGACGGCAAGCCCGAGGTGCTGATCAACAGCCAGAAATATTTCCGCATATTCGACGGCAAAAGCGGCACACTACTGTACGAGGAAAAGTTCGGCGGAGAGGGCGGCAGCTTCCAAAACGTCATAATCACCGACGTAGACAACGACGGCCATGCCGACGCGGTAGTATCGGGATATGCGGCCCAGACAGGGAACGACTATGGCGCCGAGAGCCTGCGGGTCTACAAAGCCAAGAACGACGATTGGGTGAACGCCCGCAAAATCTGGAACCAGCCGAATTATCATGTCACGAACGTCAATGACGACGGCACCATACCGCAGTATGAATCCCCGTCCTGGCTCCTGAACAACACCTACCGCACCCAGGCGCGGGTTGGTGAGAGCCCCAACCCATACCTTGCCCCGAACCTCACGGCGTCGCATCTCCGTTCCGAACAAGTGGGCTCTTACATCGCCTTGACCGTGAGGATCGGAAACGGCGGGGCAAAAGAGGCGGCGGCAGGCGCAACAGTCACGTTCTATGATGGCGCGCCGGGAACAGGCGTCGTCATCGGCGCCGCGCCCACCACGAGGGCCCTCCAGCCCGGTGAGTACCAGGACGTCACCTTCGGGACCGAAGCCCTGAGCACGGGGCCGCACCATTTCTATGCAGTGGTGGACAAAGACAACACAGTATCCGAATGCAACGAAGACGACAACCAGGCAAGCCTCGACGCTTTCCTCGGAAGCGAGCTGCCGGATCTGACGACGTCCGCTGCGGACATCACACTTCCTCCTGCGCCGTACACCGAGGGAAGCCTCGTCCCGATAATGACAGGTGTCAGGAATCAGGGTTTAGCGGCAGCTTCCAATGTGAGTGTTCGACTTTACTGCGGGAACCCGGCTTCCGGCGGGACGCAGCTTGGAACCAATCAGGTTATTCAGACTGTGGGCGCAGGCGGTTCGGCAGCCGTGGCATTTACATTCGACACGCTCGGACTGTCGGGCGACAACGTGCTCTATGTTTCCGTTGATCCGGGCAACAGCATCTCAGAATCGAACGAGAACAACAACCTCGCGTCCTTTACCATAACGGTGAGTCCTCCCGGGCTGCCCGATCTTGAGATCACGAATGAGAGTATCGCGCTTTCAACTGCGTCGGCACGAGAAGGCGATACCGTGACGGTCACGGCAACGATCCGAAACCGGGGGGCGGCAACCGGGAATATTCCCGTGCATTTCTATTTTGGCGACCCTGCATCCGGTGGTGTTCTGATTACGGAACAGTTCATCTATCCTCAAGTGGCCCTGGGCGAGAGGGCAGCGGTCCAGGGTGTGCTGAAAACAACCGGATTCGCGGGACAGCAGACGATATACGTGGCAGTCGATCCCGGAAATGCCATCATTGAATCCCGCGAAGACAACAATGCGGCGGCAAAAACAATGTTCATTCAGACCTCGGGGATAACATCGACACTTGAGGCAGACAAGACGGCGTATAGCGCATCATCAGACGTGAATATTGCCGTAACAGTGAAGAACCATAACGCAACCGCATGGTCGGGCACGGGCGATATTTCCATCGAAGATGCGTCAGGGGCCCGGGTTGCGACAGCGGCGACATTTACCGTTAGCGATCTCAGATTCTCAGGAAATCAGGGATGGTCGTACAGGATGCCCGCAACAGTAACGGCAGCACGTGACATGAAAGACGTGCTTGCAGAAACAACCATTGCTTTTACTACCGCCCTTCAGAACCTGGGGCTCACTGACAAAGTACTTGATAAAAATTCCATCAGAGTCATGGAACTTGACGCCGCAGGCGATCTCATAGGAGAAAAGCAGGCACTGGCGGCCTTCCTGTCGGATGCCGACGCCAGGGTCACCTGGCTTATGGACGGAGTTGCCGCAAAGGGCTCAGTGAGATACTTCTCGATCTATTTCGATACTGTGGACCACGGACCCAAAGCGCCTTCAGTCAATACGAGGCTGCCGAAGACCGGAAAGCTTATTGCATTTAGTGACGAGATCGGCAGGATATTTACCGTCGAAAATATGGGTGACGGGACGTTCGGCGCTGTGAAGCAAATAGAAGACCTGTCCGCGTGGACCGATCTCACCCGCGGCATCGTTCTCGACGACTTCAATAATGACGGGTTTGTCGATATCATCACAGGGTCGGGTGACCGAGGCGAATTATACTATTTCCGGAACAAGGCGGACGGCACGAATACGTTTAATGCAAAAGTAAAAATAAGTGATATTTCGCCGAACAGCTATATGATGGACATCACTTCGGCAGATGTCGACGGTGACGGGAACAAGGATTTCGTCGCAAGTGTAAACTTGAACGCCTGGTATCTGTTCAAGGGCAAGGGGGACGGTACGTTCACAAAAACGACCCTTACACCGCCGGCCGGCTCAGTTGCTCTCAGAAGCAAAATGATTGCCGATGTGACTGGTGATGGTAAATTGGATTTGATCATCTCATCCTGCTGCGGCGGCGGACTCTATCTTTACCAGGGTAACGGGGACGGCACATTCGTGTCGCCGGTACAGATCGGAACAAGCGGAACGGATCCGTACGGCGGCGCAATTGGAGATTTCGACGAGGACGGAAAGCTTGATTTGATTTTCAATACGGGAGCAAGCGGAGAAACAAATTTTTACAAAGGGAAGGGCGGGGGACAGTTTGACCTCCCCGTTGCCATCCCTTCACTCAACACACACAGCCATGCTGCATTTGATGCGGGCGATTTCAACAGCGACGGCCACCTGGACATCATCGCAGTCACGTACGACAAGCTGGCATTAGAATTCTACCCGGGAATCGGTGATGGAACATTCGGACCAAAGACCACTATCGCAAAAATAGCGAGTGCCGGCCTCGGCATAAGTGCTTCACCCGCATTGGCGGAAATTCGTTTTGCTGCGGGCAGTCCCGAGCGTGTTCCCGAGAGCACCTTCCAGTTCACCTGGAACACGGGCACAACCGCGCCGGGGATTTATCAGGTCCATGCAACCCTGTCGCAAGGAGCGGGGCCGGTGACTGAAAACCGCGCTTCCTTCGAGATACTGCCCGACACAAGGGCCGGCGCAAAGGTCGTTACGGACAAGATCAGCTACAACCCGAATGAAACAGCGGCCATCACGTCCACGATCTCGAGCCAGAGCGGGAATTATATCTTCGAGAACCTGACGGCGAAAATCACGATCAGCAGACAGGATACAGCAGGCGGTATACAGGTATATACGGAAACCAAGACCCTCACCACCCTCATGCCCGGGGCCTCGTTCACGTTCAAGAGCTACTGGAACACCGCCGCGAATCCGAAAGGAACCTACACCGTCACGCTCGAAGTCATCTCCGGCGGCGCCGTCCTTTCTGCATCAACTACGAGCTTCGAACTCTCGTCCACAACCGCAACCGGCGCGGGACTTGCCGGCGCGCTCACCGCAGCGCCGAACCCCGTGTATCAGGGCAGGGATGAGACGATCACCTACACAGTCACGAACAGCGGCAATGAAGACATCGCCGGACTCACGGCAATACTCGTCATTGCCGATCCGGATACCGGAGAAGCAAAGGCAGCAGTCAGGAGTCAGGAGTCAGAAGTCAGAAGGGGAGAGACCATCACAAACACACAAACAATAACGACCTCAAGCCTTGCCCCGAAAAACTACCTCGCCGTCCTCCAGGTTCAGACAGCCCAGATGACCCGGCCAAAGACTCTAACCAGTGCGACCTTTGAGGTAAAGCCCGGGATCGAGGTCACGAAGAGAATACCCGATGTCACGAACCTCCTCGTGTGGATAAATGAGAAATGCGAAAAAGACTCTGTGGGCCGCAGATTAACGCAGAGTGACGCAGATGGGGAAAAACAAAAAATGGAAGGCGAAGAGGGCAGCCGCGAATTGACGCCAATCGACGCAAATGTAAACCCCTTTGCCACAGAGAACGCAGAGGACACAGAGAAAAACAAATTCAGCCGCGAATTGACCCGAATGGACGCGAATGATGCAGATGCTAAGAAAATCCCCCCAACCCCCCTTTATGAAAGGGGGGCGAGGGGGGATTTGCCCGAGGCAGAATGTGTGAGGGTTGATCTACTCGAGAAAGCTCTGCGTGAGGCGGTGACAGACTACCGCATCGTCTACGACAAAAAAGACTTCCAGGCCGAGATGAGAAATCCATACTACACGGACTTCATGATCTTAGGCGACCAGCATCATCTCGAAGACCACTTTGACGAGGAACTAAGGGAGCAGGTCTACGCAGGAAAGGGCCTCATCCTCTCACGCTACCGCCATGAGCACATCGAGAGAGAACTTTTCGGCATGAAGGTGGACGGCCGCCTTCCGGAAGGGAACTATCCTGTGGATATCCTTAAGAGCGACCTCGGCATCCAGGGCAGCTTCCAGTCTTTCGGCAGGGTGATGAAGATCAAGGAAGCCGATCCGGAAACCGCCATAGGATGGATTACGGCGACCACGCACAAAGAACCGGTGCAGTACCCGGCAATCATCAAGCGTGAGTACGGCAACGGCAAGGCCCTGTACTTCGCCTTCGACCTCGTGGCAGGCAGCGAAAACACCATCGGATTCACAGCCTTAGTCAAACATTCATTAGAATTCATCCACAGGCCGCCGGATACGACCGCCTTCCACCCGAATCAGCTCGTTCCGGTGGAGATACAGGCCAAGAGCCTCGGCGCCGCCTCCGATCTCAGGCTGACCGAGACGTATCCGGCAGGGGTAAAGCCCTACGACTCGACGACAAAGGCATGGATAACAGACAACCCGTGGGTCATAAACATCCACCTCGAACCAGGAGAGACAAAGACGATCCTCTCCTACGTCCTCACGCCGGATGCAGAAGGAGCATACACGCTCTCGACCGAGGTGAGTTACGTTGAGAACGGGACATACGTCCCGTATCAGAATCTCGATGCGGTCGTCACGGCAGGCAAAGACAGCGCAGCAATGACCGCTGATCTCCTCTCCGCCATTGACGCTTTTTCAGCTGCCGGCAAGGACAGGAAAAAGCTCGACCATGCGGCAAAATATGTGCGGAAAGTCCGCGACAGAACGGCAAGCTCCGAAGAGGACATCGTAAAAAACATCCATGACCTCCTCAAGGCCGTGAATTCCCTGTTTCAGATTACGAGCGCCGATGCCTCCGGCGTCAGACTGATGCTGGACGGCATCCTTGAGTTCCGGGAGGCGGAGTGGTATTGGATGGAATATGGACCCGAATAAAACGAACCCCGAAAGCCTTTGAACGCGAGTTACACAAATTCTTCGAATGGCGCGAATGCGTACTGTGGCGCTGCCCTTGACGGGCAACGGCAGTTCGTCGGGGATAAACCCCGACGCTACATCAATCGGAGGCATTTTCTTCAGCCCGGTCCCCTCCGCATGAGCGCGTGAGGCGGACCGAGTGTTTTTTCTCCTTTCCAACGACGGCCCCGCAGTACAATATTCTTGACAATATATCCCGCTGAAGTTATTATAACCCTGCTTATCAGCATCAATTCAAACCTGCAATAATAGGGAGGATAATTATGAGAAAAGCACTTGTTTTTCCGCTGTTTGCCTTATTGTTGTTATCGGGGTGCGTGTCGGCCGTGAAGTACGACCTCAAGGCCAAGGAAGTGGACGCCCTCGCCGTGCAGAAATCGGACCTGGAAGGCCAGATAAAGAAACTGAGCGATGATGTGGAGGCGCTCAAGAAGGAGAAGGACACCCTTCAGACCAAGGTGGACGAGCTGTCACCGAAGGCCGAGAAGGCGGAGCAGCTTGAAAAGGCCACGCAGACGTACCAGGATCTCGCGAAGAAACTGGAGAAGGAGATCAAGGAAGGTCAGATCGAGATCACGGAGATGAAGAACCGGCTCACCGTGACCATGGTGGACAAGATCATCTTCCCGTCGGGCAGCGCCGAGATCAGCAAAAAGGGAAAAGAGGTGCTCGACAAGGTGATCACCATCCTCAAGGACGTGAAGGACAAGCGGATCCAGGTGGAGGGCCACACGGACAACGTACCCATCGTGAGTTCCCTCAAAAAACGGTTCCCCACGAACTGGGAGCTCTCGACGGCCCGGGCCACGGAGGTGGTGAGGCATCTTCAGGAGGCCGGCGGGATCGATGCGAAACTGCTCTCTGCCACCGGGTATTCGGAATTCCAGCCCGTGGGTTCCAATGACACGGAAAAGGGGAGGCGGAAAAACCGCAGGATCGAGATCGTGCTTCTGCCGCTCTTCACCAAGTAGGGCCTGATGTTCACGGGAATAATAGAAGAGCTGGGCGTGGTGAAGGCGCTCCGGCGGGAGGCAAGCGGGGCGCGTCTCACCCTATCGGCTTCCCTGGTGCTTGACGGCGCCGTTCCGGGTGACAGTATCTGCGTCAACGGCGTCTGTCTTACCGTGGTGGACATGGGAAGGTCGGAGTTCTCGGCGGACGTGGCTTTTGAAACATTGAAAGTGACCAACCTGGGTGAACTCAAGGTCGGCGAGAAAGTGAACCTGGAACGCGCGCTCCGGCTCTCGGCGAAGATCGGCGGCCACCTGGTCACCGGCCACGTGGACGCCGTGGGCCGCATCCGCGAGAGGCGGCAGGAAGGCAATTCCTGGCGCGTGGTCATCGAGGCGCCGGAACAGGCGCTCCGGTACATCATAAAAAAAGGCTCCATCGCCGTAGACGGCATCAGCCTGACCGTGGCCGACGTGGAGAAGTCGGGGTTCTCCATCGCCATGATCCCCCATACGGCCAGGCTGACGACGCTGGGGCTCAAGTCTCCCGGCGACAGCGTGAACCTGGAGACCGATATTATCGGCAAGTATGTGGAGAAACTTCTGTCCGGGAGGATGGAAGAGGGCGTAAACCTGGAGCTCTTGAAGAAGACGGGATTTGCGTGAGACGCATTGCGGAATGCGGATTGCGGAATTTGAACCAGAATGAGGTGGTGTAGAAATGAAGTTTAATACGATCGAAGAGGCCGTCGAGGACATTAAAAAGGGAAAGATGGTCATCCTCGTGGACGACGAGGACCGGGAAAATGAAGGGGACCTGACCATGGCGGCGGAGCTGGTGACGCCCGAGGCCATCAATTTCATGGCAAAGTACGGTCGCGGGCTCATCTGTCTCTCCCTCACGCCCGAACGTGTGGATCACCTCCAACTCCCCATGATGACCACGGACAACACCTCTTCCTTCGGAACGGCCTTTACCATATCCATCGAGGCGAAAAAAGGCGTGACCACCGGAATTTCCGCCGCCGACCGCGCGACGACGATCAAAACGGCCATTCATCCCAAGTCCCGTGCGGAAGACCTGGCGAGGCCGGGGCACGTGTTCCCGCTCCGGGCAAAGCCGGGAGGGGTGCTCCAGCGCGCCGGCCAGACCGAGGGGTCGGTTGATCTTTCACGCCTTGCCGGGCTCTCTCCCGCCGGCGTGATCTGCGAGATCATGAACGACGACGGCACGATGGCCCGGGTGCCGCAGCTTCTTACGTTTGCCAGAGAGCACGGTCTCAAGATCGTTACCGTGAAGGACCTTATTGCATACCGCGTCAAAAAAGAGACCCTCGTCCGGAGAGTTGCGGTGACGAAACTGCCCACGAGCCATGGGAACGAGTTCACGGCCATTCTCTACGCCAACGACATCGACCGGCTGAACCACATCGCCCTCGTGAAAGGGGACATCAAGCCCGACGACGAGGTGCTCGTCCGGGTCCATTCCGAATGCCTTACCGGCGACGTCTTCGGGTCGCTGCGCTGCGACTGCGGCGAGCAGCTCCACAACGCCATGAAGATGATCGACGAGGAGGGCACGGGAGTGATCCTGTACATGCGGCAGGAAGGCCGGGGCATCGGCATCGAAGGGAAACTCAAGGCCTATGAGCTCCAGGACAAGGGCAAAGACACCGTGGAGGCCAACCTTGCCCTGGGATACAAGGCGGACCTGAGGGACTACGGCGTCGGCGCCCAGATCCTTCGCGACATCGGCGTGCGCAAAATCCGGCTCATGACGAACAACCCGAAGAAGATCGTGGGTCTTGAAGGCTACGGCCTGGCGGTGGTGGAGCGGGTGCCCATCGAGACGCATCCCCATCCCAGGAACGTCCACTACCTCAAGGTGAAGAAGAACAAGCTGGGGCACATGCTGGAAAAAGTCTAATTCAAAGTGCAAAATGCAAAATGAACGGAGTTGTCCATTTTGACTTTTGCACTTTGCAATCTTCAATTTCCATTTCTCCGAAGGAGGAGTAGATGCCAAAAGTGATCCAGGGAGATTTGACTGCCAAAGGGCTCAAGTTCGGAATAATCGCCGCGCGGTTCAACGATTTCATCACCGCCAGGCTCCTCGATGGCGCCATGGACGCCCTCATGCGGCACGGCGCGGCGGAAACCGACATTGAGGTCATCAAAGTTCCCGGCTCCTTCGAGATCCCCCTTGCGGCCAGGGTCCTGGCGCAGTCCAAGAAATATAACGCGCTCATCTGCCTCGGCGCCGTGATCCGCGGCGCCACTCCGCACTTCGAGTACGTGAGCGCCGAGGTGAGCAAGGGCGTGGCCTCCGTGTCCATGGAATCGGGCCTTCCGGTGATATTCGGCGTGCTGACCACGGACACCATCGAGCAGGCGATCGAACGGGCAGGGACCAAGAGCGGCAACAAGGGGTGGGACGCGGCCCTCTCCGCCATAGAAATGGCGAACCTCATGAGGCAGATTTCGCAGTGATGAACGCCCGGGGATGCGCGGCGGACAGACGGTAGGGTATGAAGAGACGCAAGGCTCGGGAATATGCGCTCCAGATACTGTTCCAACTCGATATCAGGAAAGAAAAACCGTCGGCCGCGGTCTTCAAACATTTCTGGGCCGGCCACACGCCCGACGATGAAGCAAAAGCCTTCGCCGAAGAGCTCGTGAAGGGCTCCTATAAGCATCTCAAGAAGATCGACGAGATCATTCGAGCGTCCGCAAAGAACTGGACTCTCGACCGTATGGCCACGGTCGATCGCAATGTGCTCCGCATGGCGGTGTACGAGATCCTCTACCGGATGGATATTCCCACGAGCGTGACCATCAACGAGGCCATCGAGATCGCGAAGAAATACGGCTCCGACGAGTCGGGATCGTTCGTGAACGGCATTCTTGACAGCGCGGCGCGGATGACGGGGAAGCTGGACGAGAGGCACGTTGAAGATTAGCGGACAGAGAGGCCCGGTTTGGTTTTGAAAGTACTCTTACAAGACATCAGGAAACTCGAGACCGAGGCCGTGATCGTCGGCTTTTTTGAGGATGTAAGGCCGCTCAAAGGGCTTGCGGGCGAGCTCGACTGGCTGCTCTGCGGCGCGCTTTCGGACCTAATCGCCGGCGGCAAGCTCCGCGGCTCTCTGGGAGATGTCGCCCTCCTGACTTCGAAGAATAAAATCCCCGCACGGAAGATCTTCATGATAGGCCTCGGCCGCCGGCAGGAGCTTTCGCCGGCGTTGCTGCGAAGCGTCGCCCGGACGGCCGCGGCGAGCGCAGTCGGCGCCGGCATTACCAACGCCGCGCTCGAATACTTCCCCGCGGCCGGACTGGAGCCCGCAGCGAGCATCCGGGCACTGCGGAACGGTTTGCAGGACGGGGCCGGAACGCAGGCGCTGGATGTCGCCCTGCTCGTGTCCGATGCCGCTTCATACGAAAAGGTATCGAAACTGGCGGCACGATAACAGCACAGAGAGAACCTGGGAGGTCCCGATGATTTCTCGGTACAGCAGGCCGGAGATGGCCGGCCTCTGGGAACCTGAAAACAGGTACCGGACATGGCTCGAGGTCGAAATTCTCGCGTGCGAGGCGAATGCCCGCCTGGGCTTGATCCCTGCCCGGGCCCTCGCGACGATCAGAAAAAAAGCGGACTTCAACGTCAAGCGGATCGATGAGCTCGAAAAGACCGTGAAGCACGACGTCATCGCTTTTCTCACGGCGGTCAATGAAAAGGTGGGCCCCGATTCGCGCTACATCCACCTGGGGCTCACGTCGTCCGACGTCCTCGATACGGCGCTGGCCGCCCTCATGCGCCGGGCCGCCGACATCATCATCAAGGACATCCGCCTCCTCCTGGGCGTACTCAGGAAAAAGGCGCGCCGATACAAAGATACCGTCATGATCGGCCGCTCCCATGGGGTGCATGCGGAGCCGGTCACGTTCGGTCTCAAGATGGCGCTCTGGTACGAGGAGATGAACAGGGCGCTGGAGCGCATGCTGCGCGCCAGGGACGTGATCAGCGTGGGCAAGGTGTCCGGCGCGGTGGGGACTTTTGCGAACATCGACCCCTTCGTGGAGCGCTATGTCTGCCGGAAGCTCGGGCTCGAGCCCGAGCCCGTGGCGACCCAGGTGGTGCAGCGTGACCGCCACGCCGAGTTCCTGACAACGCTCGCCCTCATTGCATCATCCCTTGAAAAATTCTCCGTCGAGCTCCGCCATCTCCAGCGGACGGAGGTGCTCGAAGCGGAGGAGTATTTCTCCGAAGGCCAGAAGGGCTCATCGGCCATGCCGCACAAGCGCAACCCCATCTCCGCCGAGAACCTCACCGGCCTCGCGCGGGTGGTGCGTGCGAACGCCTTCGCGGCCATGGAGAACGTGGCCCTGTGGCACGAGCGGGACATCAGCCATTCCTCGGTAGAGCGGATCATCGTCCCCGACAGCACCATCCTCATCGACTACATGCTTGCGCGGTTCACCAGCCTCGTGGACAGGCTCTTTGTCTACCCGGAGAACATGAAGCGCAACATGGAGATATCGCGGGGGCTCTTCCATTCGGAGGCGGTCATGCTGGCGCTGGTGGGAAAAGGCCTGCAACGCGAGACCGCCTACGCCGCCGTGCAGCGGAACGCGATGCACATCTGGAAGCACGGCGGCGACTTCAAAGAGCGCCTGAAGCTCGATCGGGTCATCGGGGAGCAGCTCACGGACCGGGAGATCGACGCCTGCTTTGATCTGTCGCACACGCTCAAGAAGGTGGATTACATTTTCAAGAGGGTTTTTAATAAAAGGACAAATATCACCACGAAGGCACCAAGGCACTAAGACACAAGGAAAGCAATGCAAAAGTCAAATTGCAAAATGCAAATTGCAAAATTACGGTATGGCCTTCGGCCATGATTTCTATTCCTTCATTCATTTTGACTTTTGCATTTTGCACTCTGCATTTTGCATTCGCCGGACTTCGTGTCTTCGTGGTGAAAGAGGAAGCTGGTATGGATTATGTTTGACAAGTTCCATGAAGAGTGCGGTGTATTCGGGGTCTACGGTCATCCCGACGCTTCCAACCTGACCTACCTGGGGCTCTATGCCCTCCAGCACCGGGGCCAGGAGTCGGCGGGGATCGTATCGTCGGACGGCAAGGTGCTGTACAGCGAGAAGTCCATGGGCCTCGTGGCCGACATCTTCGACGAAGAACGGATCAAGAAGCTCCCCGGGCACCTTGCCATCGGCCACAACCGCTATTCCACCACCGGCGAGAGCACGAGCATGAACATCCAGCCGATCCGCGTGAATTTCGCCCTGGGCGGCCTGGCTATCGCGCACAACGGGAACCTGGTGAACGCCGGCATCCTCAAGGACGAGCTCGAGGCCTACGGCTCCATTTTCCAGTCCACCATGGACAGCGAAGTGATCATCCATCTCATCGCCCAGTCACGGATGGCCAACATTCACGACCGGATCGTGGACGCCCTGGGCCATGTACAGGGTTCGTACAGCCTGCTCCTTATTACGGAGGATGAGCTGATCGGGGTGCGGGACCCCCACGGATTCAGGCCGCTTGTGCTCGGCGAGCTCGATGGGGCCTATGTTTTCGCGTCGGAGACATGCGCCTTCGATCTGATCGAGGCGACCTATATACGGGAAATTGAACCGGGAGAAATGGTGGTCATCAACGATAAGGGGCTCCGTTCGTCCTTTCCCTTTACCCGCGCAGAACCCTCCCACTGCATCTTCGAATTCATCTACTTTGCCCGGCCCGACAGCATGGTGTTCGGCCAGAACGTCTACACCATCCGGAAGGAATTCGGCAAGCAGCTGGCCCGTGAGGCCGGAGTGGAGGCGGACGTGGTGATTCCCGTACCCGATTCCGGTCTGCCCGCGGCCCTCGGGTACGCGGAGGAATCGGGCATCCCCTTTGACACAGGTCTGATAAGAAACCACTACGTGGGCCGCACCTTCATCGAGCCGCGCCAGAGCATCAGACACTTCGGCGTCAAGATCAAGCTCAACCCGGTGCGGGACGCCCTCAAGGGAAAGCGGGTGATCATCGTAGACGACTCCATTGTCCGCGGCACGACGAGCAAGAAGATCATCAAGATGATCCGGAACGCGGGCGCGACGGAGATCCACATGCGCATCAGTTCGCCGCCGACCGTGTATCCCTGTTTTTACGGCATCGATACGCCCACGCGTCAGGAGCTTATCGCTTCGACACACAGCATCGAAGAGATCAGAAAGTACATCACCGCGGACACCATCGGCTACCTCAGCCTTGAGGGGGTGCAGAAGGTGGTGCAGCGCCCCTTGAACTATTGCGTGGCCTGCTTCGACGGCGAGTATCCCGTGCCGTTCCCGGACGAGATGATCGCGCAGCTGGGATTGTTCGATAAGGGTTGATTGATTAGTTTTGCCGCGAATTTTCACCAATTGACACGAATTAAAAAAAGAATCTTTAAAATAACGAATTTTGCTTTTGATTTTTCGTGAAGATTCGTGTTAATTCGTGGCTGAAAAAGGGTTGTAAGAAATGGTGCCGAGGCGCAGAATCGAACTGCGGACACGAGGCTTTTCAGGCCTCTGCTCTACCAACTGAGCTACCTCGGCATGGCGCGCCGCGGGCTTGACAGGTCGATAAGATAACAGAGTGGAGGGTTGATTGTCAAGGGGATTTTTATACGGGGAGTAATGCTTCAGTTACGGGGGCAGCAGCCCTTTCGCTCTGCCGCGCAAGCGTGCACATTGGGCAATGGCTGCACAAGGATATCCGTCCTGTCCCCGCAGCACGTACGCTTCGCACGTGCCTGCTTTGGGATACGTGGTTTTACCATGATCTGCGGGGCACTGAAAAGCGCGTCTATCGCTCAAGGGCTGCTACCCCCTGCTCATTTATCCCCGTAACTGAAGGATTAGTCCGGGGTGAGAAGACATGAAGAAAGTATTTGAAAGGCCGATCAGCCTCAAAGACAAACCGTTCCGCTACTGCCCGGGGTGCAGCCACGGAGTTCTCCACCGTATCGTGGCCGAGACCATCGACCATTTCGGCGTCCGGGAACGGACCATCGGCATCGCCCCCGTGGGGTGCGCGGTGTTCGCCTACGACTACTTCGATATCGATATGATCGAAGTGCCCCACGGCAGGCCGCCTGCCATAGCGACGGGCATGAAGCGGTCGAGGCCCGGCTCGATTGTCTTCAGCTACCAGGGAGACGGCGACCTCGCCGCCATCGGCACTGCCGAGATCATCCATGCCGCCGCCCGGGGAGAGAACATCACCGTCATCTTCGTGAACAACGGGAACTACGGCATGACCGGCGGCCAGATGGCGCCGACCACGCTCCCCGGCCAGAAAACGACGACCACGCCCACGGGCAGGGACGTGAAAGAGGCGGGGAACCCTCTCAGGATATGCGAGATGCTCGCCACCCTCGAGGGCCCGGTATACATCGAACGGGTGTCCGTGGACAGCCCGAAGAACGTCCTGGCAGCAAAGAAGGCCATCCGGAAGGCGTTCAAGAACCAGATAGACGGGCTGGGTTTCTCCCTCGTGGAAGTGCTGTCCATGTGTCCCACGGACTGGGGCATGGCGCCCAAACAGGCCGTTGACTGGGTGAGAAACAGCATGATGAAGTACTATCCGCTGGGAGTGTATAAAGGCAGCAGACAGTAGTCAGTTACAAATCAAATTCTTCTCAAAATGGGAAGAATATTTCTTCAATTTTTTTATTTTTACCGCAATTTTGCAATTTTCAATTTTCAATTTGCATTTTACAATTCCGGCTTGTCCGGGTTAGGTAGTAGACAGCAGACGGGGAGGATTATGTATCAGGACGTGATGATAGCGGGTTTCGGCGGGCAGGGGGTGCTCCTCGCGGGCAAGCTCCTCGCTTATGCAGGCATGCTCGAAGGCAAGCGCGTAACGTGGTTCCCTTCCTACGGCGCGGAGATCCGCGGCGGGACCGCGAACTGCACGGTCATCATCTCCGACGAGGAGGTCGGCTCTCCGGTGGTGCAAAACCCGTCGGCCATGCTCATTTTCAACGAGGCGTCCTTCAAAAAGTTCGAGAAGCGGATCAAGCCGGGAGGCCGGCTTTTCCTGAATACTTCTCTCGTCCATGAACCGCCAACGCGCGACGACATTGCCAGGATCGAAGTAAAGGCCAACGACATCGCCGAAACAATCGGCGACATCCGCATTGCGAATATGGTGATGCTCGGGGCGTTCCTTAAAAAGACCGGCGTCGTCTCTCTCGAATCGGTTCTCGCTGCCCTCAAACAGGTTTTGCCCGCGCGGCGGCACAATCTGCTCCCCTTGAACGAAAGCGCACTCATACGCGGGGGAGAAGAGAGTCAACGTTGATGCCGTCCTGGCCCGGTATTTGCCTGGGAGGATTTTTGTGCGCCGTTTTTCCCGACAGAGATATGCGCAGGGGACGTTCATCCCGCTTCCGATCAAGATCGCCTTTCTGTCGATCGTCCTCGTCGGGGCCATCACGTTTTTCCTCCTCTTCCCGCCGCTCCTTGCCGAAGACCTCAAGGTCCGCATCTGGATCGGCCTTCTCCTGAGCGTCCTGGCAGGCCTGGTGGGCTCCGCCATGCTCCTCATCATCTATCAGGCGAGGAAAGAGGCGCTCCTTTCAAGGAACCTCATGGCGAAGATCGCTTCCCAGCGCCAGGACCTCCAGACCCTCTTCGCCATATCCAAGACCATTACCACCACGATGCAGCTCAAGCCGCTTCTCAAACAGATCATCGAGATCCTCATGTCCATCGTGGACGCCCAGAGCGGGATGCTCTGGCTCATCGATCAGAGCAAGCTGCGAAAGTGCTGGGAAGAATGGAACTGTACGAAGTCAGCCTGTCCCGCCTACGGCAACGCCGACCGGCGCTGCTGGTCGTTCAGCAATACCCAGTGTACGGGGCGGCAGTCAAACACGGCGGATGTGTCCGTAAAGTTTGCCGACTGCATGGAGTGCCCGGTGCTGTCGCAGGTCACGCTGGCCGTAGCTGCTTCCGTGGGCTCTGTTCCGGGCATGAAGGAGCCCGCGGCCATGACCCTCGGCGACAGCTTGTGCAAGCACGTCCTGCTCCAGGACCCGAGGATGCTTGTTTTTCATACCTATCCCGCGGACCGCGCTTCCTCCCAGGCGTGCTTCAGGCAGGCGGAGTGGGCGTCCCATGACCTGCTCGGGAATTATAAGAAGCCGAAGATGGAGCAGGCCCAGAGTTGCTTCGATGAGGTCGTTACGGCCCCCATGACGCGGATCGGGGCGGCGCTCACCACGAAGAACCAGGTCCATGGCCTGCTCTGCCTTGGCCTGGACCGTATTCACTACGTAACCAACGACGAGGCAATGCTCCTCACCAACGCGGCGGCGCTTGCGGCCGCGGCCATCGAAAATGCCGACCTGTACTACCAGATGGAAAAACGCAATCAACAGATTACCACGCTGCTCAAGGAGTCGCACCACCGGATCAAGAACAATCTTCAGGCCATTGCCGGCCTCACGACCATGCAGCTCCAGCAGACGAGCGATCCCGCGACAGCGAACCTCATCCTCGACAACCTCACGCGGATACGGAGCATCTCGCTCGTGCACCAGCTCCTTTCCCAGGAGGACGTAAGGTTCGTCAACCTGGTCCCGCTGATGCGCAAGGTCATGGAAATGGTGCTGCAGGTCTCGAACAGCTCTCGCAAGAATTTTCTGTACGAAATTCACGGAGAGGACGTGAAAGTGTCTTCCCGGAAGGCCACCTCCCTTGCCCTCGTCATCAATGAATTGACCACGAACAGCATCAAACATGGATTCGCAAGCGCTGAGTCCGGTACGATCATGATCAGGCTCCTTCCGGAGGCGGACAGCCGCATTGTCCTCGAATTCACCGATAACGGCCGGGGACTCCCCGAGGGGTTCTGCATTGAGCGCTATAAGAGCCTGGGGCTCCAACTTGTCTCAAACCTGGTGCAGGACGATTTGAACGGCTGCTTCAGTCTTGCGTCGGCTGACGGGAATGGAACCGCCGCGAAGATAGAATTTGTGATATAGAATTTTCAGGAGGCAAGGGCATGAGAATAAAGAGAGCTTTGCTTGTTCTTATCGCGACGTTATCTCTTGCTGTTTCGTCCGTTGCAGAGGAGCCGCGGATACGCTGCGCTTCTACCACGAGCACCCAGAACTCCGGCCTCTTCGGTCATATCCTGCCGCTCTTTGAAAAGAAGACAGGCATTGCCGTCGACATAATAGCCGTCGGCACGGGAGCGGCCATCGAGATCGGCAAACGGGGAGACGCGGACGTGGTCTTTGTCCATGCAAAGGAGCAGGAGCTCCAGGCCGTCCGGGAAGGCTATTTTACAGACCGTCACGACGTGATGTATAATGATTTTGTCCTCATCGGGCCGGCCGCAGATCCCGCGGCGATAAAAGGCGTAAAGTCGGTCACCGACGCATTCCGGAAGATCGCGGCAACGTCCGCTCTGTTCGTGTCCAGGGGTGATAAGTCCGGCACCCATACGAAGGAACTTTCAATATGGGAAAAGGCCGGCATGAGTCCCAAAGGCCAGGCGTGGTATCTCGAGGCAGGGCAGGGGATGGAGAAGACCCAGCGCATTGCCGATGAAAAACGGGCATACACCCTCACGGACAGGGGTACGTGGCTCGCGACGAAAGAGAAAGACAGGCTTGAGATGGCCGTTGTGCGCGAGGGTGATCCCCTCCTCATGAATCAGTACGGCGTCATGGCCGTAAACCCCGAAAGACAGAAGCACGCGAATTATGCGCGAGCGATGAAATTTATCAACTGGCTCATTTCCCGGGAAGGGCAGGAGGCGATTGCATCGTTCACGGACGGACAGGGGAACCGGCTGTTCACGCCGAACGCGCGCTGAATATGGATTTTATAGCCGAAGGATTCAAGAAAGCCTTTGTCCTCATCGTCCATTTTGACGGAGAGCTGCTCGGCATCATCGCGCTTTCCCTCAAGGTGTCGGGCCTCGCCCTCGTCATCTCGTCCGTTGCCGGTCTTCCGACGGGCGCGTTCATCGCCCTCAAGCGCATCCCGGCCAAAGGGGCGCTCATCAGCGTCATGAACACCTTCATGGGCCTTCCGCCGGTCGTTGCGGGGCTCTTTCTCTATCTCCTGCTCTCCCGGAGCGGGCCCCTCGGTTTCATGGGCCTGCTCTACACGCCGTGGGCCATGGTGGCCGCCCAGACGGTCCTGGCATTCCCCATCGTAACATCGCTGACCCATGCCGCCGTCGTCGGCGTGGACCCCATTATCCGCCAGGCCTCGATGACGCTCGGCGCCTCGCCGTTCCAGGTCACGCGCACCATCGTCGCCGAGGCGCGGTATGGAATACTCTCGGGCGTCATGGCGGCCTTCGGCAGGGTCATGGCAGAGGTCGGCGCGATCCTGATCGTGGGCGGGAACATTGCCGGCCGGACGCGTGTTATGACGACGGCCATTGCGCTCGAAACGGACAAGGGAAACTTTGAACTCGCTCTCGCCCTCGGGATCATTCTTCTCGCGATTTCGCTGATGATCAATGTCCTGCTCCATCTGGTCCAGAGAAAGGGATCGCTCCGCACTGAACTATGGCTCTGACTCTCCAGGTAACAGATATCATGAAGAGCTATGACGGCAAAGCGGCGCTCAAGGGCTGCTCATTCGTCTTTGATTCCGCCGGGGTCTACGCCCTTATGGGCCCGAACGGGAGCGGAAAATCCACGTTTCTCCGGATCTGCGCGCTCCTCGAAAAGCCCGACCACGGCGATGTCTCTTATTTTTCCGGGGAAGGCGTCCTGCCCCCCGACAGGGGGCTCAGGCGGCGGATAACCATGGTGCTTCCGCGGGTCGGGGTGTTCAATACGTCGGTCTTCGGAAACGCCGCCTACGGCTTACACATGCGCGGATATCCGGGCCGCGAGACGGAACGCCGCGTCCATCGCGCTCTTGAGGCAGTGGGCCTCGTCCCCAAGCAGCGGCAGAACGCCCTCACCTTATCGAGCGGAGAAACGCAGCGGCTCGGGCTCGCCAGGGCCTTGGTCATCGAGCCGGAGCTCCTTTTCCTCGATGAGCCCACGGCCTCCATCGACGAGGAAAACAGGTCGATCGTGGAGGAGATCATTCTGCGACTCAAGGGCGAGGGCAGAACGACGGTCGTCATTACCACGCACGACCGGGAACAGGCCGAACGCCTTGCCGGCAGGGTGATCCTCATGCACGCCGGCGGCATTGTCGGCGAAAAGCCGAAAATTGAGTAAGCGCGGCAAGCTCCGATTGCCGGCTTGCCGGCGACCGAATAATCCTGCCCTCAGCGGCTCCCGGGAAAAGCAATGAATGTGACCTTTATCCTCGCATCGCAGTCCCCCCGGCGCAGCGAACTCCTGCGCCAGATCGGGCTTTCCTTCACAATCGATCCGGCGGACGTGGACGAGACCGTCCTTTCCGGCGAGTCGCCGGAGACCTATGCGGTCCGGGTGGCGCTGGAAAAGGCGCGGGTGGCCTCAAAAAGGGCCGGAAAGGGCATCATTATCGCCGCGGATACCATTGTCGTGCTTAATAGTACGATCCTGGGCAAACCCGCTGACGCCCGCGACGCCGAACGCATGCTCGATATGCTCTCCGGGAAGGTGCACCGCGTCATTACGGGCCTTGTTCTCAGGGATGTTGCCACGGGAAAGACGGTAACGCGCACCGCGGCCACGAAGGTATGGTTCAAGAGCCTTTCTCCCGAGGAAATACGGTCCTACGTGGCTACCGGCGAACCCCTCGACAAGGCAGGGGCCTACGCCATCCAGGAGAAGGGCGCACTTCTGGTGGAGAAGGTCGAAGGTTGTTATTTTAATGTCGTCGGCCTCCCGCTGTCTCTGCTGGGTGCAATGTTGAAAGAGTTCGGGGTCGATCTTTCGGGCGCCCGTTGAACCGGTGTACAGGATAACAGCCCGGAACAATGCCGGTTCATCTTCGTACCGTTTTTTGTACAACTTTTTTTTGTCTGTGGCTTGACAACCCTCTCCATTCATTCTAAAATGAATATAGTACAAAAGGACTGGGCACATTTCCTACAGGGGGGACACCGTGAAGATAATCACCGTCATGATTGCTGATAATAATGCCGAACAGGCCGAAGCGCTGTCAACGGCCCTGAAAAAGCAGGAAGATCTTGAGATTGTCTCTTCCGTCACCACCCGGGAGACAGCCATTAAACAGTTGTCACGTGAGCCTCATATTCTGATCCTCAACCCCGATGTTTTGAAGCAGCGCACCCTTACCCGATTTCTGCATTCGATCCAGGCAAAATCACCCAAGACCAGGGTCATTATCCTTCTGGAGAACGCGCCGGCTGATGAAAATCTGATATCAGACATCAAAACGGGGATCAGGGGGTATATCAGGATTACCGACGCGCCCGCCATTATGGCCAGGGCCGTTCGCGCCGTGCATGGGGGCGAGATCTGGGCCGAGCGGCGGATCCTTGAGAAAGCGATTGCCAAGCCCATGCTCCTGCCGGAGACGCTCCAGTCTCATATTCCGGGGCTTCCGCCTCTTACGACGCGGGAGATGGAGATGCTCACCCATGTCCTCCAGGGCTCCACGAACCGGGAAATCGCGACCAAAAGCAGCATAAGCGAGAGGACCGTGAAAACCCATCTCTACCGGATCTACCGTAAGTTGAAGGTGAAGAGCCGGACAAAGGCCATTGCGCTTCTTTCACATTCCTAAACATGATGGTCTCGTAAAAAGTCTTTTTTTAACCGCAGAGACGCGGAGGCACGGAGAAAAGCTCCTTAATTTCAATACGTTCTTCTCAGCGTCTCAGCGCCTCAGCGGTGGATTTTTAGTTTTTACGACTTAATCAAACATAGTGCAACTCCATAAAATACGACTTTTGAGTTATTGACTTCAAAGAGCCCGCTGATATAGTTAAAACAGCAGCGGCGCTGCTTAGCCATGCCGGGAGCAAAAACACCAACTGCGCACCTCTCTTACCCTCTTAAAGCCGGTGTAAAATCCGGCCGCGCAGACAGAGTCCGCCAGCGAGGCGCTTCCGGCTCACTCACGTTACGGCAAAATTTCCGGGCCAAGTCTCCGAAACGCCGACAGCGCCGTTGTTTGGGCGTCCCGATGAGCCGACCCTTCCGGGGGCATCAGCCCAACACGACATCGGGACGCCTTGTTTTTTGTCCTTTCACTTTTTTCCCTCAGACGGTTCGCGATTCCCCTCCCAGGCTGTTACAGAGTTCTGCAGTAAATAGACTCTATCATGTAGCGGGGCCGCAGAGGCGTGAAGGATTTTCCCTCTTCTGCCTTGACGCGGTCCGGGAATGCCGGTATGATACCGGCATATGATCGCAACGATTTTTATTGCCTACCTCCTTGTCCTCGGCGCGAGTTACCGGCTCAAATATCTGAATCTTTCACACCTGAAAACCCACGGCCACAGGGTCCCGACCGAATTCCAGGGCGTTGTCGATGAATCGGTCCTGGGGAGGATTTCGGACTACACCTTCGACAACAGCCGTGTCGGGCTGGTGGAGTCCGTCATAGACAATGTCCTTCTCGTCCTTTTCCTCTTCGCGGGCCTCATCGCCTTCTATGACCGCTGGATCGCTTCCCTGGCTAATTCATTCGTCTGGGGCGGCGTATTTTTTTTCCTCGTCCTTCTTGCGTTTGACACCGTAATGGATATTCCCTTCAGCCTGTACCGGAATTTCATCATAGAAAACCGGTACGGTTTCAACACCATGACGGTAAAGCTCTGGCTGACGGACCTGGCAAAGACCATCGCGATTTCCACGGTCTTTGGCGCAGTCGTCATCGTGTCGGCGCTCAGCATCATACAGGTGAGCCCGGAGTGGTGGTGGCTCCAGGTATGGGCCTTTTTGCTCGTGTTCGGCGTCTTCGTCATGTACATTTCTCCCTACGTGATCGAACCGCTCTTCTTCAAGTTCGAGCCGCTCGCCGTGGAGGGGCTGGAAGAAAAAATCCGGACACTCATGGGAAAGGCCGGGCTTGCCGTAAGCCGGGTGTTCCAGGTGGATGCCTCCCGGCGGAGCCGCCATTCCAACGCCTATTTCACCGGCATCGGCAGGGTGAAGCGCATCGTCCTGTTCGATACGCTCATCCAACAGATGACCCAGGAGGAATTGCTCGCTGTTCTTGCGCACGAGGTAGGGCACTGGAAAAAGCGGCATGTCCTGAAGCGTATTGCCCTGAGCGAGGCCGCCGCCTTTGCCGGGCTGTTCCTCGCTTCCCGCCTCGTGCAATGGGAAGGACTGCCCGGGCTGCTCGGCCTGGGCGATCTGTCCTTCTATAGCCGGGTAATTATCCTGGGGTTCCTGGGCTCAATTGTCCTGTTCCCCCTTACGCCCCTCTCCAGTTTCCTGTCCCGGAGGGACGAGTGGGAGGCAGATCGCTTTGCATCGGACTTGACCGAAAACCCCGAGGCCATGGCCTCGGCCCTGGTGAAGCTGTCCAAGGAAAACCTCTCGAACCTCCATCCCCATCCGCTTTATGCGAAGTTCTACTATTCCCACCCGCCCGTCGTGGAGAGGATCAGAAAGCTGAGAAGCAGTAGACAGTAGGCAGTAGACAGTAGGCAGTAGGCAGTAGGTAGGAGGCAGTAGGTAGGAGGGAGGAGACAGGAGACAGGAGACAGTAGACAGGAGACAGTAGACAGGAGCTGCCCCAGTTTACTACCTACTGTATGCTACCTGCTGTATTTCACACTTTCCGGTTGACCCCTGTCCACCTGTTGTGCTATTTTAACTCCATGGCCCGCGAGTCGGAAATCTCCCGTCTTAACCATAAGATAAAGCGCCTGTCGACGCTCATCGAGGTGAACACGCTCATCAGCTCATCCCTGGACCTGGACCGGATCCTGGAGAACGTGATGACCATCTCGAAGCAGGTGATGAACGCCGACGCATCGAGCCTCATGCTCATCGACGAGAAGACGAATGAGCTCGTTTACCAGGTCGCCCTCGGCGCCGTGGGCGAAAAGCTGAAACAGGAGTTCCGGCTCAAGATGGGGCAGGGGATCGCCGGGGCCGTGGCCCAGGAGGGAAAACCCCTGCTCATTGAGGACGTCTACAGCCACCCCAAGTTCTACCGGGGCCACGACGAGGCCACGGGCTACCGGACCAGGTCCATGATCGCCGTGCCGCTCAAGGTGGGCGACCGTATTACGGGGGTCGCGCAGGTCATCAACCGGCTGGACGGAGACGCCTTTGACCGGGACGACCTGGAGCTGTTCATCGCCCTCTGCAGCATGGCCGCCATCGCCATCGACAACGCAAAAATGCACAGAAGCCTCATGGAAAAGCAGCGGCTCGTGAAGGACATGGAGTTCGCCCGCACGGTCCAGGAGAGCTTTCTGCCGCAGAAGACGCCCGAGGCCGCGGGATATTCCTTCAGCGCGCATTACACGCCCGCGCAGGAGGTGGGCGGTGATTTTTATGACTTCATCATGCTCGATAACGGCCGCATCGGGATCGTCATCGGAGACGTGTCGGGAAAGGGCGTACCGGCGGCGCTCTATATGGCAAAGCTGGGGAGCGACCTGAGAACGCTGGCGTTCACCGAAGCGGACCCGGCCTCGGCCCTCGCCCGGTTGAACGACCTCCTGGCGGAGCGGAGCAGGAGAGGGATGTTCGCCACCCTTCTCTACGCTGAACTCGATACGCGGTCAGGCAGCATCACGATATCGAACGCCGGCCACCTTCCCCCCCTGGTAAAAAGGGCGGACGGGTCGGTCAAAAAAATCCAAAGCACGGGCGGATCTCCCCTCGGCATCCTCAGCGGAATGAAGTTCGGACAGGAAGCAATCGGACTGGAGCCGGGCGATACGGTGGTCCTGTACACCGACGGTATTATCGAGGCCATGAATGCCCGCGAGGAGTTGTACGGATACGAGAGACTGGAAGCGGTCATTAAAAAAGGCGCGGCAGAGCCCCATGCCCAGAAGGCCGCTATCATCGAGGGCGTGAACAGGTTTACCGCTCTTTCGCCCCAGCATGACGACCTTACCCTCGTCTGTTTTGGAAGGATCCCGTGACGGAAAAAGAAAAAATGACGACGGAAAGGCGCGCGCAGGGCGGGGGCGTCATGACGCTCACGGTGCCGAGCCACCCCAAGTTCCTCTACGTCATCCGGAGCGCCCTTTATCCGATTATTATTGATTCCGGGTTCTCGAAGAAGGACGCGAGGAAAATTATTCTCGCCGTGGACGAGGCCTGTTCCAATATCATCAAATATGCCTATGAAGGCGACCCTGCCAAATCGATTACGCTCGTCGTGACCGCCGATGCGGGGCGGATCGCCATCCAGCTCAAGGATCTCGGCAAAAAAACGGACCCGTCGAAGATAGCGCCCCGGAAGCTGGAGGACGTGCGGCCGGGCGGGCTGGGAACGCATTTCATGGGCGCCGTATTCGATACGGTGCGATACGACACGGAACAGGACCAGGGCACGGTGCTCACCCTGGTGAAGGAAAAGCGGTGATTTTTGCTAAAACCGCGAAAAGAAAATTTAGCCACAGAGAGCACAGAGGACACAGAGAAAGGCTTGAAATAAGTTCATACCTACGTGATTTTGCTTTATATTTTACCTCTGTGATCTCTGTGTCCTCTGTGGCAAAAAAGTTTTCAGTTCCGGCTTGTCCGGGTTTGGAGAAGGGTGATTTTCGATGAAGGTTGAGATTTCCACGGAGAAGATGCATGCGGGGTTCTTGATGAAGCTCAAGGGCGACGTGGACATGAACACATCGCCCGATGTCAGGAGCACCCTGTCCGATGTTTTCAAGCAGGCGACGCCGGGCGCCAAAGCCCTCTTTATCGACCTTTCCCAGGTGCGCTATATGGACAGCTCCGGCATAGCGACCATGGTCGAGGCCATGCAGACGTGCATGAAACAGGGGATGCGGCTCCGCCTCGTGGAACTGAGCCCGTCTGTTCGGGACGTGTTCGAGCTTGCCAGGCTTGCGAGCGTGTTTGAGATATTCCCGTCCCTGACGGAAGCTTCGGCAGGGCTGTGAGGGAAGAGGGATGAGGGATGATGGACGCGCAGGGTCAAACCCATGCGGCTGCCCTGATACGGATTATGGATTGCAGGAGCTGAGGTGACAAACTTGTTCGGTCACGTCGGAAGGCGGTTCTTCACCTTTTTGCAGGACCTGTCCAGCCTGTATTACCTGTTTCGGGAAACCCTGGCACAGACTGCCGTGGTGCTGTCGGACGGAAAAAAGCGCAGGCAGGCGCGGCTGCTCGAACAGGTGGACGAGGTCGGCACGCAGTCGCTGCCCCTCATCCTTGCCGTCTCGGCCCTTCTGGGCATTGCCCTGACCGTTCTGGTCTCGTTCCAACTCAAGGAGTTCGGCGCCCTCAGCTATATACCGGGGTTCGTGGCGGTGGCCATCTTCCGCGAGATGGGTCCGCTCATCACCGCCGTCATCATTTCGGGAAGGGTCGGCGCCGCCTTCACGGCCCGGATCGGCACCATGAAGGTTTCCGAAGAGATCCTGGCGCTCGAGACCATGGCCATCAACCCCGTCCGGTTCCTGGTCGTCCAGCGGTTCATCGGCCTGCTCCTCGCGCTCCCCGCCCTCACGGTGCTTGCGAACTTCACGGCGGTCTTCGGCGGGTTCCTGTTCGGCTCGACCCGCCTCGGCATCAGGGCGGAGACCTATGTGAGGGAGACGCTCGATGTGATTTCCTTCACCGATGTCTATTCCGGCATGGTCAAGGCCGTGGTGTATTCCGTGGTGATCGTCATGGTGGGATGCTACCGCGGCCTCATCGTCGAGGGTGGAGCGGAAGACGTGGGCCGCTCGACGATGGTCGCCGTCGTCTCGTCCACGCTCACGATCATTGTCTTCGACACCGTTATGACGGCGGCGTTTTATGGGTAGGAAAAAACCGAGAGCTCTGCCACGAAGACACTAAGGCGCAAAGTAAGATAACAAGAAATTTAACGAGGTGAACCTCAGACCATAAAAGAAACTTTACCACGGAGTTGCACG
>CAKKPG010000011.1 GCA_919901555.1 Nitrospiria bacterium | reverse complement strand
GCCGGATGGTGTGGTTATAGGTGTCCGCAACGTACAGGTTTGTCCCGTCCGTGGTAATTCCGTAGGGATAGTAAAACGCCGCCGCTGTCCCGGTGCCGTCAACGGAACCGCTTGTGCCTTTCATGCCGGCAAAGGTCGTCACCTCGCCGGTTGCGATCACCACCTTTCGGATAATGTGGTTATAGGTGTCCGCAACGTACAGGTTTGTCCCGTCCGTGGTGATTCCGTACGGACTGTTAAACCTGGCCGTTGTTCCCGTGCCGTTGGTCGAGCCGGAAAAAGGCGCCAGGCCGGCAAGCGTCGTCACCGCTCCTGTTGCGATCTCCACCTTTCGGATCGTATGGTTGCTGGTGTCCGTCACGTACAGGTTCCTGCCGTCAGTGGCGATGCCCGTGGGCAGATAAAACCGCGCCGCCGTCCCCGTGCCGTCCGTGTGGCCGTTAACGCCTGCCGAGCCGGCAAAGGTGGACACGGTGTTTGCGAGGTTCAGCGTATTACCCTGTACCGACCCGCCGAGGAGGAGCATTACCGAAAGCGTCGTCGATCCTTGCACGCTCGTGGATGGATCGGTCGCCGTAATTGTTGTGGACCCGGTGGCGACTCCCGAAGCGAGACCGGCGGTGGTTGTCGACATAGTGGCTATGCTCGAATTCGTTGTGCTCCAGGTGACCTGAGAAGTGATGTCCTGAGTCAGAGCGGGGGTGTATGAGCCCGTGGCAATAAACTGTCTTGTCAACCCCTTCGCAACGATCGCATTCGCGGGCGTTACGGCTATTGAAACAAGTATCGGCTCGACGACCGTCAATGTTGCTGCGCCGAAGATGCTCCCCGAGGCCGCCTTGATCGTTGCCGTGCCTGCGGCGACCCCGGAAGCAAGACCGAAGGTGGTTGCGGACATAGTAGCTACGCCGGGGCTTAATGAGGTCCAGGTCAGCTGAGACGTGATATCGTGAGTCGTGCTGTCGGAATAAGTGCCCGTGGCTATAAATTGTTGTAACGCTCCCTTCGCAATTGTCTGGTTCAACGGGGCCACGCTGATCGAAACCAGGGTTGCGCCGGGGCCGCTTGTTCCCCCTCCGCCTCCGCCGCCGCATGAGGCGATCAGAGACAGGGCAAGAATGATAAAATGTTTTTAATATTCCTTATCCATAATTTTTTCATCACCTTCTCCTTTTTTCATTTTCTCGATGATTAATATGGCTTAATTACCCGGTTCATTCATGGTCTACGGCGTCAAAAAAGGCAATTGATACGCGTAATAGTTCTCCGACATGTCTGCCCTGGTCGGCGTTGTTACCGGCGGCGCAGCGGACGTCATGTCCACTTCATAGGCAGTTATGTAGGCGTAACCCTGGAGTGCGGCGGGGATCGAGCTGGTACTCTTCGATATCACTGTGGCTGCGGTCTTCACCCATGCTCCCCAGACCTCGATGTAATCGTACTGTTGTGTGCCACTGTTCCAGACATCGGCATAGAGGCTGACGTAATACGACTGTGCACCGGTCACCTGATTCCACGTTATATTGATATCATCCCCGGACAGCGATGCGCTGATCCCCGTAGGCAAGGGAAATGTAGTGGTCATTTCCGAAACCGTACTCGCGATAGTAAAGACTGCCGTAGTTGACGCTGTTCCGTAGGTTGCCGTAACCGTGTATGCCCCTATTACAGGCTCGATTCCATAATACCAGTATGCATAGTGCCTCTCATTGGCGGGATAAATGTAGTTCATCACGGTTCCACTGGGGGCCGTAATCACGATGTTCCAGTCGCCTGTCGGGGCAACGGGATTGCCGGTCGTGACGTCCTGAAGAGATGTCCAGATCGCCAAACCATAAATGGGTCCTGCCGGTCCTCCGCTGAACCCGTAATCCAGTATCCCGCCTGCGGCCTTGAGTTCGTAATTCACGGGATTCACGGTAGTGCCGACGGGATAGGAGAATGAGTATTCCGAGACTTTCTCTTGAGATGCAAAGGCGGGTGAGCTCGTATGGTCTGCATACAAGGCCTGTCTATCAATAGCAAAGGCTTTGACCTGGATGAGATAATCCCCCGGCGTCAGGGTCGCAAAGCTGACGATCTCCGACGTGCTCGTGGTAATGCCGCTGACGCACGTGGAAGATGGAGAACAGACATCGTATGAATACGAGCCGGCGCCGTCAACGGGAGGCCAGGAAATCGTGATAGTATTGCTTGCCGAGGGAGAACTCGCATTGGGAGCAGGGCGCGAGATGGTACCCGCAGTTACCGTAAAATCATAATATATAGTAGCCAGTCCGTTTGTTGCCGCAGCACGATAGGTCCCCGGGAGCGGATCGTAAGCCGCCCATTCCCAGCTCATGTAACTGCCGAGGCGCGGGTCTTTATATTCAACAGTGAAAGTATTATTATCCGGGTCGGTAATGGTGATGGTCCACGTCTGATAAGGGCCAAAGCCCTCGCTGTCTCTGAGCGTTGCGAGGACCGATAGGCCGTTTACTCCCGAACCATCATTCAGCGTCCCGCCGGAGACCTGGAGCGTGTACCCGCCGCCGACGTTTGAGGGAGTGGAATTACTTTTACCGCCGCCGCAAGCGGCAAGACTCAGAAGTAAGATGACAGAGGACAGAAGAGAGAGGAGGGTGTGCCCAAATTTCGGAATTCGGAATGCGGACTCATACGTTCTGGAATTCATAAAGCCCCCCTAAAACTGAAAATGGCAGTTGGCCGTGGATCAAGAAGCTCAACACAGCTTATAACTTCTTAATAAACAAAACGTTACATACGCAGCTGGCGTTGGTGACACTCCTCGCCTGCAACAGAGACAAAGCAGCGGTTCGCTGCCTGAATTTGCTATTATTCAATTTTTCCAAAGCGTTACAAGATGACCGGGCGAGGAGAATCCAGAAAAAAATGTAATACTTATTACGATAAACTATAAGTAGCACAGACAATAACTTTTTGTCAAGCCCTTTTTCAATAAAATTTAACTTCCATAAGAATACGGATACCATGGTGTTAAAAGGTACCAAAAGGCGATTGTCGGCCGATTGCTGGATGCAGTGAAAATCAGTTTTCACAGACAAATATGGTTGGGTGAGTTTTTTTATTATTGTCTGGAAAAACAGGGAAAAATCAGCTTAACCAAAAATTCCCAAAAATGACGAGTGTGAAATGAAGCAGGGAACCGGAGATGGACAGGAATTATAGAAAAAGGCTCAGGAAGGAATTGCGGAGTGCGGAATAAAGGCGCTGACAAAATTCTACCGTAGAGGGCGAAGAGAGCGCAGAGAAAAACTCAGAACATATTCTGGGTTAAAGCCAAGACTTCGAGATTTTGATTTAACTCTGCGTCCTCCGCGTGCTCTGCGAGAGATGCCCTTTTGGTACCGGCTTGTCCGGGTTAGGCTTTTGAAAATTCATTCAGCTTTGAGGTACTGAAAGACTTCGATCCTGCCGTTGAGCTGGTCGGCCACGTAGATGCGGTCATGTTCATCGATGGATATGCCGGCGGGGAGGTGCATCTCGCCGGGCCGGGGCCCCAGGTTTCCGACGGACAGGAGCATGTTCCCCGCGCGGTCGAATATCTGGAAATTGCTGAAGGCCGCGTCGGTCACGTAAACGTGCCCTTCGGAGTCCACGGCGATGCCCTTGGGATTGGCGAAAAATCCCGGGCCGTCTCCGGCGGACCCGAACTTGGAGATGAACTTTCCGTCCTGGTCAAAGAGCTGTACCCGGAAGTTCCGCGCGTCGAGCACGTACACCGTGCCCTGCGCGTCAACGGTGACATCGAGGGGCATGTTGAACTGCCCGTTCGCGTCGCCTCGAGCGCCGAATTCGAAGAGCTGTTTGCCGTCGAGGCCGAATACCACCACCCGGTGGCCGAGAAGGTCTGTTACGTAGAGGCGCCCGCGCTGTTCATTCAGGGCAAGCCCCGTCGGCTTGCCGCCTTTCAGGAGAAAGGCCGTTTTGTATTTGCCCTTCGGCGTATAGAGGGCGATCTTCCCGCCCGGCCCGTCCGCAACGTAGACGTTCCCCGCTGAATCCACGACCGCCGCCGAAGGATACCGGATCGTGCCGTCCCCGCCGACGAGGGTCAGGCGCTTCGCCGCGAGGTCGAAGAGCAGCACCGCCTGCATGCCGATGTCGGCCGCGGCAATTTTCCCGCCCCGCGCGAACACGCCGTAGGGACGCTGTAAACGGTCGATATAGTCCTTGCCGAACAGCTTCTCCGAGAAGGAATAGACCTTGCCGATATCGTCGTCGGAATAGATGGACTGGATGTAGTGAATTCGCGGCGGTTCGGGCGGCAACGGCCAGAAGAGATTGTCCGGTTCAGGCGGCCGGGGCGTCGGGCCGCAGGCGGAGATGAAGAGTAGAAATATGAGGAGCGCATAGCGCATGGGGCATAGAGCATAGGGCATCCTTCCGCCCTCTGCCCGTCCGATTCGGGCCTCGCAACCTATGCCGACAACCGTTTTAACCTCCACGATCATTACCCGTTATCTTAGGTACTGGAATACCTGGACCCTGCCGTTGGTCTGGTCCGCGATATAAATATTATCGTGATCATCTATGTAAATACCGGCGGGGGCCCAGAAATCTCCGGCGAGCCTGCCCGTTCTTCCCCAGGTCTGGATAAGCTTTCCTCCCTGGTCGAAGATCAAGACGTTATTGTTCACGCTGTCGGTGATGTAGACGTGGCCGCTGGAATCCACGGCGATCCCTTTGGGCCGAACGGACAAGCCGGGCGTATCTTCTGTTATGTTGAAGTCTCTCAGGAACTTTCCATCCTGGCCGTAGAGGGAAACCCGCAGCCCCCGGCCGTCCAGTACGTAGAGGTTCCCCCCTCTGTCAAGCGTAACTGCTGAGAGGGATTTAAATCCCGTTGTTCCGGAGCCGCTCATGTCGGTCAACCAGTTACCGGTGGTGGTATACACCTTGACCTGCCGGGCGTGGGAATCCGCCACGTAGAGCCTGTTCCTGACATTGTCCACTGCCAGGCCGGAGGGGGACGAGAAATCACCGGCCCTGCCGATCTCTATAAGGAGCCTGCCGTTGCGGTCATAGCCGAAGACCCTTCCCTGCTGCGAATCGGACACGAAGATCACGCCGGTCGCGTCCACGGCGATGGAGGAAGGAGCGAGCAGTCTCACATCCTTGGTGCTATCGAGGACGCGCACCGTGCGCTCGCCACGATCGAACACGAATACCCGGGCGCTCGTTACTGCGCCGGGACCCGCGGGTTTGTAGGGATAGGTATCCGTTACATAGACCCTGAACGCGTCGGCGAACACGCTGTTGGGGCGCTGGAGAGTCGTTGCCGGGTCTGTGGCGTTTGCAAGTTCCCGGAGACTTTCTCCGCGCAGGCTGGCCTCGTTCCTGAGCGTCTCGACGAACAGGAGCCTCAGTTCCGGGCCCCCTGCCGGCGACGGGGATTCATCCCTGCCGGCGATAAAGGCACAACCGGTAACCATAAGGAACGCTATGAAGATGCCGACTGCCTGCTTCATGTTCATAAGTATCTCGTAACTACTCAGATCAGCCGCAAAAAGACGCAGAAGTCACAAAAGGTTGTAGCGTCGGGGTTTATCCCCGACGTTTAGTCGCCCTCAGTAAATGAGGGCGCTACAGGGGACCTGGGTAGTTACAGTATATCACACCACCTTGTCCGCTGTCGGAAAGGGGTCGCGTGAAGGCCGTGAGCGTTTTATTTTTTCGCGTGACAGTAATTGCAAAGCTCGAAGCGCGTTTTTGCCTTGAATGAAAAAAGGTCCCTCGTCTCGGCGCTGTGGGGCTCGTGGCAGCTCGCGCAGGACAGCCGCTTGCCCGGTCGTGAGACGTCTCTCCTGTCCTTTGTGGGGTGCGATGTGCCGGTGCTGAAGCCGGCCACCACGTGCCTGCCGCTCGCCTTTTCCCCATGGCAGGAAACGCAGAGGTCCCACGACGCTTTCCTGAGCCACGTCGGGTACGGGCTCGCGTGAGGGTCGTGGCAAAGGTTGCAGTAGCCGGCATCGGCCGGCCCGTGTTTGAAGGCGCCGCTCAAAATCCTGTCATGACACCGGAAGCATGCTTCCGCAACCGTGGAACCACGCCGTTCCAGCGATTTCGGATCAAAGATCCGGCTGACATCGTTGCGACCGGAGAGGTAGACAACTTTGACCTCCGGGGACAGGGGAGACGCCTTTTTCCCTTTTTTCACGACAAACGAAAGCGTCTCCTGGAACTCGGCGCCTATATCGCCGAGCTCCCAGGTGAGCGCATCGTCTTTTACCTTCGGCTCCCGGGCCTTTCCGCGAAACAGGCCGCTGCCCTTCTGGTACTGCCGTCCCTGGGAAAGACTGTCGACAACACGGATGTTCCTGACCGCCGGGCCCTTGCTGTAGGAGAGGTTTACCACGACCCGCTCCCGGTCCGTGAGCACGGGAAGGTTCATGCTGTTCTTGATCTTCACGTCCGCGGGATAGACCACGAGCTCGATGCGGCTATTCAGCTCGCGCCCCTCTTTGGTGACATTGGGCGCCCTGGGAAGCCTATCGGCCATGCCCACGGCCGTCGTCAGCTTGACGGGAACACCGTATGATTTGAGCAGCGCCGCAACGGCCTTTGCCTGGGCGTCGGAGAGGGCCTGGCGGGTCTTGAACGCGGCCTTTTTTGCGAGGGGCTGATTGTCCGTGTGCGCCTCGATGCGGACCTTGTCCCGCGGGTTCTGTTTGATGTGTGTAAGCGCGTCCAGGAAGAGTTCTTTTATCTTATTTTTCGGAAGGAGGAACGAAGCAGAGGCCGGTTTATATAAGGACGCCGATGGAATGGTGAACACCTGCGGCTCCACGGCCTGTATGGTCTTGACCACCTTCCAGGGATCGTGCGATGAGAACTGGTACTTCACCGGGTAGAGTTCGTGATTATGGCAGGCGAGACAGTTCCAGACCGCCGCGGGACCGTGTATATGCTCTCCCGAGGGGATGCCCTTATGGCACGTTTGGCAGAGCACGTCCTCGGGCTTGGCGTGTTTGATGTCCTTCGGCTCTACTTCCAGGCGGTGGCACCCGGAGCACTCGGCCTCCTGTTCCCGGGTATGGAAAAACTCCGGCCGGAAGTCCTTCGGGACAGGCGTTAATATTCCTTCTTTATTGAAAACCGTGATTTCCCGAACACCGGCGACCTTGAGGGACTCCTTCTTTTTATCGGCGGGCACAAGGACCTTGACGAAGAGTGTATTGAGTTCCGGCTCCAGTTGCAGTCCCTGGAATGCATGGCGCCCGCCGGACGTGTCCACGACGGGGTACTCCCTCTTGTTCACCACGACCTGAAAGAACGGGACAACGGCCCAGTCGGCGGCAGGATCGAGCACGAGGTTCACCCGGCTTCCGACGGTGGAATGATCTTTCGGATAGAGCACGGGAACGGGCCGCTGCTGTGCCTCACCGGCCGTCAGGACCGCGCCGGCGGCTGCCGTTAGGAGCAGTCCTGCCATGAGCAGGCCTGTTCTGAGAACCATGTGTGAACGGTTTTTCCCCATCTTCCTCTGTCGAGCCCCCGTGGTATCCACGGTTACCGTGAATAGCGCTTTTCGCCATGGCAGCCCGGCGCGCATGATCCCCCGTTTTTATTCGGAGTATAGTTCATGGGCATGGACCAGTAGCTGAACCCGACCGCGTCCTGCACGTGATGCGCAAGACCGCTATCCGCGTGGACCTCATGGCACGACCTGCACGATCTGCCCTTGATGCTCTTGTTGACGTGGAGGAAATGCAGGTTTTTTTCCCCGTCTCTGAAACCCGTGGCCCTCGTCGTGATCATTTCGGTGAACGCCGCTTTGCTGTGGCAGGTGAAACAGAGGGCGTACTTGCCGTCGGAGTACGCCGTGTAAAAGTCCGGCGGGTAGTACTTCGCAAGCAGGCGCCAGTAATCCGACCCATGGGGGTCATGGCAGCCGGCGCAGCTCTGCTTCTTCACGGGTCCATGGCCGTTCTTGTTCGCTTCAACAAAGGCCTTCATGTTGTTTATCTTGCCGCTCTTCGTATCGAGCTCTTTATCGTGGCATCCGAGGCACAACTCCATCTCCCGCTTCAAGAGGAGCTTGGACCGGTCTGCAACATGGGGATCGTGGCAGTTCATGCATTTTTTGCCCTCGGAAACGGGGCTGTGCCGGGTGACGGCCTTCTTGCCGCGGTCCGTCTCAGCGGGATGGCACATGGCGCAGAGATCGGGCACCGGAGCGTTCATCATGGCGGGGTTCGCCGAACCGTGGGGACTGTGGCACTGGACGCAGGAGTCCCGTACCGGCGGGTGCACGGTCTTTTTCTTGTCCTTCAGCCCCTCTTCCTTGTCAGGATGGCAGGTGAAGCACAGTGCATTGCCCGGCTGCGCGAGCCGCCCGGGGAAATCACTCTGGTGGTTGTCATGGCAGCCGGAGCAGTCGCCGGAAGCCACGGGCGGATGCATGACCTTCTGCCTGGTCATTCCGTCCGGATGACACTGGAAGCAGAGCTTCGGCATAGGCTCCTTGAGCAAGCCCTTGTTGGGCGACTGGTGCGGGTTGTGGCATGAAGTGCAGTCCCCGCCCATAATGGGCGCGTGCACCACTTTCTTTTTATTCTTCGGTTCATGACACAGGGAGCAGAGGTCCGGCCCCTTCTGGGCGAGGGTGATCGTGAGGTTGCCCGGATGTTTCGTTTTCTTCGCCGGTTCCTGGACAACCAGATGGCAGGCGGCGCACATGCCCTCTTTTACCGGATTATGCACTACCGCGGCCTTGCCCATGGACGAGTGGCATCTGGATGTCACGCAGGAGTCGGTCTGTGCGGGGGCTTCAGACAGGAAAATAAGAAGGGGCGTAACGGAGAGCGCAAAAAAAAGCGCGGCGTGAAATACAAATGCTTGGACGGTTTTCATGAGTGACCCCCGAGGGCGTAACGAAGAGATTATCTTTGATCAACTGTAACAGCTCAGGTCTGCCGCTGAGCACAGGCGCAAAAAAGCGCGCCGTGACCGTCATGGCAGCGCCACTTCAGCCAAAACAGCGCGTGCGCAGCGAAAGCGCTGCGGGTACGGGCGCCGACAGCGTGAAGGGCAATAGCACGCTGGCGCGCCTTGCGCCGAAGCGAAGTGGCTGACCTGAGTAGTTACGACCAACTTTGCAATAAATATGCCTGCAAAATTAGGAGCAGCGACATACTAATGCATTGAATTGTAAAGTGAAACTCAATGATGACAGTCGCATCTTCATTCACTGCCTGAGCATATCCGCTCACGGGTGTTCGTAACCGCTCATATGATTCCGAACCGCTTCATCCGCCTCCGGAACGCGTCCCGCGGCATGCGAAGGAGCTGGGCGGCTTTCGTCTGATTGCCCGCGGCTATCTCGAGGGCCTTTTTGACGAGCGCATGTTCCACATCTTCCATGGAGATGCCTTGATCGGGAATAGCGAACCCGTCGAGAGAGACGGGCATGCCCGTGGCCGCCTCGTGCCGGTTCTCCAAAATTTCCTGGGGGAGGTGCTCCGGCAGAAGGTCCGTATCGACATCCAGGATCATGGCCCGCTCCAAGGCGTTCTTCAGCTCTCTCACGTTGCCCGGCCAGGGATAGAGGAGGAGGATCTGCTCCACCTCTTTCGAGAGGCCGCGTACATTCTTGTGCAGCTCCTGGTTGAAGTACGTGATGAAGTATCGCGCCAAAAGCAGGACGTCATCTCCGCGCTCGCGGAGCGGCGGAAGGTTAACGGGCACCACCTGGAGCCGGTAGTACAGGTCCTTTCTGAATCTGCCCTCGCTGATGGCCTTGGACAGATCCTGGTTCGTGGCCGAGATCACCCGCACATCCACTGTGATGTCCTTCACCCCTCCAACCCGCTTGAAGGTCTTGTTTTCCAGTACGCGGAGGAGCTTGGCCTGCATGCTCAGGTCCATGTCTCCGATTTCATCAAGGAACACCGTGCCGCCGTCCGCCAGTTCGAACAGGCCTTTCTTGGCGGCCTTGGCGTCGGTGAATGCCCCCTTCTCGTGCCCCATGAGCTCGCTTTCCAGGAGCGTCACCGGAAGGGCGGCGCAGTTGACCGCCATAAACGGCTTGTCCGCCCGCGCGCTGCTCGCGTGAACGGCCCTGGCCACAAGCTCTTTGCCCGTGCCGCTTTCCCCCTGGATCAGCACGGTGGTGGCGTCGCTCTTGGCGATCTTGAGGATGAGATTTTTTACTTTCGCCAGCTCTTCGCTCTCGCCGATGAGGGCGTCCACCTGCCCCTTGCACTGCTGCCTGAGCAGGGTCACCTGCTTCCTGAGGGAGCCGGCCTCGAGCGCCTTCTTGATGACGAAGGTGATCTCCTCGAGATTAAAGGGCTTGCTGATATAGTCGTAGGCCCCCAGCTTCATGGCTTTTACCGCGGTCTCAACCATGCCGTACGCCGTGATCATGATGACCATGAGGCCCCGCTCCTGGACATTGATCTTTTCCAGCAGTTCGAGGCCGCTCATGTCCGGCAGGCGATTGTCCAGGAGGACCAGGTCCGGAGCTTCCTCGTTGATGAGCTCGAGCCCTTTTTCCGCTGACTCTACGGTGGTCACGTCGTAGCCTTCCTTTACGAGGTGCTGTTCCAGCGTCCAGCGAATCAGTTGTTCATCGTCCACGACAAGTATCTTCTGCGGCATAGGGGCTCCTTGTTAAGACCCATTTTGGGGATCAGGGTACGGCACGGTTATGGTAAAACTTGCCCCTTTGCCCTGCTGGTGGCTCGCAACGCTGATCTCGCCGCCGTGCTGCTCAATGATGCGCTGGGTGATGGAGAGCCCCAGACCCGTACCCTGCTGCCTGGTGGTGAAAAAGGGGCTGAAAATCTTGCTCACATTTTCCGGGGAAATGCCTTTGCCCGTATCGGTGAATATGACCGTTACCTGCCCCGGTGCGTCCGGAGCAGGATTATCGACCCTGGTCTCGGCCGTAAACTTTCCGCCTTCCGGCATGGCCTGGATGGCATTGAGTGCGATGTTCAGGAACGCCTGCTGCATCAGGTCCGGGTCCAGAGAAAGCCAGGGAATGCCGCTTGCAAGCTTACGCTCGGACGTGATGGCGTATTTGGCAAACTGGGGCGCAAGGAACTCGAGGAGCCTGCCGATCACTTCATTGATGTCCACGGGCGTCATCTTCGGTTCCCGCGGACGGGCAAAGGACAGCAGGTTCCGCACCGCCTTGTCCATGCGCTCCACCTGGGACAGCACCTCTTCCAGCACGGAACGCTTCTGGTCGCCCGGCGGAAGATCTTTCTTGAGCACCTGGATCACGCCCGCGATCCCCGCCAGGGGGTTCTTGATCTCATGGGCAATGCCCGCCGCCATCTCGCCGATGGAGGCGAGGCGGTCCGCCCGCTTCATTTGCTCATAGTGGTACCGTTCCACTCTGCGCCGCGCCCGTTCAAGCTTGGACAGGAGCGAGTTGAAGGCCTCGCCGAGCCTGCCGATATCATCGGCGCTGCGCACTTCCACCCGGGCTTCGAGCCCCCGCTCGGCCCGCTCCATGGTCCTCATGAGGTCTTGAATGGGGGTGGTGACAAAGCGCGTGAGGAACAGCGAGAGAGAGATGGCGAGAACCGCCGTGATCCCGAAGGCCCAGAGGAACATGGTCTTCGAGAGCTCGCCCACCTTCTCCTGCGTCCGGGCCATGGAAACTTCCACCGCAAGGATCCCGTTCAGCTTCGCTTTGGACCCGTGGCAATGCATGCATGGTTCGGCGTTCTCGATGGGGAAGAGCACGGAGAAAATTCCTTCGCTTCGCCGCTTGATGGGCTTTTTGAACTTTCCTTCGAGGAACCACTTCTGCGTCAACGCGTCCACCCTTCTTCCGATCGTCCAGCGCCTCGAGGCTTTCAGGATCACGCCGGTGGGGCTGAATATTTTGACCTGCTGGATGTTGTGATATCCGCCCACGGCCTCGAGGATGCTCTGCACCTCCCTGCTTTTGCCCTGGAGCATGGCGGTGGCGAGGCTCTTCTCGATGGTGTTGGAAATGATGAGCACGTTGTCTTCGAGGGCGTCTTCCATCTGCGCCCGCTGGTAGCCGATGTTGATCCACGTTCCCAGCCCGATCGTCACCGACAGGATGGCGGAAACGGAAACGATGATCTTGGTCTTGAGGCTGGATACGATCGTCATCCGGCGCTCACCTTCCCGACGAGGTCCCCTATGGCGCCGACGCCCTGCTCCGTCATGAACGTCTCAAGGCCTTCGAGGACATCGACGGTGGCCCGGGGGTTGATAAAATTGGCCGTCCCCACGGCCACTGCCGATGCCCCGGCAAGAATGAACTCAAGGGCGTCCTCGGCGGTGACGATCCCTCCCATGCCGATGATGGGAAGCGGGACCGCCTTCGCCGTCTGCCAGACCATGCGCACGGCCACCGGCCTGATCGCGGGGCCGGAAAGACCGCCGGTCCAGTTCGCAAGCCTCGGCTTCCTGCACCGGACATCGATGGACATGCCGAGAAGCGTGTTGATGAGCGACAGCCCGTCGCACCCCGCGTCCCGGGCCGCTTTGGCGAACTCGGTGATGTCCGTTACGTTCGGCGAGAGCTTGGCGATGACCGGCAGTTTCGTGGCCTTCCGGATTGCGGACAGGAGCTCGAAGGCCGCCTTCAGGTCCGTGCCGAAGACGATACCCCCTGCCTTGACATTGGGGCAGGAGATGTTCACCTCGAGGCCGGAGACGCCGGGAACTCCGTCGAGGCGCTCCGCCACGGCCACGTAATCCTCGAAGCTGTAGCCGAAGATGTTCACGATGACCGCGGTGTCGAATTTCCTGAGATAGGGAAGTTTCTCGGTCAGGAAAACATCGACGCCGGGGTTTTCGAGACCGATGGCGTTCAGCATGCCCGACGGCGTTTCCCAGATGCGCGGCGGAGGATTGCCCGTGATGGGCCTGAGGGAGATGCCCTTTACAATGACGCCGCCGAGCGTATTGAGATCCACAAAGTCCGCGTATTCCTCGCCGTACCCGAAGGTGCCCGATGCGGTGAGCACGGGGTTCTTGAGCTTGATCCCGGCGAAGTCGACGGAGAGGTCGGGTTTTGTTTTGATTTTAGATATCATAGCATATCAGTCTATCGAGTTCATTGAGTCTATGGAGTCTTAAGAGTCAAAAACTCTTCAGACCCTTTAGACTCGTTAGACTCTCGACATCCCCACTCGATCTCCCCTGCCTCAAACACCGGGCCTTCCTTGCAGACCCGTTTGTAGCCGCCGGTCTTCACGCCCACCGAGCAGCCCATGCACGCGCCGAGGCCGCAGGCCATGCGCTCTTCCATGGAGACGTAACAGGGAACGGAACGTTCAGCCGCGAGACCGCTCACCGCCGCAAGCATGGGCCGGGGACCGCAGGCGTAGATCGCCGCCGGGACCTTTCCGTCGAGTCCGGAGAGGTAGGCGGCAAGGAGGTCCGTCACCACGCCCCTTGTTCCCCTGCTCCCGTCTTCGGTGGCAATATGCACTTTTTCCAAATCATCTTTGAACTTCTTGATGACGGCCGGCGGCGGCAGGCACTCTTTGTTCCGGGCGCCGAGGAACAGATGAGCACGGGCGCCGAAACGATGGGAGAAAAAAAGGAGCGGAGGAAACCCGCTTCCTCCCGCAACGAGGACCGGCGCCGAGCCCTTTGGGGGAACGGGGAAACCCTTTCCGAAAGGGCCGTGCATCGAGAGCCTCTGTCCCGGCTCCAGGGACGAGAGCAGGGCCGTGCCTCTGCCTGCGATGCGGTAGTAGAGCTCAAGCGAGCTTTTTGAGATGATGGACGAGACGCCGAAGGGCCGCGCGAGCAGCGGGTCCATGGTCTCGGACACTCTCAGCATCACGAACTGGCCGGGAAGCGCGGCAGCGGCCGCTTCCGGCGCCCTGAGTACGATGCGGTAGTACTCTTTGCCGACGGGGGTGTGAACAAGAATTGTTGCCTTGTGCAGCTTAGTCAAAGGCAATCTCGATCTCCTGTATCTCGTATTCCACGGTCTTGCCGGGGGCCTTGATGGTGACCACATCGCCCACCTTGTGGCCGATGAGCGCTTTGCCGACGGGAGACTGCACCGATATCTTCCCCTTCTTGATATCGGCCTCCTCCTGCCCCACGAGGGTGTACTTCCTGGTCTCGCCGGTGTCCGTGTCCCCCAGCGTCACCGTGGCGCCGAATACCGCCTTTTCGTTCGTAAGCCTCGACACGTCGATGATCTGGGCGTGGACCAGCTTGTGCTCAAGCTCGCGCTTCTTGGCGTCAATGTGCCCCTGGCGCTCCTTGGCGGCATGATACTCGGCGTTTTCCGAAAGGTCGCCGTGGGCGCGCGCTTCCTCGATGTCCTTGATGTTCTTGGGCCGTTCGACCTTGATCAGACGGTCGAGCTCTTTCTTGATCTTTTCGTAGCCCTCTTTGGTCATGGGAACCCTGGTCGTCATTGCTTTTGATACTCCTGGATGGATTTTACCTGGAACGGCTTCGCTTTCATCGCCGCGATGCCCTTTACCGCCGCTTTCGCCGCCGAGATCGTGGTGAAGTACGGGATGCCCTGGGTGAGCGTCGTGCGCCTGATGGAATAGGAGTCCTTTTGCGACTCCGCGCCGTGGACCGTATTGATCACCAGGTCTATCTGCCGGTCCTTGATGCTGTCCACGATGTGCGGCCTGCCCTCGAACACCTTGTTCACGGTCTCGACGGCCACCCCCCGCTTCCGGAGATACTCGGCGGTCCCCCGGGTGGCCACCAGGGTAAATCCCGCTTTCTCAAGTCCCGCCGCTACTTCGAACACCGCAGGCTTGTCCTTGTCCTTCACGCTGATGAATACGCGGCCCGCCATCGGCATCGGGTTGCCTGCCGCTATTTGCGACTTGGCAAAGGACATGCCGAAGTCCATGTCAATGCCCATGACCTCGCCCGTGGATTTCATTTCGGGACCAAGGAGCGTGTCCACGCCGGGGAATTTGGCAAAGGGGAAGACCGCCTCCTTCACCGCGATGTGTTTGATCTTCACCTCGCTGGTGAAGCCGAGCTCGGCGAGGGTCTTGCCCGCCATGACCCGGGCCGCAAGTTTTGCGAGCGGCACGCCGATGGCTTTGCTGACGAAGGGGACCGTTCTCGAGGCCCGCGGATTCACCTCAAGGACATAGACCAGGCCGTCCTTGACGGCGAACTGAATGTTCATAAGACCTATCACGCCGAGGTCGAGCGCAAGGGTCCTCGTCTGGCGGTCGATCTCGCCGATGATGTCCCGGGGGAGCGAGAACGGAGGGAGCGAACACGCCGAATCTCCCGAGTGGACCCCCGCCTCCTCGATATGTTCCATGATGCCGGCAACGACGACGGTTTTTCCATCGGAGATGGCGTCCACGTCGATCTCGACGGCGTCTTCCAGGTACCGGTCAACGAGCACCGGCCGGTCGGGGGACGCCTTCACCGCCCTCGTCATGTAGTTCCGGATGCTCTCTTCGTCGTAGACGATCTCCATGGCGCGTCCGCCGAGCACGTATGACGGCCGTACCATGACGGGGTAGCCGATGCGGTTCGCCGCTTCCACGGCCTCGTCGCAGGAAACCGCGGTCCCGCTCTCCGCCTGCCGCAGGCCCAGTTTTTCCAGCAGTTCCTTGAAGCGCTTCCGGTCCTCTGCCCGGTCGATGCTGTCGGGCGACGTACCGAGGATGGGAACGCCCAGTTTTTCGAGGGGCGCCGCAAGCTTGAGCGGCGTCTGTCCGCCGAACTGGACGATCACGCCCACCGGCCGTTCTCGCTCTATAATATGGAAAACGTCTTCCAGTGTCAAGGGTTCGAAATAGAGGCGGTCCGACGTATCGTAGTCCGTGCTGACTGTTTCGGGGTTGCAGTTCACCATGATGGTTTCGAAACCATCTTCCTTGAGCGCAAAGGCGGCATGGACGCAGCAGTAGTCGAACTCGATGCCCTGGCCGATCCGGTTCGGTCCCCCGCCGAGGATCACCACTTTCTTACGGTCGGTCGGGTTTGCCTCACATTCTGCCGAGTTAAGGAGTTGGGGAGTTGAGGAGTGCGGAGTTGAACTCTTTAACTCCTGAATCCCTGAGCTCCCTAACTGATAAAACGGTTTTTCGTACGTTGAATATAAATACGGCGTATGCGCCTCGAACTCCGCCGCGCAGGTGTCCACGGTCTTGAACACCGGGGTAATGCCCAGCCCCTTTCTCGCCTTGCGCACCGCCTCTTCCGTGGTCGTGAGGAGCTTGGCAAGCCTCCGGTCGGAAAAACCATATTCTTTCGCGATCCTGAGGGGATGGTCGAGGGACGAGGACGTTTCCGAGAGGACGCGCGACCCTCTTTCTCGAAGCTCTTTTTCCATATCAACGATCTGTTTGATCTGGTGCAGGAACCACGGGTCGATCTTCGAAAGGTTGAACACCTCGTCCACGCTCATGTCCGCCCGGAAGCCGTCGGCAATGTACCAGAGACGCTCCCAGTTGGGCACGCTGATCTTCTGGCGGATGTCGGCGATCCCGTGTTCCACGTCGCCGTCGCGTTCGCGGCGGGACTCGAGACCGTAGCGGTCGATCTCGAGGGACCGCAGCGCCTTCTGGAAGGACTCCTTGAAGGTCCTGCCGATGGACATGGCCTCGCCCACGGACTTCATCTGCGTGGTGAGGGTGGCGTCGGCCTGGGGAAATTTTTCGAAGGCGAACCGGGGATACTTTACGACGACGTAGTCGATGGTCGGCTCAAAGGAGGCCGGCGTCGCCTTCGTGATGTCGTTCAGGATCTCGTCGAGGGTGTAGCCCACGGCAAGCTTGGCCGCGAACTTCGCAATGGGAAAGCCCGTGGCCTTGGACGCCAGGGCGGAGCTCCGCGAAACGCGGGGGTTCATCTCGATGACGACCATGTGTCCGTTCTTCGGGTCCACGGCGAACTGGATGTTCGAGCCGCCCGTGTCCACGCCGATCTCGCGGATGATCCGGAGCGAGGCGTCGCGCATGATCTGGTATTCCTTGTCCGTGAGCGTCTGGGCAGGCGCAACGGTGATGCTGTCGCCGGTGTGGACGCCCATGGGGTCGAGGTTTTCGATGGAGCAGACGATCACCACGTTGTCCTTGGAGTCGCGCATCACTTCAAGCTCGTATTCCTTCCATCCGACGACGGACTCCTCGACGAGCACCTGGTGCACCGGGCTCGCGTCCAGGCCGCGCGTGATCAGCTCGGTGAACTCCTCGCGGTTGTACGCGATGCCGCCGCCGGTGCCTCCGAGGGTAAAGGCAGGCCGCAGGATGGCGGGAAAACCGACCGTCTCCAGAATTTCGTAGGCCTGGTCCAGGTTCGTTGCGAAGCCGCTCTTGGGCACCGCGAGGCCGATGTTCTCCATGGCCTCCTTGAAGAGTTCCCGGTCTTCGGCCTTCTTGATGGCGGGAAGCTTGGCGCCGATAAGCTCGACGCCGTATTTTTCGAGCGCCCACGACTCGGCAAGAGAGACCGCGATATTGAGCGCGGTCTGGCCGCCCATGGTCGGGAGGAGCGCGTCGGGCCGCTCGCGCTCGATGATCTTTTCGACCACGTCCGGCGTGATGGGCTCGATGTACGTGCGGTGCGCCATCTCCGGATCGGTCATGATCGTGGCCGGGTTCGAGTTCACGAGGACGATCTCGTACCCTTCTTCCTTGAGCGCCTTGCAGGCCTGCACACCCGAGTAGTCGAACTCACAGGCCTGCCCGATCACGATCGGCCCCGCGCCGATAATGAGGATCTTTTTGATGTCTGTCCGCTTCGGCATGTAACCCTTCCTCTCAAACCTTAACGCATTGGAAATTGAAAATTGAAAATTTTAGAATGAGGATCAGTAATGTTTCATTTTCCAATTTGCACTTTACAATTTTCAATTTACAATCGGCGTCAGCCGTCATGCTCCTGCACCCAGCCGTTCTCCAACCCATACTTCTCCATGATCTGATACGCCTCTTCGTACTCCGCGGAGGTGACCCTGCGCGAGAGCTCCTTGAACTCCTTCGCCCTGTATGCAGGGAAGTACTGGGCCATGAGGCTGATGTATACGTCCTTCGAGATCTCCTCGGCAAGGAACTTCATGATCTCCTCTGTTCCGGACAGCCCGCCGGGCAGAACGAGATGGCGGATGATAAGGCCCCGCCTGGCAATGCCCATCTCATCGAGCGCCAGGTTGCCCACCTGGCGGTACATTTCCTTGATCGCCGCCCGGTTGATCTCCCGATAGTGCGGGGCGCTGGAATATTTCATGGCCGCCGCGTTGTCGGAGTACCGCATGTCGGGAAGATAAATGTCCACGATGCCGTCAAGGATCCGAAGCGCTTCAAGAGATTCATATCCGCTCGTGTTGTACACGATGGGCAGGGTAAAGCCCCGCTCCTTCGCGATTCCCAGCGCCTTCAGCATCTGGGGCATGAAGTGCGTCGGCGTAACCAGGTTGAGGTTGTGGCAGCCCTGCTCCTGGAGATACAGCATCTGGCAGGCCAGTTCCCCGATGGTCCGCTCCGCGCCGTTCCCCATCTGGCTGATGGGATAGTTCTGGCAGTAGACACAGCGCAGATTGCAGTTTGTGAAGAATATGGCGCCGGAACCCCTGGTGCCTGACAGCGGCGGCTCTTCGCCATGATGCGGGCTCACGCTCGATATGACCGGGTTCAACCCTGACTTGCAAAAGCCTGACTTGTTATCTTCAAGCCGATTCACCCCGCACTCGCGGGGGCAGACACGGCAAGATTCGAGGAGTTTATATGCAGCCTCGATACGCTCGGCAAATTCATTTTTAGCAAGCAATAACGCCATGAAACAAAACCGGTCGCCGGCAGAGACGCAAAGAGCGCAATGGTTTAATTCACCTTAACTGACTTTCGCCGCTCTTTGCGTGCTTTGCGCCTTTGCGAGAGTATCTTTTTTCCGTTCGTTCTCCATCATCTCAATAAACCGTTGAAAGAGGTACCTGCTGTCGTGCGGCCCCGGCGACGCCTCGGGGTGGTACTGCACCGAGAATGCGGGCAGGGTCTTATGCCGGATGCCTTCACAGGTCTTGTCGTTCAGGTTCATGTGCGTCATCACGACCTTGTCCTTCACCGTCTCCATGTCCACCGCGAAGCCATGGTTCTCGGCCGCGATCTCGACCTTGCGCGTGGTCAGATCCATGATCGGCTGGTTCCCGCCGTGGTGGCCGAACTTGAGCTTGTACGTTTTTCCTCCCAGGGCAAGTCCCAGGAGCTGCTGCCCCAGACAGATGCCGAAGATCGGCTTCTTTCCCAGGAGCTTCTTGATATTGTCGATGGCGTAGGTGACCGGCTCGGGGTCTCCCGGCCCGTTTGACAGGAAAACGCCGTCGGGATCCATGGCGAGCACCTCGTCCGCGGACGTCGTCGCAGGGACCACCGTCACGTCACATCCGGCGCTCGTGAGCAGACGGAGAATATTGCGCTTGATCCCGTAATCATATGCTACGACTTTATAGTTGCTCGAGGCTATCCTGCCGTAACCCGTCTCCAAGGTCCAGTCAGCCTCATCCCAGTGATAGGGTTTCTTGCAGGTGACGTCTTTGACCAGGTCCAGGCCGCTCATCTTCGGAAGCTTCTGTGCCTTGGCGACGACGCTTCCGGGGTCCAGGTCTTTGGTGGAGATGACGCCCGGCTGCGCGCCGAAGTCCCGGGTATGGCGCGTCAGCGCCCGCGTGTCGATCCCCTGGATGCCCACGATCCCGTGCTCGCTGAGATATGCATGAAGGGACTTCTTTGCCCGCCAGTTGCTCGGGAAGTCCAGGTACTCCTTCACGATGAAGCCTTCCACGCAGGGCCCGGCGGACTCCACGTCCTCGTCGTTCACGCCGTAGTTCCCGATCTGGGTATAGGTCATCGTGACGATCTGGCCTTTGTACGAAGGATCAGTCAAAATCTCCTGATAGCCGGTCATGCTCGTATTGAACACCACCTCGCCGGAAGTCTCCCCTTCAGCGCCGAAGGAGGTCCCCTCGAACACCATACCGTCTGCCAGTGCAAGAATCGCCTTTTTCATACCATGCCGTCCTTTTTACCGCATTTCTTGGACCGAGGCAACCATGTTGCCGTTTTTCCATTCAACGCCGACACGGTCGGCTCGCTCCATATCAGAACTTGTCCCTCACCTGTCCCTTGATATCCACCACTTCTCCGCTCGCCCTGTCCCCCTCTACAATCACGAGAATGAAGTGATAGAACCCGCCCTCTTTGTCAGAGGCATAGAGCGGCGCTCCGCCTCCGCCGGCAATGATATGCGGAATGCCATCCACCGTCTTTCGGAGATACAGGTGGTCGTGACCCGTAAATACGATGGTCACGTTATTCTTCACAAAGAGCGCCTGAAGCCGGTCCCTCTCCTGCGGATACTTGTCGAGGCTGCCGCCATAGTGCCTTCCTTTATCTTTGTCGGGATACAGCGGATGGTGTATGAACGCGAACTTGTGTTTCCGGGAGGAGTTTGCAAACACCCCTTCCAGCCATTTATATTGCTCGCCCGTGATCTTTTTCTCTTCCCCCGTAAGGTGGGAGTCGAGGACGATGAAGAGTGAGTTCCCCGCCGTGAACGAGTAATAAAGCTCGTTCCCCGGAAGGTCAACCTCTTCCTTGTACATCAGCTCGCTGTCAATGTCGCTCACATCATGGTTCCCCACGGTGAGAAAGTACGGCACCGTGACGGGCTTCGACAGTTCCTGGAAGCGGGCCCAGTATTTCAGATTCCCCTGCGTGGGCACCTGGTCGCCGGTATTTACAATAAAGTCCGGCTTCCGCTCCATGGCCATGGAGATGAGTTTGCGATATTCGTCATCGCCGGACCGGTTGTCGCCCAGCACCACGAAGGAAAACTTCCCCTGTATCTTCTCCAGGGCCGCGAGCTTCCGGCTGATCTGTTGGTCCTGGGCGGCAAAGGCAACAGAAGCCGTCAGCACGGTCACCAAAACCGCTGTGAACCACTTTCTCATTCGACTGTTGTCTCTCATTAGTAGGGGCGGCCCTGTGTGGCCGCCCGAAGCAGGGCAACCACATAGGGTTGCCCCTACGATATTCCGCATTCCGCACTAAATTTTTCCACCCACCATCGTCTGTACCGCCCTGCCCTTGAGCTTCCAGCCATTGAAAGGCGTATTCTTTGACTTTGATATGAACTGCGCTGCATCCACGGTCCATTCGACATTCGGATCGATGATCGTGATGTCCGCATCGGCGCCGGACGCGAGGCTGCCCTTATTCAGTTTGAGTATCTCCGAGGGATTCATGCTGAGTTTCCTTACCGCCTCGGACAGCGCAAGCGTTCCTTCCTGCACCAGCTTGAACGTCAGCCCGAGCGCCGTTTCCAGCCCCACGATCCCGAAGGGCGCGTAGTCGAACTCGACCGATTTTTCGTCCATCCCGTGCGGCGCGTGGTCCGTGGCGATAACGTCGATGGTCCCGTCCTTGAGGCCCTGCTTGATGGCAGCCACATCTTCAGCGGTCCTGAGCGGCGGATTCATTTTCGCCATCGTATTGTACCCCCGGGCCGCCTCATCGGTCAACGTAAAGTAATGCGGGCAGGTCTCCGCCGTGACCTTCACGCCCCGCTGCTTTGCCTCGCGGATCAGCCGCACCGAGCCCGCCGTGCTCACATGGGCGATATGCAACCGGCAGCCGGTCAGCCCGGCGAGGGCGATGTCGCGGGCCGTCATCACATCCTCGGCTGCTGCGGGAATTCCCCGGAGCCCCAGCTCCGTTGACACGAACCCTTCGTTCATGACGCCCTTGGCCGAGAGGCTCGCGTCTTCGCAGTGCGAGATCACCGCGAGGTCGAATATTTTCGAATATTCCATGGCCCGGCGCATGATGGCCGCATTCATCACCGGCTTGCCGTCGTCCGAGATTGCAACGCACCCTGCCTGATGCAGTTCGCCCATCTCGGCCAGTTCTTCGCCTTTGGAGCCCTTGGTGATTGCGCCGATGGGAAATACCCGCGCCGCTGCCTCTTTGGCGGCCTGGGAGATGATGAACTCCGTCACGGACCGGCAGTCGTTTACCGGATTGGTGTTCGGCATGGAGCAGACCGAGGTAAAGCCTCCGGCCCTGGCCGCCGCGGTGCCCGTAGCGATCGTCTCTTTATACTCAAACCCCGGTTCGCGCAGATGCACGTGCATGTCGATCAGCCCCGGCACAACGATCTTGCCCGCGGCGTCGATCACCCGGGCGCCGTTCCCCGCAAGCGAGCCCGGCTTGCCGAGCTTCGCGATCTTTCCGTCCGAGACGAGGATATCGAGCTTCTCGTCAATCTTGTTCGCCGGGTCGATGATGTGGCCGTTTTTGATAAGAATGTTCATGGCTAAACCTTTTCACCGCATTCCGTAATCCGCATTCCGCATTCCGCATTCATCACGCTTCTGCCTTCGCTCCGCCGGACAGCAGGAACATCACCGCCATGCGGACGGCCACGCCGTTCGTTACCTGGTCGAGGATGACCGACTGATTATCCGCCACATCGGACGCGATCTCGACCCCGCGGTTCACGGGGCCGGGATGCATGACAACTACCTTTTTCTCCGCACGGTCCAGCCGCGTCCGATTCAGCCCGTAGAGTCCCGCGTACTCCCGCACGCCCGGAAAGAGCCCCGCTGCCTGGCGCTCGAGCTGCAGCCGGAGCATCATGACCACGTCGGCGCCCTTCACCGCCTCATCCATGTCGTAATAGACCCGCGCCCCCAGTTTCTCGATCCCCGCGGGGATCATCGTTGCCGGACCGCAGACGCGGACCTCGGCCCCCATGGTCGTGAGGCCGTAGATGTTCGAACGGGCCACGCGGCTGTGCATGATGTCGCCCACGATGGCAACGGTGATGTTGTCGAGCCTGCCGAGCTTTTCCCGGATGGTGAACATATCGAGCAGGGCCTGTGTGGGATGCTCGTGGAAACCGTCGCCTGCGTTGATCACCGAGCTCTTGAGCCGTGTGGACAGGAACTCCGGCGCGCCGGAGCAGGAGTGGCGGATGATGATGATGTCGCTTTTCATGGCTTCTATATTTCTCGCCGTATCCAGGAGCGTCTCGCCCTTGACCACGCTCGAGCTCGATGGGGAGATATTGATCACATCCGCCGACAGGCGCTTGCCCGCCAGCTCAAAGGACGTCCGGGTCCTTGTGCTCGCCTCGTAGAACAGGTTGATCACGGTCTTGCCCCGGAGCGTCGGAACTTTCTTGATCTCCCGCTCGGACACGTCCTTGAACGTCGCCGCCGTATCGAGGATGAGCTTTATCTCATCAACGGTCATGCCTTTAATGCCGAGCAGGTCTTTTGAACTGAGTGACATGGATCAACCTCTATTGTAACGGATAAATCTGTAGGGGCGGCCCTGTGTGGCCGCCCGTAGCAGGGCAACCACATAGGGTTGCCCCTACGATATTCCGCATTCCGCATTAGCCTCATTCGCCGAGAATCACGACCTTCTCCTCGACCCCGTCCTCGGCGAGCATCACTTCCACCTTCTCCTTTGCCGAGGTCGGGAGGTTCTTGCCCACGAAGTCGGCACGGATGGGGAGCTCGCGGTGCCCCCTGTCCACCAGCACGGCCAGTTGGACTCGCTTCGGCCTGCCGTAGTCCATGATGCTGTTCAGCGCGGCGCGGATGGTCCTGCCCGTAAAGAGCACGTCGTCCACGAGCACGATCAGTTTGCCCTGGACATCAAAGGTGATGTCCGTGGCCTGCGGAACGGGCTGGGACTTTCTTGTCGACAGGTCGTCGCGATACATGGTGATGTCCAGGCTGCCCACGGGGACGTCGACGCCCTCGATCTCCCGGATCTTTGCCGCCAGCCGTCTGGCTAGGTGCACCCCGCCCCGCTGGATGCCGATAAGGCCGAGTTCCTTCGCGCCCTTGCTTTTCTCGAGCATCTCGTGGGCGATCCGCGTCAGGGCCCGGTCGATGCCGGCTTTGTCCAGAATGAGGGCTTTTTCTCTCATGTTCATCGAGCAGGCTCCTGAATCTCTTTGGAAAAAAGGCGCAAAAAAACCTTCTCCCGTCACTTCCAGGGAGAAGGTTTGTATTCGCACCAAGGCGTTAGTCTGTTGGAGAGACTTACCATCGGGAACCCTTTCTGGCCTCACAGGACCAGATTTAAAGAGGATTACTTCTTAACTGAGCCTAACAATACCCCAACTGCCGGCCTGCTGTCAAGAACTTTCATCACGGCCCCACAGGCGTGGGCAAAAGCTACCAAAGAGCTTGAGGAGAGATAAGGGGTATTATGCCGTCTTTTAAAGGGCATATCAGGCTGAGTTTAAAAAGGGCAGGAAAGGAGTTCAGGGAGCTTAATGAGTGGATGGATGGGAGCAGGGTAAGCGTAATCTCCCCGTTACGGGGACAGCACCCTTTCGCTCTGCCGCGCAAGCGTGCACATTGGACAATGGCTGCACAAGGATATATGTCTTGTCCCCGCAGCACTTACGCTTCGCACGTGCCTGCTTTGGGATAAGTGGCTTTACCTTGATCTGCGGGGCACTTAAAAGCGCGTCTATCTCTCAAGGGCTGCTGTCCCCTGCTCTTTTATCCCCGTAACTGAAGGATTACGGGTAAGCTCAATAATTGCTTGACATGATAGCGGCAATATCTCATTATAACGAAATCCGTTATCGGAGTTAGATAATGATAAGAGATTTTTTTTAGGTTTTATAAAGATTCACATATTGCACCATGCCTCAAAAGAGCCCATCTACGGCCTTTGGTTTATTGAGGAGCTCAAGAGGCATGGATACAGGATCAGCCCCGGGACGCTCTATCCCATACTCCACAGGCTGAAGAAGAAGGCCTTTTAAAATCCTATTCGGAAAATGTGGAAGGAAAGATAAGGAAATATTATAAAATAACCCCAAAGGGACTTCGCATATTTTTAAAGGTTAAGGAAAAGGTAACTATTCAGCTCCCTAAACAGCTGTCAAAGCAGAAGCTTGACTTGACGAC
>CAKKPG010000010.1 GCA_919901555.1 Nitrospiria bacterium | reverse complement strand
AACCTGGTGCACAAGCGCGAGAACGGACAGCCCTTTCACCCCAAAGGCCAGGGCAACGGCTACGTGCTGACCTTCGGGGACAAGCGCGTCTATATCGCCGGTGATACGGAGAACACGCCCGAGATGAAGGCACTGAAGAACATCGATATCGTCTTCCTGCCCATGAACCTGCCCTATACCATGACCCCGGAGATGGTCGCAGACGCGGCGCAGGCGTTCAAGCCGAAGGTGCTCTATCCCTATCATTACGGCGAGACGGATACGAGCCGGCTCGCTGGGTTGCTCAAGGACAATAGGGATATTGAAGTGCGGATAAGGAAGATGAAGTAGGTGTTTAGACCCTGAACGTGCGCTTTCCCCTTTGCTCCATGCACTATGCTATGCCATTAGGCAGCGTCAAGACTTATGTGTAAATTGTTTCAAGGGTTTTAATTCCCATTGGCTGTTCAAGTGATTTAGTATTCATTCTGGAACGGGCGGTCGGGGATCACCGTAAGTCCGGCCGCATTTCTTCACCCATTATCCACCATGCCTGAATACGACGGGATCATCATCCGGCCTCCAAGCGAGGCCGACAGCCTCATCCTCCAGTACACCGTGGGGTGTTCCCACAACCGCTGCATCTTCTGCCCTGCCTACAAACGGAAGCAGTTCCGGATCCGGAGCATCGCGGAGATGGAGCAGGACGTGCTGGGCTGTCTCCCCGCTTTCGGCGGCGCGCGGCGGGTCTTTCTGGCGGACGGTGACGCCCTGGTGGCGTCCCGGCAGGAGCTGCTCGCACTCTTCGCGCTTCTCCGGTCGCATTTCCCCCGGCTTCAGCGGATCGGCATGTACGCGAACGCAGGAAGTATTCTCGAAAAGGGCGTGGACGAGCTTAAGCAGCTCAGCGAACAGGGCCTCGGCATCCTCTATCTCGGCGTCGAGTCCGGAGACGACGAGCTGCTCGGCTGGATGGAAAAAGGCGCGACCTCGGCGCAGATGGCGGAGGCCGGCCGCCGCGTGAAAGAGGCGGGGATCAAGCTCTCGGTCACGGTCCTGCTCGGCATCGGCGGGAGCGGGCGGAGCGGGCCGCACGCCCGGGCTACCGGGCGGCTGCTCTCGGAGATGAACCCGGATTACGTGGGAGCGCTCACGACCATGGTGGCGCCCGGCACGGCGCTCCATGAATTAAAACAGGCCGGTGGTTTCAGCCTTCCCGCTCCCTTCGCCATTCTGACCGAGCTTGCCGAGATGCTCGAACATACGGAGATGCGGGGGCTCTTTTTCGCGAACCACGCGTCAAACTATTTGCCCGTGCGGGTCCGGATGCCGTCGGAACGCGATAAAGCGGTAGAGACGATCCGGCAGTTCGTCCGGAAGGGAGACGAGTCCGTTCTGAGGCCTGAGCGGATGCGGAGGCTGTGAACGAAGAGCTCTTCTCCGCGGTGAAGGATTGAGACGGTATTCCTGAGAAGGAAGGGAGGCAGTATGGCTGTGTCCAATAAACGGGCAAAATGGATTATCCCGCTCATGGCGGCGCTCCTGCTGATCGCTGCGCCGGCAGCTCCTCCGGGAGCGGAGCCGGCATCGAAGCCGGCGACGACCGATTCCATGAAAAAGCGGATATCCCGGGAGAAGAGATTCCTTCTTCGGGCGGTCGAGGATCTGGACAGGTCGCAGGTATTCGTAAAAGAAACGATGACCGTTCTTGCAGAACAAACCGACGCCGCGGACGTTCTCGAACCAAAGAAAATAAGGAGCGATCTCGGGGACCTTCGGGATTGGTATCAGAAATACGCAGGCTGGCTTGGGGGCATGGCAGCCGAACTGGAGGCCGATCTGTCCGAGCATTTTTCCCGTCAGGAGGCGGGCTCGGGGTGGACCATTCGCTACGAAGAGATGACGAAAGGATACCAGAGGCTGGCCGAGCAGCTCGCCGGAAAAGTGCGTGAGCTGGACGCGGCGCAGAGCAAGGTTGAAGTACGCATGGGGAAGCTGAAGCAAGCCGTGCAGGACCGCCGGCTCCTGGTCGAAAAGGACGACCTCGAACTGGCAAAGGAGCTGTGGCCGACCTACCGCGACAAGTATTATGATCACCGGGAGGCCGCCTACAAAGACCTCACGGACGCTGAGGTCGAACGGTTCCGGTACGAACTGCGGTCGCTCAGCGAGCAGCAGAAGCATCGAGAGGTCCTGACGGAGTTGGGGCACTACGAACTGAGCTGGCTCTCATTAAAGATCCAGGACAGCGCGGCGTTGGACGGTGTCGCCCGGGCCATCGAGGGTGACGCAACCGGTCCCCTCATGGAAGCCTGCCGCGGCGCGATAAGGACGTACGAATCCGATATGGCGACGCTCAGAAGAAAGGTCGGCGAGATCGATGTGAAGCGCGCCAACATGACGCGGACCGGGACGTTCAAGATCCTTGACCTGCATGAGGCCCTCACGCGCTATTACGAGAATATGAAGAGAAGGTACGAACGCCACATCGAGTGGCTCAGGGGGCAGATCGGCAGTTACCAGGCGGACCTGGCCGAACTGGGGCGGGACAGATGATCTTGCCGCCTGCCGTTTCGAACACTTTCAGAGAGCACTGTAGGTAACGGCGCCTACTTCCGGAACAGGACCATATCGAGATAGGCGTTCTTTCCTTTGGAGGTCTTCAGGCTGTAGGACCCGGAGAGGGCCTTGCCGTCCTCTGAGAATGCAAGGTCGTACTGCTCGGTTTTCCAATACCCTGCCTCGTTCGTCACCTTCCACTGGAAATATATCTTGAGGTTCCGCCCGGAGATCTCGAAGACCGGGACCGCGGCAACGGAATCAGCGCCGCGTCTGGGCGGCATGGCCACGAGGTCGCCGTCAGGGGTCTTTCCGATCGTGAAGGCGTGGATCGCAGAGCTCTCGCCGCGGAGCGTCTCCTGGTAGTACCACGCGCCCTCAAAGAGGGAGAGCGGCGCCCTATTGTGGGCGGTAACTTTGATGATCGGCAGTTTCTTCTCGTGCTCGGTGAAAGGCGGCGGCGTTGGCGACGCGCTCTCGGCGCCGGGCCGGGCGTGCTTGGACGTCGCCACCTCCATGTCCACCTCGATCGCGTAGATCCGGTTTTTCACAGCCCGTGCGTTCTTCGCGTTCGGCGCTGCGAGAAGAGAGAGCTTCAGGCTCTTGATCGCCTCGGCATAAAGGCCCGACTTCTCCTGCGCCTCGCCGAGGCGGTAATAGGCCGCGGCGTTCCAGGGCGCGATGGATATTGCCTCCTCGAGTTCAAGAATAGCCTTCCGATATTCCGCCGGGTCAGATCCTTTTTTCAAGAATGCAATGCCGCGGACGATGTGGCGCTCCGCCTCCTCCGGGGTCGGCGGGGAGGGCTTCATCGAGAGGGCGAGGGCTATGGTCTTTTCGCGCAGGTTCCGATCAGCAGGCTCTTGGCGGAGTTTTTCCGTGTACTGTCTGAGTAGTTTGAGCTTTTCCTGGGGTGGAGACGGCTGCTGCCGCTTTTGCGGATGCGGTTGACGCGGGCCCTGCTCCGGCAGCGGCAGGGGAGCAGCAGGCGGCGGCTCTACCCACCTTTTCGGCGCTGCCTGGGCGTGGCAGACAAGGGGCGTCAGGAACACCGCAGAGACCATGATGGGGAAAATCGATACTACCCAAGCTTTCATTGCATTACCTCGCTGTGTCAACTTCCGGTCCATGGTCAAGGACAAAAAGTGCATTCATATTATCTGATAGACCCTTTACAGTCAAGCGGAGAAAAAGAGGGGCCGGGCCGGGTCTTTCATGTTCAGATTAGGTGACGACGAAAGGACAGGCATCAGATCAGATGGTATGATATTGACTTCACCGGTGAGGGGTGCAAACAAAAAAGGCCGTGAACGTTCGTCATCCCGTTCACGGCCGCTGCATTCTTTCGGGCATGGTCAACGCTCCAGACCGCGCTGCCGCCCTATATGAGAATAACGATGAGCAGCACCAGCAGCAAAATAATGATAATGTCGTCGGATCCGCGGCCGCCTGCCTGGAGGGCATCGACGTTTGCCGCAAGCCGGTGGACCTGTTCGTCCGAAAGGCCGCTCATTTTCGCCAATGCCTCCTCAGGGGAAAGCCCGTAATCCATAAGGCGTTGCTGAATCGTCCTGGATTCAAGGGCCTTCTGGATCGTGGCCAGATCGTCCGCACGGGTCTGGGGAGCGGCAGGCAGGAACATCGCCTCAGCAGGGCCCGCCATGGCGGTAATGGCGATCAGCACAGCGACGAAATAGATTGAGAGCGGTAATGCAGTGAGTCTGCGTTTCATCGGAATTCCCTCCTCCTCGTGAACAGGCAACCCGGATTTGCTTCAATTATACCAGGGGAATGCGGGCCGGGCTTACGTTATTGAGTTATCGTGCGGAGGTGCGCGAAGGCCCGGCGTCAGGGGTGGATGTACTGAGAAAAAACAGGATCGTCATGATAAAGTGGTATCAAAATAAAAAGGCGTTGCCCCTGAACCGTGTTTTTAACATTCCGCTGAGCCGTGGATAAGTGACGGGAAGAACTCCTGCTTCTGCGGCTCCGCCGTGCGGACCCTGTGAAGCGTGGTGTCTATTGCGGCTTCCCGCGTTCTCCTGCGGCTTCGGAGCCTTCGGCTCTTCCGGCCTTTCGTGACCCTGCGAACCGGGAGCCTGACCGCTCAACTTGCTGCCCGCTTACCGGTTCCGGCGCCACTTCAAAGCCGTTGCCTTATGCTCCTCATAACGGTGATAAAATACGTACACCTATCGGTGTTGGTTCGGCAACGCCTGTAACATGACGTTCCTTTTATTTCAAAGAACCGAATATGTCCTTTTCCTTATGCTCATTATAGCACACTTTGCCGCCGGGGTAAATAGAAGGACAATAATTTCTCTTGACCCTTCCGTGTAATATGTTTACTATTCCCGCACTTTTCCATGGATACTATGAAACCAACAAAACGTGAGTTTCTCGACCAGGCGCTGCAGGGGAAGGTCCTGCCGCTGTCCGTGGAGATCGATTTCCCGGGATGCACACCCGTAACGGCGCTCGAGTCCGTCAGGGCCGACGGCCATGCCGTGCTGCTCGAAAGCGCCCGGGTGAGCGAGAAGATCGGCAGGTATTCCTTTGTGTCGGCGGACCCTTATCTCATTTTCAAATCAAAAGGCGACACGGTGGAGCTCAGCCTGCCCGCCCCTCCTGCCGGGAAATACGGCAGCAGGGCGTCCATGAAACGGAAGCCGCTCGCGAAGCTGCGGGAGCTCATGGCCAACTATCGGACGGAGCGGATCGCCGGCCTTCCCCCTTTTACCGGCGGCGCCGTGGGGTTCTTTTCGTACGACTTTGTGCATCAGTTCGAGAAGCTGCCGAAGCGCGCGCAGCCCGACCTTGCGATCCCCGAGGCATATTTCGTGTTCGTGGACACCGTCATTGCCTTTGACCACGTCCTGAACAAGGCGTGGCTGATCGTGAACCCCGGCGCCCGGGAGCAGGAGATGGGCTTCCGGAGACCGGAGCCGGGCCACTGGGACAGGCTGTATGACGAAGCGACTGCCAGACTGTCAAAACTTCGCGAGAGGCTGGCTGCATCGTGCAGCGCCTTTGCCGATGATGCCCCCGGTACGGGGACCGGCAGGCAGATCCCCCTCGAGCCGAACATGACGCAAGCCGCGTTCGAGTCCATGGTCCGGAAGTGCAAAGAGTACATTGCGGCCGGGGACGTCTATCAGGCAAACCTGTCGCAGCGCTTCGCCGCGGCGATCGGAGATGCGGACCCGCTGCGGCTGTACCGGATCCTTCGCGACGTCAATCCATCGCCCTTTGCGGCCTATCTCGAGTTTGGCGATCTGGCGCTCGTAAGCTCGTCGCCGGAACGGCTCATCAGGCTCCGCGAGGGCATGGCCGATACCCGGCCGATCGCCGGCACCCGCAGGCGGGGGATGGACGTTACGGAGACCCGGACCCTTTCCTCTGAGCTCCTGACCAATGAAAAGGAGCGGGCCGAGCACATCATGCTCCTCGATCTGGAGCGGAACGATCTGGGCAAGGTCTGCGACTACGGCACGGTGCAGGTGGACGAGATGATGGTGGTCGAGGACTACTCCCACGTGATCCACATCGTCTCGAACGTGCGGGGAACGCTCGCTTCGGGCCGGGACTGCTTCGATCTCATCCGCGCCGTCTTTCCCGGCGGCACGATCACGGGCGTGCCCAAGGTGCGCTGCATGGAGATCATCGACGAGCTCGAACCCGTGGCCCGCGGCCCCTATACGGGCTCCATCGGATACATCTCCCATGCCGGAGACGCTGACCTGAACATCATCATACGGACCTTTGTGATCAAGGGCGGCACCGCCTACGTCCAGGTCGGCGCGGGGATCGTGGCGGACTCCGACGCGGAGCGGGAATATGCCGAAACGCTCCACAAGGCCGAGGCGCTGCGGAGGGCATTGGAGCGGCTATAGAAGGTCGTTGTCCTTCCTTTTTCCCAGTTGCAACTTTGTTCAACTTGCGTTATAGTTACAAGCTAGTTAAAAAAAACAAAGGGAGGAGTGTTTTTTATGTTCCTGGTGGAACTCGTCTTGCAGGGGGTGCGGGGGTTTCGGGAACTGGTCCGTCTCAGGTTTCAGAGCGGATTCAACATCGTCACGGCAGGGAACGAGGCCGGCAAAACAACGGCGGTTGACGCCGTGGTCCGGTTGCTCTTTCCGAGCGGGATCCCGGGACGCATCATTCCCCTTGTGTCGAAGACGACGCCCGACGCTTCACGGGCGGCGGTCGTGGTTTTTTCCGATGACCGGGCGTACTACCGGGTGATCCAGGATTTTTCGAAGCAGGCGGTGAACCTGTCTCAATATAATGCGTCCACGAAGGACTTTGCCCTTATCCATAAGGACTGGGACAGCGCCGAGCGGTTCATGGCAGGGCTCACGGCCGGCTTAGCGGAAGAGGAATTTGCGAATCTCTTCGTGCTCAGGCGCGACCACTATGCGAACCGCGCGCCTTTCCCCGGCGTCGCACGGGCCGCAATGCAGACGCCGCGGCGGAACAATCCGGTCCCCCGGGCAGGCGCCGCGCCGGGGCAGGAGGCCAGGCTCGCCGAACTCAAGGAAACGCTCAGGAAGGCGGAGGAGGCGGGTGACGCCGAATACCGTTTGGACTCGGCGAAAATCGGGCTTAATGATATTGCAAAAAAAATAGATGAACTCGAGGACATGAACGCCCGTTTTGCGGAAATGGACTCGAACCTTGCGTCGCTCAAGGGCTGCGAGACGCTGCCGGAAAACCTCGACGAGCTCCTCGACGCCCACGAGCAGCGGCAGGGCCAGAAGATGGCCAGGTCCGATGAGCTCCAGCAGGATATCGAGGGCCTGCGCATGCAGCTCGAAGTCATCCGGAAGGCGCCGCTCTGGAAGGACATGCTGTTCATCGCCGGCGTCGTCGTGGGCGCGGCATCGCTCATTGCCGGCCTTTTCATCCTCACGGCGGAACAGGCTGACTACTTTCCCATCGGCGTTCTGCTCGCGCTCATCCTGGTCTCCGCCGGGTGGTACCGGACTTCCCGCAGGAACGCGCAGCGGAAGATCGTACAGCGGGAAATAGAGGCGTTCGAGGCGGACCGGGAAGAGGTCGAAAAAAGCTTCGAAGAGGGCGGCACGGCTATCATGGAATACATGCGTGCCACGAGTTCCGCCGCCGCGGCCGAGCTGAGGGAGAAGGCGGACAACTATCGCCACTTCGCTTCGCTCCGGCGGGAACTGCTGGAACAGCGCCAGCACATCCTCGGCGGCGTGACGGTCCAGGCGCTCCAGGGAGAGTTTGCAAAACAGCAGCAGGAGGTCATCGAGCTGGAGCGGGCCGCACGGGCCGTTGCCCAGAACGCGGTGGACACCTACAGCCTCCGGCAGGAGATCGAGCGCTTCGAGTCCGCGTCCCCGGGCGGCGCTTCCTGGGATTTCGGCTCGCCCGAGGACGCGGCGTTTCCCGGCTTTGGCGCGGCTTCGCCGGAAGTCGGTGAACAGGCGCAGGGTGGCGTGTTCCTGCCCCAGCTTGAGATCGCAAGCCGCATCGGCGGCATCGAGATGGAGACGCTTATCCCCGCGGTGGAAGCCGCGGCCCAGCGAAACCTCGCGGCCGTGAGCATGGGGAAATACGTCAAAGTCGAGGTGGGGCACGGGAGCGAGCCCGTGGTGCATGACCGGAACGACGCTGAGGTGGCCATGTCGGCGTTGAGCCACGGCACCAAGGACCTGCTTTATTTCTGCCTCAGGACGGGTCTTGTGGAAGCGCTTGCGGGGAAGCTCCGGCTCCCCTTCGTCCTCGACGACGCGCTGGCGGGTTTTGATCCCGCACGGCAGCAGGCGGCGTGCCAGGTGCTGCGCGCCCTTGGCGCAAAGACCCAGGTGATCCTCTTTACCTCGAATCCGGCCCTTCGGACCGGGAGCGACGCCGCGGCGGAGCTGAAATAGATGAAGGGGGTCTTTGTCACCTTCGAAGGGATCGAGGGCTCGGGAAAATCAACGCAGATCGGCCTTCTCGCGGATTACCTGACGGCTTCGGGGAGGCCCGTGACGCTTACTCGTGAGCCGGGCGGCACGCCTATCGGCGACCAGGTGAGAAAGATACTTCTCGACCCGGCAAGCAAGGGCCTCGATCCGGTCGCAGAACTTCTCCTCTACGCAGCGAGCAGGGCGCAGCATCTCCGGGAGGTCATTCTCCCGGCGCTCGAAAAAGGAAGGGTCGTTCTGTGCGACCGGTTTTCCGATGCGACGCTCGCCTATCAGGGACATGGACGGGGACTGGACATTGACATGATCCGCGCCCTGGACCGGATCGTAACGGGCGGCCGGCGTCCGGACCTGACCATTCTCCTCGATATCGGCGCGGCCGCAGGGCTGGCCCGTGCCCGGGGCAGGAACAGCAGCCGCGAGCTCGAGCACGAGGGCAGGTTCGAGAACGAGGAGACCGCTTTCCACCACCGGGTGCGCGAGGGATACCTTGCACTGGCGAAGGAACAGCCGGAACGGTTTCGCGTCGTGGACGCTTCACGATCGCCCGACGAAGTGGGGCGGGAGATACGGGAGATTGTAGACGACATGCTGCGCATGTCGAATTGAAAATTGAAAAATGTAAATTGAAGAGTGCAAATTTGGACAAGCTCTCAATTTTACAAATTGCTATTTCCCTGTTGCCTTATGACTTTTCATGATATCCTTGGCCACGACCGGCCTGTTGCCATACTCAAGCGGGCCCTTGCGCACGATACGCTGGCGCACGCCTATCTCTTTTCCGGCGAGGCGGGCATCGGCAAAAAAACGACGGCCCTTGCCCTCGCGGCCGCGGCACATTGCGGCGATCTCCGTGAGAACAGCGGGTGCGGCGTCTGTCCCTCGTGCCGCGCGGCGGCAACGCTCAACCATCCGGACGTGCATGTGGTGACCGGGGACGGCGGCGAGATCAAGATCGATCAGATCAGGCAGGTCCAGGCAGACCTGGCGCTCAAACCGTTCCAGGGAGAAAAAAAGGTCCTCATCGTGGACGGCGCCGAAGACATGAACCCGGCGTCGGCCAATGCCTTTCTGAAGACCCTCGAAGAGCCCCCGGGTGACACCCTGATCGTCCTGATCAGTTCCCTGCCCCAGGGCCTGCTGCCCACCATCCGCTCCCGGTGCCAGGAGATAAGGTTCCATCCGCTTTCCCGGCGCACGCTCGCGCAGGCGCTTGTGCTCAGGCGGGGCTTCAGCGAGGCGGACGCGTGGTTCATCGCGGCGCTTGCCCAGGGAAGCATGGGCCGCGGCCTCGATATGGACGTGGAGCGGGAAAAAGCGGAGCGCGAGGAATTCCTCGGCCTCTGGTCGCGGCTGGGCGACATGGGCGCCGATGAAGCGCTCGCACATGCCGACGCTCTCGCCAAGGACCGGGAGCGGTTCGATCGGCTGCTCGACAGGGGCGTTCAGTGGCTCCGGGACGCCGTGGTCTTTCACGAGACCGGCGATGAGAAGCTCCTTGTTTATGCCCACGGCGGAGACGCACTGAAGGAGCGTTACGAAGGAGTCTCCCTGGAGAGGATGCTGCTGGACATAGATCTCTTTAGTGCGAGCAGGAGCCTGCTTGGTCGCCGCGTGAGCGCCCAGCTTGTGGCGGAGAACCTGCTGCTGAAGATAGGAAGGAGATGAGATAATGCGGAATTCGGAATGCGGAATGCGGAGTGAAAAGAAGAGATGTCCTCAGGACATGCTTTTCTTATTATTTTATTCCGAATTCCGCATTCGGCATTCCGCATTCGTATTATGAAGATAGCAGGCATACGATTCAGAGAGAACTGGAAGGTCTATGACTTCGACGCCACCGACTTTGATGTCTCCGTGGGCGATATAGTCATCGTCGATTCGGACCGGGGCCCGGGGTTCGCGCGGGTAGTGCGGCTGAAACAGTCGCAGGAACCGCCGGCGGCTCCGACGGAGCAGAATCCTCAGGAGTCAGGGCCAGGACGCCAGGAAGGGAACGGTTCCGGGGACACAGCGCCCGCTGCCGGACCCGCAGCCAAAGGACTGAGAAAGATCATCCGGAAGGCCACGGACGAGGACATCCGGAAGGACGAGAAGAACAGTCAGCGTGAGGCCGAGGGCTTCACCCTGTGCCAGGAGATGATCGGCGAGCGGGAACTGCTCATGAAGCTGATCAGGGTGGAGTATTCCTTTGACGCATCGCGGGCGGCGTTTTTCTTCTTCTCGGAAACGCGGGTGGACTTCCGCGAACTCGTGAAGGACCTGGCATACAAGCTGAAGGCGCGGATAGAGATGCGCCAGGTGGGCGTCCGGGATGTGGCGCGGCTCATTGGAGGCTATGGTTCCTGCGGCAGGGAGCTGTGCTGCTCCTCCTTCCTCCGCAATTTCGAGCCCGTGTCGATCCGCATGGCCAAGAAGCAGGAGATGGTGCTGAACCCTGCCAAGATCTCCGGCGTGTGCGGCAGGCTGCTGTGCTGTCTGTCCTATGAGTACGAAATGTACGACGAGATAAAAAAAGACGTGGCGAACATGCGTGAGGCCGCGAACAAGGGAAAGAAGGAAGAAGAAGAGCTCCGCATCGCCGAAGATCGGCGCGAAGCCGAAGAACGGCGCATCGCCGAAGCGAAGAGGCGGCAGGAAGAGGAGCGGCAGAGGCAGGAAGCCCGGCAGAAACAGAAAGGCGGCGAACCTCGGGGCGGCAGGAGGCCGGACCGGAAGGAAGGCGGCGCGCCGGACCGGAGACCGCAGGCGCAGCCCGATCAACCGCCGCGGCCGCCGCAGCAGCAGCAGCAGCAGCAGCCGGACGCAAAGCAGGCCCCGCAGAAGGCGGAACAGCAGGGAGAAAAGGCCGGCCAGGGCAAGGGACGGCGGCGGTTCTGGCGAAATAAGAAAAAGAAGCAGCGGGAGAACAAGCCGCAGGGGCCGGCGCAAAGCTGAATGCGGATTGCGGAATTCGGAATGCGGAATGAGAACGCGCGGATTCCCATTACACATGGTATGGCCATGGCAACCCGTGTATGTCTTCACCAGGAATTATGTCCAAAAAATTCTACGTTACGACTCCCATCTATTACGTGAACGACGTGCCGCATATCGGCCATGCCTATACCACCATTGCCGCCGACACGCTCGCCCGCTATCACCGTCTCAAGGGAGAGGCTGTGTTCTTCCTCACGGGCACCGACGAGCACGGCCAGAAAGTGGAAAAGGCCGCTGTCGACCGCGGCCTGGCGCCCAAGGCGCACGCGGACATCATGACGCAGAATTTCCAGCGCCTGTGGCAGAAGCTCCATATTTCCCACGATGCTTTTATCCGCACCACCGATGCTGAACACCGTGTGGTCGTCCAGGAGCTGTTGCAGCGGCTTTACGAGAAAGGCCAGATCGAGCGGCGAACCTACGAGGGCTGGTACTGCACGCCCGACGAGCGATTCTGGACCGAGAAGGAGCTCGTCGGGGGCAGGTGCCCCGATTGCGGACGGCCCGTGGAGCGCATCTCGGAAGACAACTATTTTTTCCTGATGAGCGGATATCAGGCCCGGCTCATCAGGCACATCGAGGACAATCCCGGCTACATCAGGCCCGAAAGCAGGCGGAACGAGGTGCTCGGGTTCCTCAAGACCCAGGTCCTCGGCGACCTCTGCATTTCCCGGCCCAAGTCGCGCCTTGCATGGGGCATCGAGATTCCCTTTGACCGCGACTTTGTTACCTACGTCTGGTTCGACGCTCTCACCAATTACCTCTCCGCGACGCGCTACCTGAGCCCGCCCGCACAGGGATCGACGGACCCGAAGGCGCGGGAGCGGTATTGGTGGCCCGCTGACCATCATCTGGTGGGCAAGGACATCCTGACCACCCATAGCGTGTACTGGTCCACCATGCTCATGGCGTTGGAGCTCCCGCTTCCCGGCAACATCTTCGCCCACGGCTGGTGGACACAGGAGGGAAGGAAGATGTCCAAGTCCCTGGGCAACGTCGTCGACCCGAATGAAGTGGTCGATTCCTACGGCGCGGACGCGTTCCGGTATTTCGTGCTCCGCGAGGTGCCCTTCGGCCTGGACGGCGATTTCTCCCCTGAGGCGTTCATCACCCGGTTCAACACGGAGCTTGCCAATGACCTGGGGAACCTGCTTTCGCGCGTGAACACGATGGTGAACAGGTATTTCGGCGGAAAGATCCCGCCGGCAGGCGCGGAGGAGGCGAGCGACAGAGAGCTCCGCGAGGCCGCGGCCGGCATTCCCGGCCGGATCGACGCCGATCTCTCGCTCCTTGCGTTCAACCGGTATTTGCAGGATGCCTGGACGCTCGTGACCCGTGCGAACCGCTATGTGGAAGAGAATGCGCCATGGACACTGGCGAAAAAACAGGATATGGGCAGGCTGGGGAGCGTGCTCTATAACCTGGCTGAATCCCTGAGGCTCATCGGAGTATATCTCTACCCGGTGATGCCTTCAACGGCCCAGAAAATATGGAACGGCATCGGCATGGACAAACAGCTCACCCGGTGCCGGCTGAGTGAAGAGCAGGGGTGGGGCGGACTGGGCCCCGGCAGCGCTGTCCGCTCCGGCGAGCAGCTGTTCCCGAGGATCGAGCGAAAAAATCAGGCCGGCCGCGGATCAGCGCGGACTGACTCCGATGAGGTCAAGCGGAAAAAAAACAGGGAGAAGAACATGGAGAAGACCGCAGAAGAGGCGCAAGAACCGGCGCCGCAGCCCGCGGGACCGGAGCTCATGGGCATCGATGATTTCATGAAAATCGACCTCCGGGTCGGCAAGATCATTGCTGCCGAGCGCGTGGAGAAGTCGGAGAAGCTCGTGAAACTCTCGGTCGACATCGGCACGGAAACGCGCCAGGTGGTGGCGGGGATCGGGAAAAGCTATGCCCCCGAAGAGCTGACGGGAAAGGCCGTGGTCATCGTCGCGAATCTGAAGCCTGCAAAGCTCATGGGCATCGAGTCCCAGGGCATGCTGCTGGCCGCGAGCACCGGCGACACGCTTTCGGTCATCACCGTCGACCGGGACATGAGACCGGGGGCAAGAGTAAAGTGAACCTATTGCGGATTGCGGATTGCGGATTACGGATTAAAATCTGGTCCGAGTGCGGCCGGTATTCGGGTTCAAGCGGACCATCTCTGCGGCGAGATAAGCGATGCTGATCGACACCCACGCGCATCTCGAGATGCGCGAGTTCAACGACGACCGCGACGACGTGATCAGACGGGCGCGCGAGGCGGGCGTCGAATATATCATCACCATCGGGACCACGGTGGAATCGAGCCGTGACGCGGTCGTGCTCGCCGATAAGTACGATTTCATCTATGCGGCAGTCGGCATCCATCCGCACGAGACCAAGGACATCCTCCATCCGGCCTACGAGCTTCTGCGCCATCTTGCCAAGCACAAAAAGGTCGTTGCCTACGGAGAAGTGGGGCTCGATTATTACTACGAACGCTCCGGACGCGCCATTCAGCAGCGGAAGTTCCGGGACATGCTGCGGGAGGCGCGGGAGCTGGGCCTTCCCGTCATCGTCCACGACCGCGATGCCCACGAGGATACGCTCCGTATCCTGTCCGAGGAATGGCCCCCTGAGCTCGGCGGGGTCATGCACTGCTTCTCCGGGGATATTGAGTTCGCCCGCAAGGTCATGGAGCGGGGATTTTACGTCTCCATCGCCGGGCCCGTCACCTTCCCCAAGGCGGACGCCCTGCGGGAGGTGGTGCGCCGGATTCCCATCGAGCAGATGCTCATCGAGACGGACGCGCCGTACCTGGCGCCCCAGGCGTTTCGCGGCAAGCGGAACGAACCGGCCTATGTAAGACACACGGCGGAGATGATCGCCCGGGTGAAGGGGTTGAGCTTCGAGGACGTGGCCAGGATCACGAGCTTCAATGCCATGCAGCTTTTCGGCATCGACAAGATTTCCGCCCACGGGAAGATAGCCTACCCCATTCGGAACTCCCTCTACCTCAATATCACGAACCGCTGTACCGCCGCCTGCACCTTCTGCGTACGCTACCATACGGACTTCGTGAAGGGCCACAATCTCCGGCTGGGGGAAGAACCCACAGCGGAAGCGGTGATCGCCCAGATCGGGGACCCCGCGCGATACGACGAGATCGTGTTCTGCGGCTACGGCGAGCCGCTCCTGAGGCTCGATGTGGTCAAGGCCGTGGCCGCCGAGGTCAAACGAAGAGGCGGAAAGGTGCGCATCGATACCAACGGCCATGCCAATCTCATCTACAAGCGGAACATCCTGCCGGAACTCGCCGGTCTTGTGGACTCGGTGAGCGTGAGTCTGAACGCCCAGAACGCAGAGGTTTACGAAAAAATTTCCCAGCCGCGCTTCGGCCCGGGCACCTACGAGGCCGTCAAGGAATTTATCGGCAAGGCAGGGAAATATATTCCCGAGGTAACAGCCACGGTCGTGTCGCTTCCCGAAGTGGACATCGAGGCCTGCCGGAAGATCGCCGAGGAACGGGGCGCCGCGTTCCGTGTGCGCGAGTATAATGTTGTCGGTTGAGCATGCTCTTTCGCACCCTCCCTTGGCGCAGTCCCCCCCTCCGCCAACTTTATTAGTTTTGGACAAAAAAAATAGCGAGTAGTCCTCTTTTTGTGCTATACTCACGCTATGGACTTGTCTCCGCATGAGGCGATCACAGCCGGGGAGCCCCTGCACCGAGAGGTTCGTATCCTCGTCGTGGACGATAACCCGGAACACCGCATGTTGATCGTAAGGAACCTTCGCCGTGGAATTCAGACGGTCGTCATAGAGGAGGTAGAGACCGGCGGGGATTGTCTCGCAAGGATGGCAGCCGGGAGGTTCGATCTCGTGCTGCTCGACTATACTCTCCCGGACACCAACGGACTCGAGATCCTCGCTCTCCTTCGTCGGAGGTACAGCTCCGTTCCGGTCATCATGGTCACGGGGCAGGGGGATGAGCGGATCATCCGGGAGGCCATGCGGCAAGGCGCTTCGGATTATGTCATCAAGACCCCGGAGTTTCTGGAGCATCTCGTCAACGTAGTAGCGCGAACGCTTGCCCAGCAGTCCCTCAGGACGCAGCTCGACCAGTCAAAAGAGGAGTTGGTCAGACGAAACCAGGAGCTCTCGATCCTTCTCGATGCCACCACCGCCGTCTCATCCCAGCTCGACCTCGACAGCGTCCTCAACATTCTTGCCGAGCGCATCGGAAACGCGGTCGGCTGCACCTTTGTAAAGATCCTCCTCATGACCGAGGACAACCGCGGTCTTGTGGTAAAGGCTGTGCACCCGGTGCAGGACCTTGAGTGGGACCCGGCCCTGGGGCACCTGTTCGAAGTGAAGGCGGGGTCCCCGGTTTTTTCCGTGATCTTCGACCAGGCGCCCCTCATTCTCAATACCGCTCATATCCAGGAACTGAACGCCGCCCCTGCGGTGCAGCGCGGCCTTCTCGGCAATCTCGAACAGATCCAGTCGCTCCTTATCATGCCCGTGATCATGATGAACGAGTGTCTCGGCGTTGTGGTCCTGGGCGAGCGGAGGCATTGGGAGCGGAGTCCCTTTACGCCGGAGAAATCGGGTCTCGCCATGGCCCTCATCCAGCATGCAGGAATAGCGATCAAGAACGCGCATCATTACCAGGTGCTTCAGAAAGAGCACCTCGAGACCATCATGGGGCTTGCCGAGGCCCTTGAGACGCGCGATGCCTATACCCGCGGCCACGGCGATCGGGCCGTGGAATACGCTCAGGCCATCGCCCACGAGCTGGGGCTCACGCCGGAACAGACCGATCGGCTCAGGTATGCGGCGATCCTCCATGACATCGGCAAAATCGGGATACCCGACGATATTTTGAACAAACCGGGAAAACTGACACCCGAAGAGTACGGCCTTATGAAGACCCATCCGGAGAAAGGGGCGAATATCCTTTCGAAAATCCGCTTTCTCGAGCGCATAGCGCCCTTGATCCGCAATCACCACGAACGCTGGGATGGGACCGGCTATCCGGACGGATTACAGGGCCGGGACATTCCCATCGAATCCAGGATCGTGTCAGTGCTCGATTCCTACGATGCTATGACCTCAGACCGGATCTATCGCAAGGCCCCGGGCAGGGACTACGCCATCAGCGAGCTTCGGCGCTGCGCCGGCGCCCAGTACGACGCGGACGTTGTCGCGGCGTTCCTCAAGATTCTCGGCGTCCCGCAGGAGGAGCCGAAGGCAGCCGTTCGGGCCGGGTAAGCAGCACGGTGCGGCCACCGTTCCTCCGTCCGGTTCTATAGAAACGACACTTCGTTTCACCCATCCCGTTGCTCCGCTCATCTCTTGCGGCCATCTCTTGCGTTGACTTTACATAACGTTTCGGTTAAAATTCTTCGTTACTAAATTCTCTTTCCGGAGGTCCGCCGTGGGCAAAATTACGCGCGCGCTTATCAGCGTCTCGCACAAGGAAGGCATGCTCGATTTCGCCAAAGGACTTTCGAAACTCGGAATTGAGATCCTGTCCACGGGCGGCACGGCCAAGCTGCTGCGCGACGGCGGCGTGACGGTCAAGGACGTGTCGGAGTTCACGGGCTTTCCCGAAATGCTCGACGGCAGAGTGAAGACACTGCACCCGAAGGTCCACGGCGGGCTCCTGGGCAGACGGAACAACCCCGAGCACGTCAAACAGATGAAGCAGCACGGCATCGAGCCCATCGACCTTGTGGTGGTGAACCTCTATCCCTTCGAGCAGACCGTGGCAAAGCCGGGTTGTACGCTCGATGAGGCCATCGAGAACATCGACATCGGCGGGCCGACCATGCTGCGCTCGGCGGCAAAGAACTACACCGACGTTGCCGTGGTGGTCTCCCCCCGCGATTACGGCCGCGTGCTTGAGGAGATCCAGAAGACCGGCCAGGTCTCCGCCAAGACCCGCTTTGAGCTCTGCCGCACGGTATTCCTCCACACGGCGCGCTACGACAGCGCCATCTCGGCCTGGCTCGACAGCCAGGTCCCGGCGGACGAGAAGACGCGCTTCCCCAACATCCTCACGCTCCAGTTCGAAAAGGTCCAGAACCTCCGGTATGGCGAGAACCCCCATCAACAGGGCGCGTTCTACCGGGAATTCGGGCGAAAAGAGCCGTCCGTATCGAACGCAAAGCAGCTCCAGGGCAAAGAGATGTCGTTCAATAACTTTCTCGACGCAAACAGCGCGCTTGAGCTCGCGAAAGAGTACGACCGGACCGCGGCGGTGATCGTGAAGCACAACAATCCCTGCGGCGTGGCAACGGCCGGGGACCTCGCAGAGGCATACCGCAAGGCGCGGGACTGCGACCCCGTCTCCGCTTTCGGCGGCGTGATCGCCTTCAACCGCATGGTGGACTTCGAGACCGCCCAGGAGCTCACCGCCACCTTCGTCGAGGTGGTCGTGGCGCCGGAGTTCGCTCCCGACGCACTGGCGGAACTTAGGAAGAAAAAAGACCTGCGGCTGCTCGACATCGGACCGAAGACCACGGGCGCTCCCGAGGGCATGGACATGAAAAAAATAACCGGCGGACTTATCTACCAGGATCGCGACCTCGGCAGGATCGCCGATGTCAAGGCGCTGACCGTGGCGACAAAGAGAAGGCCTACTGATGAAGAGTATGAAGCGCTCGCGTTTGCCTGGAAGGTTTGCAAACAGGTGAAGTCCAACGCCATCATATTCTCGAAAAAAGACCAGACCATCGGCATCGGTGCGGGCCAGATGAGCCGTCTCGACTCCGTGCGCATTGCCGTGATGAAGGCCCAGTTCCCGCTCAAGGGGACCGTGCTTGCGTCGGACGCGTTCTTCCCGTTCCGCGACGGTCTTGATGAGGCCGCAAAGGCCGGCGCGACGGCCGTGATCCAGCCGGGAGGGTCGCTCAAGGACGAAGAGGTTATCCAAGCAGCCGATGAGCATGGTATTGCCATGGTGATGACGAAGATGAGGCATTTCAGGCATTGATGCTCACCGGCAGCACCCATCGCGGCACGAACCGTTGGGCTGATATTTTGATGGAATGGCTTCCTCGCATATGGAAATGAAAAAGGTACTTACAGCGGCCGTTGCATTTGTTCTGTTCCTTGCCGGGTGCAGCAAGACCGAGGGAGAGAACCCTGCCGCTGTTTCGGGAGCGCCGGGCAGGACTGAAAAAGCAGAGGAAGTGCAGGCGCCGTATTACTACGGGCTCATCGAAGAGTACCGGATGATTCTTGCGCAGGATCCCCATAACCTTGCAGCCATGATCGCCCTCGGCAACGCCTACTATGACAGCGGGCAGTGGAAAGAGGCGATTACCATCTACGACCGTGCCCTCAGGATCGACCCGCGGAACGCCGATGTGCGCGCGGACATGGGTACAAGCTACCGGAGTATCGGAAGGCCCGACCGTGCCCTTACGGAATACCGGAAAGCGCTGGAATACGAGTCCGGTCACCTCAACGCCCGGTATAATATCGGCGTCGTCTATGCCTATGATAAGAAAGATTACGCCGCTGCCGTGCATGTCTGGGAGAATCTGCTCCAGCTCTCGCCGCACCACCCGCAATCGGAGCACATGAGGTCGTGCATCGTGACCTTTAAAAAAGCGCTTAAAAAGGACAGGCCATGATCCGCAGTGTTTTGATTTTCATCGTGTTCATTCTGTTGTACTCCGCCCTGAGAACCGTGTTCCGTTCGGCCATGCAGGCCTACCGGAACGTGGAGGAACGGCCGAAAGTCCAGGGGGAAGAAATGGTCCTTGACCCCAACTGCCGCACCTACGTGCCGAAAGGGCGGGCCCTGTCCCGGCGTATCCATGGGACGCTCACCTATTTTTGCAGCGACACCTGTGCGCGCACCTACGAGGACCGGAACCGGAAGTGATTGTGGACCCGCGGATGGAACGGATCGGCGGAAATATTTTCCGGATCTTCAGGCTCGCCGGCGTGCTGGTGCTGTTTGCCGCGCTCTCTCCCGGCCCTGAATTCCGCTCGGCGCACATCAGCGCTCTCGCCGCAAACGTTGCCGCTCTCAGCGGGGACCTCAGGATCGTCATCCAGAAATCGCGGTACGTGCTGACCCTGTACAAGGGCGTGACGCCCGTGAAGAGCTACTGGGCCGCATTCGGCAAGGGGTATCGGGGGGGTGACAAACGGAGGAAAGGCGACAAGCGGACGCCCGAGGGAGAATTTTATATCTGTACCATCAACCACAGCAAGCGGTTTTACAAGTTCATGGGCCTCAGCTATCCCGGCGTACCCCATGCGAATGACGCCCTGGAGAGCGGCATTATCACTCCACGGGAATACGATGCAATAAAAAAAGCCAACGAGGAGCGACGCCAGCCGCCGTGGGAAACGGGGCTCGGCGGCGCTGTCGGCATCCACGGGCGGATCGCCGATGCCGCCGTGCGGCGGCTCCCCGATCCGTTGAACTGGACCGACGGCTGCATCGCCCTCAATAATGAAGATGTCGATGAGATCTACAGCGTTGTGTCCGTCGGTACGCCGGTAATTATCGTACCATGAAGACCGTCCTTCCGCTCCCTGCGGCCCACCCGCCCTCGCTGGAGAAGCACCGGAGCGAAATCTCCCGCTGCATGCGCTCCGGCGCGCAGGCTCCGGCGCACCGGTGCTTCACACCGTGCAGGTGCTGGAAAAAGCACTTTCACAGGATATACGATGGGCGATGCAGGCTGCAGGAAAACAAGAATCATGCATCTTTGATCATGCATCATGAATCGTGCGCTGTGGATTCCGTATGTACCGAAATATTTAACGAGGGAAAGGGGACAACCGGATGAAGTTTTTCATCGACACGGCTAATGTGAAAGAGATACGGGAGGCCGCGAGCCTTGGGGTGGTTGACGGCGTCACGACCAACCCCTCGCTCATCGCAAAAGAAGGCAGGGATTTCAAGCAGGTGATCGCAGAGATCTGTTCCATCGTGGACGGCCCCATCAGCGCCGAGGCGGTGAGCCTTGAGGCGGAGAAGATGGTTGCCGAAGGCACGGACCTCGCGAAAATCCACAAGAACATCGTGGTCAAGCTCCCCATGACCAAAGAAGGCCTCAAGGCGACGAAGATACTTGCTGAGAAAGGCATCCGCGTAAATATGACGCTTGTGTTCTCTCCCATGCAGGCCCTTCTCGCCGCGAAGGTGGGGGCCGCCTATGTGAGCCCCTTTGTCGGCAGGCTCGATGATATCAGCCACTACGGCATGGACCTCGTGCGCCAGATCATCGCGATCTACGAGAACTACGGCTATCCCACGGAGGTGATCGTGGCGAGCGTGCGCAATCCCCTTCACGTGGTGGACGCCGCCATGGCCGGCGCTCACATTGCTACGATCCCCTTTTCCGTGATCGACCAGCTTGCGAAGCACCCGCTCACGGACATCGGCATCGAGAAGTTCCTGGCGGACTGGAAGAAGCTGGAGAAGAAATAAATTGCGTAAGATGAACCGGAGAATGGGGGAATCGGGGAGCACAGCGAAAGACGTCCCCGTTTCTCCGGTTCACCGTTTCCCCGATTCATAAAATACTCCTTTACGGTTGAAACGATGCCTATCTACGAGTATCAATGCAACAAGTGCTCCTGCTGCTTCGAAAAGCTGGTCTTCGGCTCCAGCCCCGAGGTCCTCTGCCCACAGTGCGGAGCGAAGGAAACAGCGAAGCGCATGTCCCGTTTCGGCATGGGCAGGTCCTCAGGTGATGCATCCCCTGGCAGCTCCGGCGGGGGCTCCAGCTGCGGCGGCTGCTCGTCGTCTTCCTGCGCGGGGTGCAAGTGACAACCGGCCGCACCCGTGAACCGGACGTTCGCGAAGACGGGCCATCTCCCCGCAAGGACCCGCTCCCTTCCGGCCCCTACTTCTTTTGCAGAGTATTGCGCAGGAAATTCTGAAATGCGGCGCATGTCGTGTTCGGTGAGGGCGTGATGTTGCATCCGCACCCGAAGTGACCCCACGGCCGTTGGGCGCACGTGTCTCCGTTGATCGTCATGCGGACCCCCTGCGTTTCGCACGTCCGCTGCGCCTCGGCGGGGGTGGACATGGGGATGAAACTGTGGCCGGTGTAGTAATACACCGTCGGCGCAACGGAATCGTGCCTCACAAACGTCGGCTGCCATCCGTTGTCCGTGCATTCCCCGGCGAAGCCCGTCCCTGTTGCCGCGAAAATGACAATCCCTGCCATTACAACCTGCTGGACAATATTTCTCATATTCGCCTCCTTTATCCGTGGTTCCGTATCGTCAAAACAGTTACCGCAGTGGGCTTCATGAATTAGAGTGCACTCTGTGCACTGATGATTGCAGATCGGCATGCTCCCCAAAGTGGAAGAATTGCCTGCATTCACACAGCGGCAACACGTTAAAAGTATAGCAGCATTTTTTCAAATGGCAAGGGGGGCTGTATACTTTGCAGCCTTGGCATCGGTTGTATCGCTCCCCCAGACGCTGTGCCAGAGGAAAGCCGCCCGGGCGAAGGCGTAGGATAGTAGACAGCATGCAGGAGACAGGGTACGGAACTCGTGAAAAGGCGGTGAGCAATCACCGACTTTTGTTTTTATGTCCGGGGTTGGCTGTCAGGACGCAATGGATACCACGCCTGCGACGGCGTCTTCAGCCTTCAGGATTCCTCATCTCTGAATCCTTTTGCGCTCTTAGTCTTTCGAAGAGCTTTTTGAACTCCTCCCGGTCGTCGGTTATCGCGCACTTCGGGAGGGACCGCAGGAACCACTTGCCGTAGTTTTTTGTTTTGATGCGCGAGTCGAGCACTGCCACGGCGCCCCTGTCCGAGCGGGTGCGGATGAGCCTGCCGAAGCCCTGGCGGAAGAGGAGCGTGGCCTGCGGCACCTGATATTCCAGAAAGGGGTTTTTGAGGCGCTCCATCCTCGCCTCGATGATAGGATCGTCGGGCACGGCGAAGGGCAGTTTTGCGATGACGACGCACTGCAGCGCGTCGCCGGGGATATCGATACCCTGCCAGAACGACGCCGTTCCCAGGAGAACGGCATTGGGAATTTCCTTGAACCGCTCGACCAGCCGGTATGCGGGCATCTCACCCTGGCAGAGGATGGCCAAATGCGGGAGGCCGCTTCTCAGGGCTTCTGCAGTTTTCTTGAGCTGGCTGTAGCTCGTGAAGAGCACGAGGGTCCTTCCCTGCGTGACGGAGAGGATGTCCTTCAGCTCGCTATCGAACTTCTGCTGGTAGTCCGGCGCCTGCTGATCATCAAGGCCGGAAGAGATGTAGAGTACGGCCTGTTTCTCGAAATCGAAGGGGGAGTCGAGGAGCACTTCCGTCGGCGCGTCCAGGCCGAGGCGGCTTTTAATGTACGAAAAGGCGCCGGCGGCCGAAAGCGTGGCCGAGGTGAGCACCACGGTGTCTGTCTTTCCAAAGAGGTTTTCACGCAGTGTTGCCGCCAGGTCGATGGGAGACGCCACCAGCCTGATCCTCTTGTTCTCGCGCTCCGCCCAGTACACGAATCCATCAAGGTCCTGTTCCAGATTGTGCCTTATTGCCATGGCAAGCCCCTGCGCTCTCGCTGCGAAGGCCTTCACTTCCTGTTCTTCTTCGTGTGTTTCCACGTTGAGCTTGAGCATCGCATCCTTGAGCTCCAGGAGTTCTTCACTCAGGGAATCCGAAACGATGCGCGTCCGGCGGAGTCTCATGACCGGCTCTTTCTTGAGGACATCGCGGAGGTCCAGGAAGAACAGCTCCGACCGGTGCCTCAGCTCCTCGACCAGCCCCTTGACGACTTCTCCCTCATGAGTGTGCGCCGTAAGACGGGTAAGCATGCCCTTGCGGGTTCGCTGACTCAAGAGGGAATCGAGAAGGTAACGGACGGCAAAATTCGAAACTTCAATGCCGAGGTAGTCCGTGGCCACGTCCTCGATCTGATGCGCCTCGTCAAAGATGACGGTACGGTACGCGGGGAGCACGTTGCCGCCCGTTGCCATGTCCGCAAAGAACAGGTGGTGGTTCGCCACGAGGACCTGCGCCTGCTGCTCCCGGGCCTTCGCCTTCTGGTAGAAGCAGTCCTTGTAGTAAGAACAGTCTCTGCCGAAACAGAGGTCCGACTGCCGGCACGCCTTTGTCCAGAGGCCCGGCGGGGGCTCGGCCTCCAGTTCGCTCCGAAGGCCCGTGCGCGTAGCGGTGGACCATTCGAACAGGCGGTTGAGAGGATCCCGCTCGGCATGATCGTAGAGGTCATGCATCCGCAGTTGATCGAACCGCCGGAGACACAGGTAGTTTTCTCCACCAACGCACAGGGCGAAGCGGAAATCGCCCAGGACCATTTTGAGGAAGGGCAGGTCCTTCTGTACGATCTGCTGCTGGAGGGCCTTGGTGTAAGTGGACACCACAACGCGGCAATTTTCCTCGCGTGCCCGGAGGATCACGGGCACAAGATAGGCCAGGCTCTTTCCCACGCCGGTTCCTGCTTCGACGACGAGGTGTGTTTTCGTCCGGAGCGCCGTCTCCACAGCCTCGGCCATCTCCAGCTGCTGGGGACGGTGCTCATATGCAGACTTCATGGCCCGGTCGACGGACCCCATTTTTCCCAGAATCTTCGCGATCTGCATAGTGGCTTAGATTAACATACCGGCGGAGGGAAAGCAAATGGTCACGCCGGGGATGGCAACACCGGGATTGCCGCCAGGGGCTTTTCATATTGACAAGGATTCCCTGTTTTGTTACAGTTGCGGCTGTCACGGCAAAGGTAATGCGGCACGGAACCAGCGGGAGATGATGACCGGGGTTTCAGTGACGTCCCGGCATTCGATGCGGCTGTGGTTGTGTTCTAAAGAATTCAGAATGAAGAGGGAGGCTGGAATGGCGGAAAAATTGGCAATTGTTGTCGGAGGCGGGCCGGCGCCGGGGATTAACGGAGTGGTCAGCGCCGTTACCTTCGAAGCGATCAAGCATGGTCTTCACGTTGTGGGCATCTATGACGGCTTCAAATGGCTGTCCAAGGGCGATACGAGTCACGTGATGGCGCTCAAGAACGACGAAATCTCGCGCATTCACCTGCGGGGAGGTTCCATCATCAGGACGTCCCGCGATAACCCCACGAAAAGCCCTGAGAAAATGGCCAACGTAATCAAGGCATTGACGAGTCTCGGTATCCGCTACCTCGTTACCATCGGCGGCGATGATACTGCTTTTACGGCGACCCGCGTGGAGAAGGAGGCGGGCGGAAAAATTGCAGTTTGCCATGTGCCCAAGACCATCGACAACGATCTGCCGCTTCCGCACGGCGTTCCCACCTTCGGGTTCGAGACCGCGCGCCAGCTCGGTACGCAGCTCGTGGAGAACATTATGGAGGACGCGCGCACCGCGGGCAGATGGTACTTCGTGATCGCCATGGGCCGTTCGGCGGGACATCTGGCCCTGGGCATGGGCATGGGCGCCGGCGCCACACTCACCCTTATCCCGGAGGAGCTGGGAGAGAAGATATCCCTGAATAAGGTCGTATCCATCCTCGAAGGCGCGATCATCAAACGCCTTTCCTACGGTAAAAACCACGGCGTTGCCGTTATCGCCGAAGGCGTGGCGACCAGGCTCAATCCCGACGAGCTTGCTATCCTCAAGAACGTGCCCCGTGACGATCACGGCAATATCCGCCTGGCCGAGATCCCCCTTGGCGATATGCTGAAACAGAAGGTCGTTGAGGACCTCGAGGCCATGGGGATCAAGACCACGGTCATCGCAAAAGACATCGGCTATGAACTGCGCTGCCAGCCGCCTATTTCCTACGACCGGGAATACACGCGGTACCTGGGCTACAGCGCCGTTAAATTCCTCGTCTCCGGCGGCTCCGGCGCCATGATCATGCTCAAGGAAGGCAAAAGCCTGCCCATCAAGTTTGCCGACCTCCTCGATCCCAAGACGGGCAAGACCCGCATCCGCACGGTGGACACGAACTCCGACGATTACCACATGGCCAGGCGGTACATGATCCGGCTCGAGAAGGAGGACATGGAAGGGGAGGCGCTCAAGACGATCGCGGCAACGGCGAAGATGGGACCCGAAGAGTTCAAGAAGCGATTTTCTCTTGCCGTCGAATAGAATAAGCCGGCGGACGGGGAACAGCGGGTACGACCGCTGTTCCCCGTCCCTGGTTAGAAACGGATTTTTTTCTCGCGTGCGATGTTTTTGAGGATGATGAGCGCGTTGTGGAGCCGCTGGAGTCTGAGGTTTCTCTTCCTCAGGGCAACGGGGTCGTGGAAGGCAACCTGCTCGTTCCGGATGGCTATGAGACCCTTGCTCAGGTGTTCGTTCAGCCCGGTGATCATATCCTTGTCGAATTTTTTCAGAAAGAGCGGGTTCACCGTGACCAGCCCTTCGGCCACGTCGGAGGCGACCGCCTTCATGCTCTTTCCCTTGAATCCGCTCTCCGCCATAGTGTGATCCTATGCCTTCCGGAATGCCTTGATGGCCTTTTCAAGGAGTTCCTGTTTTTTCCGTACGCTTTCCAGGTGCTTTCGGAGCGAGCTTCTGTCCGCGTCCGCCTGCACGGCCTTTGAAAGCGCGTCGATTTCCTGGAAAAGATCGCGCGCCGAATCGTCGGTGAGCGTCTGGGCGTTCCTGCTGTGCTCGCACAGGAGAGAGACGGAACGGGCCAGTTCCTTCAGCAGGGGATCGTCGGCATCCCTGAGGCGCAGGTTTAATGCCGTTTCACCTTCCGCCATCATATCGATAGCGTGCCGTATCCTCGTGAGGGGCCCGAGGAACTTGTGGGAGTAAAGGACGCCTATGATGCCGATGAAGACAAGGAGGACGACAAGGGCTATCGGGAGAAAAAGGGGAAGTTGGAGAATCTCAGCCAGCTTCTGGAATACCCGGAGCAGGACCGTGTAGGCGATGAGAGTAAAGATGAGAAATATGATGAATCGGGCCTGCGGTCCCGCCGCGCTCAGGTACCCCTTGCCTTTGGAGATCAGCTGCCTTTTTCTCGTGGTCATAGAGTGTCGGTACCCTCGGTTCGGGAGCATGCCGGCGGTGAGAAAAAGCGCGCCGAAGCGGCATTGCAGGTAATTATACCGGCAAAACGATGTTTGGTCAAGGTCATAATTTTGGCTTGAACTGGAGCGCCCCCTGTGGTAGAGTTTGTTCATGCCGCTCTACGACCCGCTCAACCGTTGCATCGACTACCTGCGGATATCCGTGACCGATCGCTGCAACCTCTCCTGCGTCTACTGCAAGCCCAGGGAGCGCATGAAGGTCCTTCCGCATGACGAACTCCTCACGTACGAAGAGATCCTTCGGCTGGCGTCCGTGGCCGTACCGCTCGGAATTTCCCGGTTGCGCATCACGGGAGGCGAGCCGCTGATCCGTCGCGGGATCCTCGACTTTATCTCATCGCTTCATGCCCTGGACGGCATCGAGGACATAAGCCTCACCACGAACGGCGTACTGCTCGAAGAGATGGCCCCGGGGCTGCTCGCGGCCGGGATTTCACGCCTCAATATCAGCCTCGATTCGCTTGACGCGCGGCGGTTCCGCGAGATCACGGGCAGTGACAGCTGGGACCGCGTCTGGCGCGGGATCAGTCGGGCCGAGGCCCTCGGATTTTCACCGATCAAAATCAACATGGTGCCGGTGCGCGGCGTGAATGACGACGAGATCGCCGCCTTCGCCCGGCTCACCGTCGCCCGGCGCATCCACGTCCGGTTCATCGAGTTCATGCCGATCGGCGCTCACGACCGCTGGCACACCGATGCATGCGTGACCGCGGACCGCGTGCGGGAGATCATCGAGCGCGAGGTCGGCGTCCTCGTGCCCTTTGCCGCGAAGAAGTCGGCCGGCCCATCCGACAACTATCAGATTACCGGGGGGACCGGCGTGATCGGGTTCATCAGCCCGATCAGCAAGCACTTCTGCGCGTCCTGCCGCCGCCTCAGGCTCACGGCTGACGGGAAAATACGGCCGTGCCTCCTTTCGGACACGGAGATAGACGTCAAAGCCCCCATGCGGGGCGGGTGTGAAAGCGGAGAACTGGAACGGTTGCTCAGGCTTGCGCTCCAGGTCAAGCCCGAGCGGCACTACCTGCACGAGACACCGTCAGGATGCTACCAGAGAACGATGTCGAAGATCGGAGGATAAGAGATATAAATTCCAAATCACAAGCGCCAAATCCCAAATACATGAACAACCAAATTTGATTCATTCGTAAAAGTCCTAAAAGCCGTCTTTGCGAGCGTAGCGAAGCAATCTCGTAGTTTGTAACTGTCTGAAAAAACGAGATTGCCGCGTCGCTCCGCTCCTCGCAATGACAGCACTGGGGACTTCTTACGAGACCATCAAATTTCAATAATCAAACAGTTTGATATTTGAAGATTTGAATTTTATTTGTGATTTGTAAATTGAGATTTGGAATTTCTCTTTTAAGGGGCATGTCAAAACTTACCCATTTCGACGAGCAGGGAGCCGCCCGCATGGTGGACGTTTCCACCAAGGATGAAACGGACCGCGAGGCCGTTGCCGCCGGACGCGTCACCATGCTGCCGGAGACGCTGCGCCTCATCATGGACCGCAAGATGTCCAAGGGGGACGTCTTCGGCGTCGCCAGGGTGGCCGGGATCATGGCCGCAAAAAAGACCGACGGCCTCATCCCCCTGTGCCACGGCCTCAATCTGACGTCCGTGGAAATTTCATTCAAACCCGACGAGGGAGCGTCCTCTGTGGAAATAGAGGCCGTTGTCAGGACCACGGGCAGGACCGGCGTGGAGATGGAAGCGCTGGCCGCCGTTGCCGTAGCAGGGCTCACGATCTACGATATGTGCAAGGCCGTGGACAGGAACATGACGGTGACGGACATCCGTCTGGTCCGCAAGACCGGGGGAAAGAGCGGAGCGTTTGAGAGAACATAGGACGATGTCCGATCCATGATCCATAATGAAAACTTGTAACTGCTCAGGTCAGCCACTTCGCTTCGGCGCAAAGGCGCGCTTTTTTGCGCCAGTGCTCAGCGGCAGGACCGATTTTTAAGCGTCGTTTTTAATAAATTTGCACTTTTCAATTTTCAATTTACAATTTACAATTCCTTTATGCGGGTTAGGAGGGATATATTGAGAAAAATGTTTTTTGTACTTGCGTTCGGCATGCTCTTCGCCGGCATCGCCGGCGCCCAGAGTGTGGAACTTGGTCTCAGGGCCGCAGTGGGAGATTCCTCTGATATTCGCGTTGTGTACAGCGAGTACTACGAGGTCCAGCCGACGGTCGTTCTTGAACTGGAGAAGCGCCGTCTGCCCGCTGATGACATCAGCGTTCTCCTGTTCCTGTCCCGGCAGTCCCGTGTGTCTCCGGAGGTGGTCCTGCAATGGCGGCTTGCCGGAGAGAACTGGTGGGCAATTACGCAGCGGCTCCGGCTCGAGCCCACGGTGTATTATGTTCCGGTACCCGATCACGTGCGGCCGGGACCGCCTTACGGCAAGGCATACGGCTATTATCGGAAGCACCCGCGGGGCGGAGGCAAGACGTCTCTGCGCGAGGCGCTCCAGAAACAGGAACAGCCCGATTTTGACGATAGCGACATAAGGAATCTTGTCCAACTGAGGCTCGTCTCGGATTATTACGGGCATCGCGCCGAGGATGTCATGGGCCGCCGCGAGCGGGGTGAGGACTTCGGCGGTATGATCCGGGTCGAGTATGAGAAAAAACACGGGAAAGCCCGCCTGACAAAAGAGCAGAAGCAGGAACTGAAGCAGGAAAAGAAACATCGGAAAAAGCATGGCTTCGACGATGACGATGAATACTCCGGAAAGGGAAAGGCGTGGAAGAAGCACAAAAGGGAAGATTAGCCACGAGGGCGGGGGCCGTCAGTCCCCGCCCTTTTCGTTGAGGCAAAATATGGAATGCAAAGATGTTAAAAAAGAGGAACTGCTTGAAGAAGAGAAAAAAATGAGAAGACTGCGGTTCATTGTGGACCTCACCCAGGCAATCCTGATGCAGTCAGACCTCACCATGAGGGAGGCTTTCGACCTCCTCGGAAATACCAAAAAAGCGGCGCTCCTTCTTTTTCCGGACAAGGAAGCGGTATATGAGCTTTTGTATGCCCCCCGGTTCCGCAGGATCGTGCGTGAACGGTTCGTCATCCCCGGCGGACCGGCCAAAAAGCTCAGGAAATAAACAGCCCTGCAGTCCCTGAATCGTGGAATTCAGTGTTTAAAATTCAATATAATCATAGAAAGCCGCATAACTACGGGGAGATGAAAAAAACAGCCGGATATTGCGCTGCGTGCATGGAGTCGATGCCATCCCGTGCTTCCATTGAAGGCGGGATGGCTTTTTTGTGCCGGCAGTATCAGCGGTATCCGATCTGATCGTTGTGAAGGCAATAAGGGCTTGACACCCTGGGGCGCGATATGTTAGATTATTAGCACTCTAATAGAAAGAGTGCTAAGCACTGACCTGACGAGTCGGCAAAGCGATTTTCCCGGTTTTTCGTGGCTACTCAGGTCAGCCGCTTCGCTTCGGCGCAAGGCGCGCCAGTTTGCTTTGAGACGTTTACCGTGCCGTTGCACAGGCACCCGCAACGCTTTCGCTTCGCACGCGTTGTATGGGGGGTAGCGGCGTTTCGTTGTGGATCCCTGTCGCGCTTTGTTGCGCCTGTGCTCAGCGGCAGACCTGAGTAGTTACGGTTTTTCTTATGGAGTTAGAAGACAGAAATAAAAAAGTCCTCCAGGCTGTCATAGACAGCTATATTGCTACCGGGGCGCCGATAGGCTCGAATGTGCTGGTGAAGAAGTATGACTTCGGCCTGAGTTCCGCCACGCTGCGAAATATTATGGCAGAGCTTGAGGAATCGGGTTTTTTGACCCATCCTCATACGTCGGCCGGAAGGATCCCCACGGACAAGGGGTATCGGTATTATATTGACAGCCTGATCAGCCTTGACGACGACGCCGATAGTATTGAAGACCGGCTGAAGGATGCTCCTGCTCTTCACAGCGGCAACCTGCACGTGCTGATGGAGGAGGCGAGCCAGTTTCTTGCCACGCTTTCCCGGTATACGGGGGTCGTGATTGCGCCCTCCGAGCCGGAGGGCAAGTATAAGCATATTGAATTTATCCGCCTGCGAAGCCGGCAGGTTCTTATCATTTTCGTGACGAGCACCGGCTCGGTGCAGAATAAGCTCATCGAGCTTGACGAACGGATATCGCAGCACGAGCTGAATGCCTTCAGCAGCTATATCGACGGAGAGCTTGAGCACGGGTCTCTGAACGAGGTTCGCGACCGTTTGCTCGATAAGATGCGGGAAGAGAAGCAGCTCTTTGCGCGGCTCATGGATGAGACGTACCGGGCGAGCCGGGCGGTCCAGGAACGCGACACCGATAAGGTGTATATCGGAGGGGCGTCGCAGATACTCGATACCCTTGAGTTTGCCGACGTGGATAAGATGAAGGCGCTGCTCAACGCTTTTGAGGACAAATACAGGCTGCTGAAGCTCCTCGACAAAAGCGTGGCAGCGGAAGGCATCAAGGTCTTTATCGGGGCGGAAAATCCGTTTTTTGAGATGCAGGAGTGCAGCCTGATCGTTGGCAACTACCATGCCGGTGCGAACGTTATCGGCAGCCTGGGGGTGATCGGCCCGGTGCGAATGGACTACCGGCAGGTGATCCACGTGGTGGATTACACGTCGAAGCTGCTTTCCCGTATACTGGACGAACGACTTCAGAGAGGCATCGCGCATGAAGCAAAATGAGGCTGAGGACCTCGAACAGGAGGCTGTAGCATGGAAGCCCCCGGTGAACGAGGCGGAGGAAGCGCCGGCGTTCGAAGAGAAGGGAACGAACGTCCAGCAACTCACCCAGGCGCTTGAACAAAAAGCCCGCGAGGCCGCTGAGGCACAGGACCGGTATCTGCGGACCTCCGCGGACTTCGAGAACTACCGCAAACGGATGCAGCGCGATCTGGGGGAGTTCCGTAAATACGCGAATGAACAGCTCGCGTTGGAGATCTTGTCCGTGGTAGATCATCTGGGGCTTGCGCTCAAACACGCGGGCGCAGCAGAGGAATCCACGAAGGGACTGCGCGAAGGCATCGAGCTGGTGTACAAGCAGCTCCGGGATGTGCTTGAGAAATTCGGCATCAAAGCCTTCGCGGCCGAGGGAGAGCAGTTTGATCCGGCAAAACATGACGCCGTGATGCAGGAGATGACGGACAAGGTTCCCGAGAATACGGTGGTGCAGGTCCTGCAGGACGGGTATCTGTATTATGACAAGGTGCTCCGTCACGCAAAGGTGAGCGTGGCCGGGAAGCCGCAAGGTGAAAAGGCCGAGGCGGAAAATTAAACTAAGGAATCGGCGAAAGGGCGAGCCGGAGAAGCGGCTTTGTTAACGGGCCGTTCCCGTTTTTCCCATTCTTCGCTTCACATCTTTATCCAGCAGAGATAAGTCAAGGAGGCTCATATGGCAAAGGTTATCGGAATTGATCTGGGTACGACGAACTCCTGCGTTGCGGTCATGGAGCACGGAGAGCCGGTCGTGATCGCGAACGCGGAAGGGAGCAGGACAACGCCGTCGGTGGTTGCCATCACCGAGGCCGGTGAACGGCTCGTGGGCCAGATCGCGAAGCGTCAGTCCATCACGAACCCGGACAACACGGTCTTCTCGATCAAGCGGCTCATCGGCCGGAAATTCGATTCGCCCGAGGTGCAGGATGCGATGAAACACCTGCCCTATAAAATTGTAAAAGCGCCCAACGGCGACGCGCACGTGGATGTCCGCGGCAAGGTTTACAGCCCGGCGGAGATCTCCGCCATCATCTTGCAGAAGATGCGCCAGACGGCGGAAGATTATCTCGGCGAGAAGGTGACGGACGCGGTCATCACGGTCCCGGCCTACTTCAACGACAGCCAGCGCCAGGCCACGAAGGACGCGGGAGCTATCGCGGGCCTGAACGTGCTCCGCATCATCAACGAGCCCACCGCGGCGTCCCTGGCGTACGGCATGGACAAGAAAAAGGACGAGACCATCGCCGTGTACGACCTGGGCGGCGGCACATTCGACATCTCCGTCCTGGAGCTGGGCGAGGGCGTGTTCGAGGTCAAGTCCACGAACGGCGACACGTTCCTGGGCGGCGACGACTTCGATGAACGGGTCATCATGTGGCTGGCGGACTCGTTCCTCAAGGACCAGGGCATCGACCTCCGCAAGGACAAGATGGCGCTCCAGCGGCTCAAGGAAGCGGGAGAAAAGGCCAAAATCGAGCTCTCCACGTCCATGGAGACCGAGATCAACCTGCCCTTCATCACGGCTGATGCAAGCGGGCCGAAACATCTGATGTATAAGCTCACTCGGTCCAAACTGGAGCAGATCGTCGGCGACCTGGTCCAGAAAACCATCGACCCGTGCCGGAAGGCCCTCGGCGACGCCGGCAAGAGCGTCGAACAGATCAACGAGGCCGTGCTCGTGGGCGGCATGACGCGCATGCCCAAGGTGATCTCTGCGGTGAAGGAGTTCTTCAAGAAAGACCCGCACCGGGGCGTGAATCCCGACGAGGTCGTGGCCATCGGGGCCGCCATCCAGGGGGCGGTGCTCACCGGGCAGGTGAAGGACGTGCTGCTGCTGGACGTTACCCCGCTTTCTCTCGGCATCGAGACCCTGGGCGGCGTGGCAACGAGGCTCATTGAGCGGAACACGACCATCCCTACCAAGAAGAGCCAGACATTCTCAACGGCATCGGACAACCAGACGGCGGTCTCGATCCATGTTGTCCAGGGCGAGCGCGAGATGGCCGCGGACAACAAGACCCTCGGCAGGTTCGAGCTCGTGGGCATCCCGCCGGCGCCGCGCGGCGTGCCGCAGGTCGAGGTGACCTTCGACATCGACGCGAACGGCATCGTCCACGTTACCGCCAAGGACCTCGGCACGGGCAAGGAACAGTCCATCAGGATCACGGCAACGAGCGGCCTGAGCAAGGAAGAGATCGAGCGGGGGGTCAAAGAGGCCGAGGCGCACGCCGCGGAGGACAAGCGGAAGCGTGAGCTGGCCGAGGCAAGGAATGAAGCGGACAACCTGATCTACTCCGTTGAGAAGTCTCTCACCGAGTACGGCTCCAAGCTCACCGAGGCGGAGCGCGCCGATATCCAGAAAGCGCTGGAAGAAGCCAAGCGCGTAAAAGACGGCTCGGACATCGATGCCATGAAGAAGGCGGTGGCGGAACTCTCCCGGGCATCGCACAAGATCGCCGAGGAAATCTACTCCAAGATGAGCAAGGGGCAGGAACAGCATCGCAAGGACGACACGGGAGCGAAAGGCGGCGACGGCGGCAAGCCCGAGGAGAAGGTGGTCGAAGCCGAGTTCGAGGAAGTGGACAAGGACAAGAAGTAACCTTTGAAAGACCATACCGAGAGGATAGCGGATGCCGGGCAAAAGATGCCCGGTTGCCTGCTATCCTCTTTTTATGAAAATAAACAGCGTCTCGCAACGGCGCTAAGCTCGCAAAGGTAAAGATTACCGAAGCATGGATTTTCTTTGCGGCCTTTGCGTCTCCGCGAGAATAAGGATTTTGAGAATTCAATATGGCGAAGGACTATTACGAGCTGCTCGGCGTCCATCGGAACGCAACTGAAGCTGATCTCAAGCGCGCCTACCGGCGGCTGGCGCACGAGCATCATCCCGACAAGAACCCCGGGAGCAAGGCCTCCGAAGACAAATTCAAGGAGATCAACGCGGCCTATGAGGTGCTCTCCGATCCGGAGAAGCGGGCGTACTACGATCAGTACGGCGCCGCCCCGGGCGCCCAGGGCCAAGGCGGCTTCGGCGGATACGGCGCCGGCATGGGCATGGGTGATATCTTCGGCGATATCTTCAGTGAATTTTTCGGCGCCCGCGGCGGCAGATCCAGGGCTGCCGCGGGAGAAGACCTCCGCTATAACCTCAGGATCTCCTTCGAGGACGCCGCTTTCGGCGCCTCGACGAAGATTCTCGTTCCCCGATGGGAGCGCTGCCCCGACTGCGACGGCAGCGGCGCCAGGTCCAAGGATGGTATCATCACCTGCACGAACTGCAACGGGACGGGCCAGGTCCGCATGCAACAGGGTTTTTTCAGCATCAGCCGCACCTGCTCCCGCTGCGGCGGCGAGGGCAGGACGATCACCGAGCCCTGTCCCGGCTGCAAGGGCCGCAAGCGGGTGGAGCGGGAACGCACCCTTTCGGTGAAGATTCCCGCCGGTGTTGAGACAGGCAATACCATCCGCCTCGCCGGAGAGGGAGAGCTGGGCTCCTACGGCGGCCCGCCCGGAGACCTCTACATCTATCTCATGGTGGAGGAGCACCCCCTGTTCAAGCGGGAGGGGCAGGATATCATCCTGGACGTGCCCGTCAGTTTTATGCAGGCCGCTCTGGGCGCAGAGTTCGAGGCGCCCACGCTCACCGGTCCCGCAAAATTAAAAGTCCCTCCGGGCACGCAGCCGGGCCACGTCTTCAGACTCAAGGGCAAAGGGTTCCACCGTCTCCAAGGCTCGGGTTCCGGCGACCAGCTCTGCAGGATAGTCGTCGAGGTCCCCTCAAAGCTTACGTCCAAGCAGCGGGAATTGCTTCAGGAGTTCGAAGCTCTGAGCGGCGCGGATGCTGCTCCGATCACCAGGGGGTTTTTTGACAAGGTGAAGGAAGTGTTCGGAGAGAAGGCGAAGAAGTAGCACTATCGCCGGGCTGTCTCCCGGCTTCCTTTTCATACAGGAGCTTTATTGGGGAACCACGAATGATCCCCTATCCTCACATCAACCCTGAAATCATCCGCGTCGGACCCCTTGCAATCAGGTGGTACGGGCTGATGTACCTCATCGGGTTCGCGTCGTCCTATCTCCTTGTGAAGCATCAGATAGAGAAAAAGAGACTTTCGCTCAACAGGGATTTCCTGGATTCTCTCTATACGCATGCTATTCTCGGCCTTATCATCGGCGCCCGTCTCGGCTATGTGATCTTTTACAACCCCTCTTACTATATTCAGCATCCGCTGGAAATCGTTGATGTCATGGCAGGCGGGTTGTCCTTTCACGGAGGCTTTATCGGAAGCATCATTGCCGGGGTATGGTGTTGCAGAAAATTCAGGGCAGAGGCCTGGCAGGTTTCGGACCTCGTGATTGCCACCGCTCCCATCGGTCTTGGATTCGGCAGGATAGGAAATTTCATCAACGGCGAGCTCTTCGGCAGGGTTTCGAATGTGCCCTGGGCCATGGTGTTTCCGACAGGCGGTCCGCTCCCGCGTCATCCTTCACAGTTATATGAATTCTTTCTTGAGGGAGTCGTGCTCTTTTCGGTCCTCTGGATACTGAAGGACCGGGGGCTCAGATCCGGTGTTCTCACATCACTGTTTATACTCCTTTACGGAATCGCGCGGTTCATTGTGGAATTCTTCAGGGAGCCCGATCCACAGCTCGGTTTTATTGCAGGCCCTTTTACCATGGGCCAGCTCCTGAGCGCCTCCATGGCGGCCGCGGGAGTGGTGATTTATTATCTGAGAAGAGAGCGATTACATGCTTGAGGCCATTCTCTCCCAATTTTCCATCCCCGGAGTTCCTGGAAAGACCGAGAAGTTCAGCTCCGGTCTGATCAACGACACCTTTCTTTGCGAGTTCCTTGAAGACGGCAGGGTGCGCAAGTACGTGCTTCAGCACATCAACAAGTCGGTCTTCAAGCACCCCGAACTCGTCATGAAAAACGTGGCAATCGTGACCGCGCATATCGTGCACAGGCTCAGGGCGCAGGGTGTCGACGACCCCGAGGGCGTCACGCCGGCGCTCATCGCGGCGCGGAAGGGACCGTTGTTCCATATCGATGGCACCGGGGAATACTGGCGGGTCTTCCACTTCATAGAATCCGGCGCCGTCTTCGATACCGTCACCGGCCCTGATCACGCCCACGAGGTCGGTCGCGCCCTGGGGAAATTCCAAGCCCTCCTGTCCGACCTGTCGCCGGGTCAGCTGTCGGATACGCTCCCCGGTTTCCATTATACGCCGCTCTATCTCAAGGCGTTCGATGACGCTCTGCGGTCCGATGCGAAGGGCAGGGCCCGGGACGTCGTTGCGGAGGCCGAATTTATCAATGCGAGAAGGTCCCGCGCCCCTCTGCTCATGGACCTCATGAACTCCGGCCGGATACCCCTGCGCGTGGTGCATAACGATCCCAAGGTGAACAATGTCCTTATCCATGCAACGACGGGAAAGGCCGTCTGCATGATAGACCTGGACACGGTGAAGCCCGGCATTGTTCATTTCGACTTCGGCGACTGCGTGCGTTCAACGGCCAACCCGTCCGGGGAAGATGCGGCAGACCTCTCGAAGGTGAGCCTCGACCTGCGGCTCTATGAAGCATTGGCGAGGGGCTACCTCAGCGAAGCGGGCCCGTTCCTCACGCAAACGGAGAAGGAAATGCTTCCGGCATCGGTCAACGTCATCACCTTCGAGCTCGGCATCCGGTTCCTCACCGATTATCTCCAGGGCGACCGGTATTTCAAGATCAACTATCCCGCCCACAACCTCCATCGCGCCCGCGTGCAGCTCCGTCTTCTCGAGAGCATTGAACATGCGGCGGAGAAGATGGCCTCTCTGGTGAGAGATTTTTCCGCCGAAAATTGACGCATTCCGTCTGAAGGCAGACCGCCTTTTTGTTGCGCCTGTGCACAGCGGCAGACCTGAGTAGTTACGCTCTATCACCGATGAGACCGGGTCCCCTTTCCTGATCGTTCCGGTTTGGTGGTATAATTAAAAGTAGAGCGATGCGACAATGCATAAGGGCGGGAAGGGGAGCCGGTCATGCCGAAGGCGGTCAAACTCATAGTGGTCTGCGTTCTCTGCGTCGGGATCATTACCGGCATCGTTTACCTTATCAAGCAGCTTTTTTGATAATGATGGTATTCCAGGCTTCTGCGAGAGGAGGTGAACATCATGAAGAAAAACATGGGAACGGCTGACCGGATTCTCCGGACTGTCCTGGCCGTCGTCGTCGCCATCCTGTACTTCGCCGGCCAGATCAGCGGCACGGCCGCCGTCATTCTGGGCATCCTGGCGGTCATTTTCCTGCTCACGAGCGCCGTGGGCTTCTGCCCGCTGTACGCGCCGTTCGGGATTTCGACAATGAAAAAGCAGTAGAATCGGCAAGAAACAGAGAGAGCCGCTCACGTTATAGTGGGCGGCTCTTGATTTATAAAGAGGGGTGATGGGGCACAGAGATGTCACACACTGTCCAGTTCCCTTGTCATGCGGTGCAGCTCTCTCCAGCGCCGGTAGCGCCGCTCCGCGCCGGGGTTGGCTTCGCCGTTCACCACGTCTCCCCGGGAGACCATTGTTTTCACTTCACCGGCGGTCCACTGGCCCTGTTTGAGCCCCGCCAGAAGGGCGGCGCCGAGGGCCGAGACCTCCTGCACCGTACTCACGACGGCGTTCTTCTGGAGCAGGTCGCACTGCACCTGGACCAGGTAGCTCAGCGACGCGAGCCCGCCCGAGAGTGTGAACGACGCGGGTTCAATGCCGGCCGACTTTATTTCTTCGGCGATATCCTTCATAAAGAAGGCGATGCCCTCCACGGTTCCCCGGACAATGTCCGCCGGTGTGCTGTCGATGGAGAGGCCGTGGACGGACGTCGAGACGGCGCTCTCCCAGTGCGGGGCGCCCGTGCCGTTCAACCCCGTGAAGACCACGACGTCACCGGACGCCTTCCAGCAGAGGTCGTCCACTTCGGCGTACTCCTTGAACATGCCGAGACGGACACGGAGCCATTCCAGCGCTTCCCCCACGGCGTTCACGCTTCCTTCGAGCAGGTAGTAACGTTCTTTATCCGTAGAATAGTGGACTGAGGCCATTAATCCTTTGGCCGGGACCAGGCCGGCCCCGGTATTCACCATGAGAAAGCCGCCGGTGCCGTAGTTGATGCCGCCGTCGCCCTTTTCCATGACGCCGAGGCCGAGCATGGCCGACTGCTGGTCCCCGATGCAGGCGAGGAGCGGCGCCGCGCCGGCCGGCATCTGCACCATGCCGAACCGGTGGGCGGTCGGCCGGATCATCGGCAGGCGGATGCCCTCGAGTCCGAAAAGCTTCATGAGCTCCGGGTCCCAGTCAATGGTGCGGATGTTCATGAGCTGGGTGCGTGCCGCATTGGTGTGGTCTATCGCCGCCTTTTTTTCGACCGTAAGGCGTTGAACGAGAAAGCTGCTGAGGGTCCCGAAGATCGTCGTGTCCTGGCGGGAAGCGGGCAGATTGTCCTTCAGCCAACGGAATTTGGATGCCGAGTAGTATGGGGTCAATGGCAGGCCCGTGGTCTCGAAGATAATGTTCTCGCTCTTGGCCAGGCTTTCCACGAGATCCGCCCCCCGCGTGTCCCTCCAACTCAGGAGCGGCGAGAGCGGTTCTCCCGTCTCTTCATTCCAGATCATGCACGACGACCGCTGGCAGGACAGGCCGATCCCCAGGATTTCAAGCCCTGACGATTTCGCCGCCTGGACGGACTCCTTCAGCACGTCCTGCGCCGTCGTCAGTATTTCGAGGGGGTCCTGTTCTATGCGGAGGCCCTCTCTGAAAGGAGGCTGCAAGTTCTTTCGGGCCTGAAAGACGATTTGGCCCTCCGTACCGACAACGAGCGCTTTGGTGGAACTGCTCCCCTGGTCTATGCCGATAAAACAGCCTTGAGGCATAAAAACTCCTTTCAGTCTTTAGTATTAAATGCAAAAAGATCTATCCACGACCTTTACTATAGTCTATACATTTAAATGAATCAGGTCAACGGGTTCCTTCCGCCCTAAAATAGACATTGCAGATATCGAATAGCGCGATCCGGCAGCACCTGAGCGCCCGGCGCGTCCAGGCGAGCTGCACAGACATGGTGATGCTGATGAAGCGTTTGCAGATAGCCGAAGCATCGCAGCGGAAGAATATCCGTTTCCCGGCAAGCCGCGCGACAGCGCAAAAAGGCTGCCGGTGAGCATGAATGTCTATTTTGGGTTTCCAGAGATTATTGTCAGAGTCCGGTTGAAAGGCCGTGCGATAGATGCTAATATATAAACATTAAAAATCCAGCTAGGTCCTTTTCTCCGGTATTTCATTATGAGACCACAAAGGCTTGTTATAGAATTGCAAAACTTTTATGAACTGTCCCAGAGGTCCTTCCTCGGGGTTTTTCGGAGGCCTTTTTACGTCAGAGATATTATAGAGCAGATGGATTACGCGGGAGCCGGCTCCTTTTTTATCGTATTTCTCGTTTCGCTCTTTATCGGCATGGCCCTCTCTCTCCAGATATCCACAGAGCTGTCTTCCCTGGGGCTCAAGATGTACACCGGGAAGATCGTTGGGATCTCGATCATCAGGGAGATCGGTCCGGTTGCCATCGCGCTCAGTTTTGCCGGGCGGGTGGGATCGGGGATGGCCTCCGAGATCGGTTCCATGGTCCTCGGCCATCAGGTGGATATGCTGCGGGTGTTCGGGATCGACCCGATCAAGAAACTGGTCATCCCGAGGGTGCTCAGCTCCACGATCATGCTGCCGCTCCTCACGATCATCGGCGATGCCGTTTCCCTCTTCGGCGGATATTACATTTCGGTCTTTGTGAGCCATCAGAGCGGTTCTTTCTACTGGAGCCAGATCAGGGCCATCATGGGGTTTCAGAACATTTTTTCAGGGATTGCAAAACCGTTCATCTTCGGGTTTGTGATCGCCTGCATCAGCTGCTATATGGGGCTTGCGACCCGGGGAGGGGCGCGGGGTCTCCGGCAGGCGACGACCACGGCGGTCGTGCTCTCCACCATCATGATCATCATAACGGACTTTTTGTTGACGCGGATACTGTTCTTTGTTCTGGGGATGCAGGCATGATCGAGCTGCAGGATCTCAGGCTTTCTTATAACCATCACCGGGTGCTCGATGGGATCAATTTCAAAGCGCACTTTTACGAAAAGATCGCCATTCTCGGCGAAAGCGGCGAGGGGAAGACGACGATCCTCAAGCTCCTGCTCTGTCTGGCTCGTCCCGACGGCGGCAGGATCATCATAGACGGGCGGGACATCACCTTTCTTCGCGAATCCGAGCTCCTGGATAGCCGGAAGAAATTCAGCATCGTGTTCCAGGACGGCGCTCTCTTTGATTCCCTCGATGTGAAGGAAAACGTGGCCTTCTGCATGCGGGAGTTCTCAACGCTTTCGGAAGACGAGATCGAGAACAGGACACGGGAGTTCCTGCGGAGGGTCGGCATTGAGGAGGCAATCCATCTCATGCCCGATGAACTGAGCGGTGGAATGCAGAGGAGGGCGGCGATCGCCCGCTCGCTTGCCGCATGCGAGCCGGAGATGATGCTCTATGACGAGCCGACCTCGGGACTCGATCCGATCACCGCGGACAATATCTGCAATTTGATAAACGAGCTCTCGGCCGGGACCCCGCCCGGGAGGAGAGGGCTCATCATCGTAACGCATGACGTAGAGGCGGCCGTGCGGGTGGCCGAGCGGTTCCTGTATCTGAAGGACGGGAAGATCGTCTTCGACGGCAGCCTCGATGCGCTCACCCATGCCGGCGATCCCGGCCTGCGGAAGTTCATCAAAGGACTTTTACCCCGTTAGACGGATCCGACGGGGTCACGGGGTTTACCCTAACCCGGACAAGCCGGAATTGTAAAATGCAAATTGCAAATTGAAAATTGTAAAATTGCGGTAAAAATCAAGACATTAAAGAAATATTCTTCCCATTTTGAGAAGAATTTGATTTGTAACTGAATAAAACGTTCCGATGGGGAGGTCGAATGTACGATTATCGAAAACAGCTCGCGTGGTCAAAGCTGAAGGTCGGCATTGTCATCACCGGCGCTCTCATCATTCTCCTGTTCGCTGTCCTTTTTGCCGGAAATATCCAGAACCTGTTCGCGCCGCAGGCGACGGTCCTTGCCACCTTCCGTGACGTGAAGGGACTGCGGTCCGGGGCGCCGGTGTGGTTTGCGGGGGTCCAGATAGGGTCGGTTAAGTCCATCAATTTTACCGGAGACAGGATCACGGCGACAATCAAGATCGACCGCGATGCCCTTGCCTACCTCAAGAAGGACTCCGAGGCGAGCATCCTGACCCTCGGACTCCTCGGCGATAAATATATTGAGATGAGTCCCGGCTCGAAAGGATCGGAGGGCCTCAAGTCAAAAGATACCATCATAGGGTCGACACGGCCGGAGCTCAATGAAGAATTGTCACGACTGGTCGGCGGCGTTGAGGGCAAGAAAGGTTCTCTCGGCAGGCTGTTGGAAGATGACACCCTGTACCGTGATCTTTCATCATCGGCGAGGGATATCCGGTTGTTCGCCAATACTCTCAAGGCCTCCGAGGGGAGCATCAATAAATTCATTAAAGATCCGGCGCTCTACGAGAGGTTCGTAAAGGCATCTCAGTCCCTCGAGGCCTTTGCCCATAGGCTCGCCTCGTCGAAGGGCACGGTGAGCAGGCTCATCGAGGACCAGAGCCTTTACGAGAACGTGAACGCCGCTGCGGTGAAACTGGACGCCGTGCTCGGCAAAATCGACAAGGGAGATGGGCCGCTGGGAAGCCTCGTGGGCGACCGGGAGCTCAAGGAGGAACTCCGGGCAACCATCAAGGAGCTGAACGGCCTCGTGAAGGACATCAGGGAACATCCGAAGAAATATTTCAAGTTCAGTATCTTTTGAAGGGATTATCACGAAGAGAAAAGCCTCTCGGGGCAGGTCGGGATGAGATTCCCCGACGCCGTGCGGCACTCCATAGGATATTCCAATGCATTTCCCGCACTTTCATTGCTATTAGCAATTTGACTCCTCGTCCCGCGCGATGCTATTCTTTAACCGCGTGCGAGACGAGACAACTCAAACGAGGAGGACGAACACCGTGGGCGGTACCGATATGCCGGAAAAAATGAAACTGACCTCTTTGAGCCACGGCGCCGGCTGAGCATGCAAGCTGGGGCCAAAGGTTCTGGCCCGCATACTTGAGGCGCTCCCGGTTATCTCGGACCCCCGGGTGCTCGTGGGGACCGAGGACGACGCCGGCGTCTACAAGATCAGCGACGATACGGCCATTGTCCAGACCGTGGATTTTTTCACGCCCATCGTGGACGATCCCTACGATTTCGGCGCCATCGCCGCGGCCAATGCCCTGAGCGACGTGTACGCCATGGGGGCCAGGCCGCTCACGGCGCTCAACCTGGTCGCCTTTCCCAAGGACGGGCCCATGGACGTGCTGGCGAAGATCATGCGCGGCGGGGCCGACAAGGCGATCGAAGCAGGGGTGAGCATCATCGGCGGACACTCCATCGATGACCGGGAGCCGAAGTACGGGATGGCGGTCACCGGCATTGTGCATCCCGACAGGATCATTTTGAAGGCAGGCGCGAGGCCGGGTGATGCTCTCGTGCTGACCAAACCGCTCGGCACCGGCATTATCTCCACGGCGATCAAGGCAGGGAGGGCGCCGGATGACATGATTGCCGCGGCTGTCCGGAACATGAAGACGCTGAACAAGGCGGCGTCTGAGGCCATGGTGGAGGCCGGCGTAAAGAGCGCCACGGACATAACCGGGTTCGGGCTCCTCGGCCATCTTCATGAAATGCTCCACGCCGGCGGTATCAGCGCCCGCCTGGCGCTCTCCGATATACCGTTCATCAACGGCGTGCGGGAGCTGGCCGGAAGCAGCGTTCCCGGCGGCACGCGGGCGAACCTCAGGTACGTCGAGGACAAGGTGGGATGGGGCAAGGGGATCAGCGAGGATGAGAAGCTTATGCTCGCCGATGCCCAGACCTCGGGCGGGCTTTTGATCGCCATAGCTCCGGAAAAGCTCCATATGCTCCTGTCCGGACTTGCCTCCCGGGGCGTGGAAACGCGGGCGGTGATAGGACGCGTTGTCGAGGGGGATGGCGGGAAGATATTTGTAGAGCGATAGCTTTTTTGGCAGGATAACAGGATTGACAAGAGTGAGGATTTTTTTAAATCAGATTTTACCCGGTAATCCTGTCTAAAATGAGGGAGGTTTTTATGCTGATCGATGCGCGCGGCCAGGCGTGCCCCCGGCCGGTGATGATGGCCGAGGAGGCGTTGGCGAAGATCGGAGAAGGGATCGTCGAGGTCCTCGTCGACAACGAGGAATCTTCCCTCAACGTTTCGGGGTTTGCGGCGCAGAGCGGCATGTTTGCCGAGACCCTGCGGGAGGGCAAGGACTGGAAGGTAAAGATCGTCAAGGGCTATACGTGCGAAACGAGTGCGGAGTTTCCCCGACAGCGTCATTCGGGGACAGGCTCCGTGCGGAGTGCGGAATCGAAAGAACCAAAAAAAAGCCTCCTCCTCGTCATCGGGACCGAGGTCATGGGCAGGGAGGAGAAACTGGGCAAGACCCTCATGAAGGCGTTCTTCGAAACCATGAAGGTTTACCAGCAGCTCCCGCACACCATGTTTTTCCTGAACACGGGGGTGCATCTGACGACAATGGATCCCGAAATCGCGCCGCTGCTGAAAGACATGGAAACCATGGGCGTCGAAATCTATTCCTGCGGCACCTGTCTGACGCAGTATAATCTCGAATCAAAGCTCAAGGTGGGTCGTAGAGGGACGATGAATCTCGTGATTGAAGGAATGCAGGATTTCGAAAAGGTGGTCTGGATCTAAGCTACAGGTTCTTGCTCGACGCCCGCCTGAGGGCTTTGCCCTCGTGGCTGGAAGGATTGTCGGTGAGCAGGAGCGCCCCATCCTCACCGTAGCCGATGTAAATGGTGTACCGCGGCGTGAAGGTCTTTCCTCTCCCGTTGTAGATCCGCATTATCTTCTGCACGTACTTCTGCGTTTCCCGGAAGGGCGGTATGGTGCCCCACCGCTTCACCGCGGTCTCCCCTGAATTATAGGCCGCAAGCGCAAGCGACAGGTTTCCCTCGTAGCGGTCCAGCAGATAGCGCAGGTACTTCACCCCGCCGTCGATGTTCTCGTGAGGGCTGAAAGAGTTCTTTACGTTCATTTCCACGGCGGTCTGGGGCATGAGCTGCATGAGGCCCATGGCGCCTTTGCGGGAGAGGGCGAAAGGATTGAAGTCGGACTCCACTTTTACGATTGCGTGGACGAGGGACGGATCCACCCCGTGTTTGTCGCAGGCGGAATTGATGATGTCCAGGTAGACGCTCGGAATGCCGGCTGATGGACGTGGGGATGAATTTTTGGCGGCACCGGGAGCGGCGTCACCAATGACCGGTATCCGCGCCGGGGCGGCGACCGGTTCCGACTTCACTCGCTTGTGGCTCCTGCCGCCGCTCACGTTGGTGAAATGGATCACCCCGCTCTCGTCGGTGTATTTGTAGATGTCGGCATCCACGGTCTGCACCGGCAGGGAAAGCAGCACGGCGGTCAGTATAAAAGTCGTTTTATTTTTCACCACTCGCACCCCGAAACGCCCTAAAATATGTGGTGCCAGCAACTTTTAAAGTAAGTATAGAACATGACGGCAGGCTTTGTCAACCGGATTGTTGCACCGAAAAAAAGACACTAAGCTCACCGGCAGCCCCCTCGCTCCGTCACGCAGCATGCCGGGCTATGAACTGCGACGTATCCTGCACTGTTTCGGCAGCCCGGCGGCGCTTGCGCTTTGTTCGCGCTGCCGGGCCTCTCGCGAAGGGCGCCGGCGGTCTCGAAAAGGGATTATTTTGTTGACATTTTCAAGAGATACGATATACTTGCACGTCTGTAAACCGCAAAGGAATCATGGGCAGCCCGCTCAGAATCAATGAAACAAACCGTAACCGACATCCTGCTCCAGGCTCTTGTCCGGGCCAAAGAACAAGGCGAACTGAAACTCGAGACGTTGCCGTCGATCGCCCTTGAGACCCCGAAGGAAAAGACCCACGGCGACCTGGCAACGACCCTTGCCCTGACCATGGCGAAGTCCGAGGGCAAGCCTCCCCGGAAGATCGCCGAGATCATCGTGAAACATCTCCGGGACGGGGGCGGGCTCCTCGAAAAGACCGAGATCGCGGGACCGGGCTTCATCAATTTTTTTCTGAAACAGGACCAATGGCGCCAGACGCTCTTTGACATCGAAAACGAAGGCGGACAATACGGGTTCCCCGATATCGGCAAGGGAGAGAAGGTGCAGGTGGAGTTCGTGAGCGCCAATCCCACGGGCCCGCTCCACGTGGGCCATGGACGGGGCGCGGCGGTCGGGGACGCCCTCTCAAACCTGCTGTCCTCCGTCGGGTATGATGTCCAGCGCGAGTTCTATATCAACGACGCGGGCAGGCAGATACGGCTCCTCGCCCAATCGCTCCATGCGCGCTACCAGCAGGCGCTCGGTCATGACGTGCCGTTTCCCGAGGATGGGTACCACGGCAGCTACGTGGAAGAGATCGTCCGGAACTTTATCAAGCTCCACAACAAGAAATTTCTGAAAGTCCCCTTTGACGAGTGCGCTGGCGCGTTTGGAGACTTCGGCAAGGAGGCCATGCTCGCGGACATCAGGATCGATCTCGATGCCTTCGGCGTGCGGTTCGACTCATGGTTCAGCGAGAAGGGCCTTTTATCGGATGGCTCTGTTCAGAAGTCCATCGCAGAACTGAAAGAGCGCGGCCATCTGTACGAACAGGACGGGGCGCTGTGGCTCAAGTCCACGGCCTTCGGCGACGACAAGGACCGGGTGGTGGTGAAGAAGGACGGCGGCTACACCTATCTTGCCACGGACATCGCCTACCACCGGAACAAGCTCGGCCGCGGGTTCACGTCGCTCGTGAACATCTGGGGCGCCGACCACCACGGGTACATCCCGCGGGTGCAGGCCGTGATCCAGGCCTTCGGCCATCCGAAGGATTCGCTCCATGTTCTGCTTGTTCAGCTCGTGTCGATCCTGCGGCACGGACAGCCCGTGCCCATGTCCAAGCGGGCAGGGACGTTCGTGACGCTCAGGGACGTGGTGCAGGAAGTGGGAAGCGACGCGGCCCGGTACATATTTCTCACGCGCCGCTCCGACAGCCACCTGGATTTCGACCTCGATGTCGCCAAGGAGCAGTCGCGGGAAAATCCCGTGTACTACGTCCAATACGCCCACGCCAGGCTCGCGAGCCTGTCCCGCGAGGCGGAATCGCGGAACATAAAAGTTCCGGCCCGGGACGCAGTGGATGTTACGCTCCTCGAGCTCGAAGAAGAGCAGAACATCATCAAGGCCTTGGCAAAATATCCCGAGATGATCGAAGAAGCGGCGCTGGCCTATGAGCCGCACCGGATCACGTACTATCTCCAGGACCTTGCAGGCCTGCTCCATAATTATTATTTCAAGCACCGGGTCATCACCGAAGACGCGGCGCGCACCGGCGCAAAGCTCTTTCTGATGAAGCAGGTGAAGACCGTGATCCAGGGAGCGCTGAAGATTTTGGGTGTGAATGCGCCGGAAAGGATGTAGCTCAATTGCGGATTGCGGAATGCGGATTGCGGAATGCAGATTGCGGAATGAAAACCGGCTTGATGTCTGAATGGATTTAAAATCCGAAATCCGCAATCCGAAATCTGAAATTAGGTCACGTGTTCAACTTTTCTTTGATAAAAAAAGACCCCGCTTCCGCCGCCCGCCTGGGGAAGATGACGACGTCGCACGGCGAGGTCAATACGCCGGTATTCATGCCCGTAGGCACACAGGCGACGGTGAAGACGCTCTCGCCCGAGGACCTGAAGGGCATCGGCGCGGAGATCATTCTCTCGAACACGTACCATCTCTTTCTCCGGCCGGGGCATGAGCTTATTCGTGATTTCGGCGGGCTTCACAGGTTCATGGGCTGGAAGGGCTCGGTCCTGACGGACAGCGGCGGCTTCCAGGTCTTCAGCCTGGCGGACCTTCGCAAGATCACCGAGGAGGGTGTGACGTTCCAGTCGCATCTCGACGGCGGGGCGAAGCACTTCATCACGCCCGAGTCGGCGGTGGATATCCAGGAAGCGCTGGGCGCCGACATCATCATGACCTTCGATGAGTGCATTCCCTATCCCGCGACCCGCGACTATGCCGACGAGTCGCTCCAGCGGACGCTTCGCTGGGCAAAGAGGTGCAGGGACGCCAGGAAGGAGACGGGACAGGCGCTCTTCGGGATCACCCAGGGCGGCATGTATCCCGACCTCCGGAGGACGGCAGCAGAGGCGCTCGTGGACATCGGGTTCGACGGCTACGCCATAGGCGGCCTGTCCGTGGGAGAAACCAAGCCCGTGATGTATGAAATGATCGAAGCCTCGACGCCCTGTCTGCCGGAAGACAAGCCCCGCTACCTTATGGGCGTGGGTACTCCGGAAGACCTTGTTGAGGGAGTGGAGCGGGGCATCGACATGTTCGATTGTGTAATGCCCACGCGGAACGCGCGGAACGGCACGTTCTTCACGTCCTTCGGCAAGCTGGCCATCAAGAACGCGCGGTATGAGCGCGACCCCGGCCCCATCGACCCGGAGTGCCGCTGTCATACCTGCCTGAATTTTTCCCGCGCCTACCTCCGGCATTTGTTCAACGCCGGGGAGGTGCTGGCCCTGAGGCTCGGAACGATCCATAACCTCTTTTTTTATCTGACGCTGATGCAGCGAATCAGGAAAAGCCTGGCAGCAGGAACGTTCAAACAATTTAAGAAGGAGTTTTTGTTGAAGAGGAGCGCGGAAGAATAGCAGAAACTCAAATATGATGCATTCGTAAAAAGTCGATAAAGCCGTCTTTGCGAGCGTAGCGAAGCAATCTCGTAGTTTGTAACTGTCTGAAAAAACGAGATTGCCGCGTCGCTCCGCTCCTCGCAATGGCAGCACTGGGGACTTCTTACGAGACCATCAAATATCAAAGCTCAAAGTTCAAACGGCTGTCATTTGGATTCGGCTGTTTGATATTTGTTTGAACTTTGGATTTTGAGCTTTGAAATTTACTTTCCAGGAGGTAATACCATGTTCATCGAAACAGCATATGCAATGGGAGCGCCGGGAGATGCAGGGGCGCAGGGGGGCGGGATGTCCAGCCTTGTTATGATGCTCGCCATCTTCGCCATCTTTTACTTTATTCTCATCCGCCCCCAGCAGAAAAAGATGAAAGAACACAAAAAGATGGTGGAGGAACTGAAGAAAGGCGACCGGATCATCACCGCCGGAGGCATCTACGGGACCGTCGAGGGAGCTTCCCAGAACACTCTCACCGTCAAGATCGCCGAAGGCGTCAAGGTGAAGGTTACGCGCGGTTCGGTGGGCACGGTGCTCACGGAAGAAGAGGCGGGTAAAGAATAATTCAAAATGCAAAATGAAAAATGCAGAGTGAAAAATGACGGCAGTTTCATTCTGAGTTTTGCAATTTAACTTTTGCATTTTGCAATAAATCAGCTATCAGGAGGTTGTGCAATGAAAAAGAGCATCCGCTGGAGACTGGCGCTGATCCTCTGCTCTGTTTTGATCGCTCTGTTCCTCTTTCTGCCTTCTACGCCGGTGTCGGCAAAATTGCCTGAATGGTGGAAGCAAAGCGTGCCCCGGATCGCCCTGGGGCTCGACCTGCGCGGCGGCAGCCACCTTGTCATGCAGGTGGAGACGGACAAGGCCGTGGAGTCGTCCGTGGACAACATCGCGGCCAGCCTGCAGACCGCTGCGGCGTCGGAGGGACTTGCCGTTACGTTCAGCCGCGCCGGCCAGGACATCGCGGCGAAGTTCGCCGAGCCCCTCGAGGAGAAAGTGACGGAGTTCATCAAGAAGAACTATGCCGTTCTCGAGTTTAAATCGCGGGCGAAGGGCGAGTTCCTGTACAACCTCAGCAAGAACGAGGTCAAGCGGCTGAAGGAATGGGCCGTGACCCAGGCGCTGGAACGCACCCGCCGGAGAGTGGACAAGTTCGGCGTGGCGGAGCCGTCCATCTACAAGCAGGAGCAGGACCAGATTGCGCTCCAGCTTCCCGGCGTAAAGAACCCGCAGGAGGCCATCTCCTTCATCAAGACCACGGGCAAACTGGAGTTCAAACTCGTCGATTCCGAGCCCTCCCGTCTCCAGCAGGCCCTCGCCGGCAAGGTGCCCGAGGGCCGGGAGCTTCTCTATGAGGAGGACGTGGACGAGACCGGCAGAATCGTGAGAAGGCCCAATCTGGTGTTCAAGCAAACGCTCCTGACGGGCGACCGGCTCACCGAGGCAAAGGTCGGCATGGACCAGTTCGGCAAACCCGCGGTTTCCATCGCCTTCGACGGCGAGGGGGCGCGGATCTTCGAGCGGATCACCGCCGAGAGCGTGGGCAAGCAGATGGCCATCGTGCTCGACGGCGTGGTGCACTCGGCGCCGCGGATCCAGGAGCGGATCGCGGGCGGCAGCGCCCAGATCACCGGAAATTTTACTCATGACGAGGCGGCGAGAATCTCCATCGTGCTGCGCGAGTCGCTTCCGGCGCCCATGAAGGTGGTGCAGAACGTGACCGTGGGACCGTCGCTGGGCCAGGATTCCATTGATATGGGCGTCCGTGCCGCGCTCATCGGCGGCCTCTTCGTGGTCGTGTTCATGGTCTTCTACTACCGGCTTTCGGGCCTTATCGCCGATTATGCCATCGTGGTGAACCTTATCCTGCTGCTGGGCGCGATGGCGCTCATGAACGCCACGCTGACCCTGCCGGGCATCGCCGGCATCATCCTGACCATCGGCATGGGTGTGGACTCCAACGTGCTTATGTTCGAGCGCATCCGCGAGGAGATCCGCTCCGGTAAACAGCCGAGGCCTGCAATCGACGCAGGGTATGACAAGGCGTTTCTCACCATTCTCGACTCGCATGTGACCACGCTGATCACGGCGGCCGCGCTTTTCCTGTTCGGCACCGGTACGATCAAGGGGTTCGCCGTGACGCTCAGCCTCGGCATCATCATCAACCTGTATTCCGCCCTCGTCGGCACCAAGGTGATTTTCGACATCATCAACTCGAAATGGAAGCTGGAAAAATTAAGCATCTAAATATATTTCGTCATGCCCGTGGAAACGGGCATCCAGGCAGTGTCTATCCGGATCGGTAACCGAAAAACTGGATTCCCGCTTTCGCGGGAATGACAATCAAGTTCTCGGAGGCCATAATGCTTCAAATCCTGCATAAAACGAATATCGATTTCATGGGCTGGAAAAACGTTTCGTTCACCGTATCCGCCGCGCTCATCGCCCTGGGGCTTATCGCCCTGGTGCAGATCGGCAGGGGCAAGGCGAATCTCGGCATAGACTTCGTGGGCGGCACCACGGTGCAGCTCAGTTTCAAGGAGCGCCTGCCCATCGACATGGCGCGCATCGCCCTTGAGAAGGGCGGTTTTCAAGGGGCAACGATCCAGCAGGTCGGGGAAGGCAACAAGATCCTGATCCGGGCGCGGGAGTCCGAAGGGACCGCCGACAAGATCCAGGCCGCGTTCAAGCAGGAGTTCCCGGGTAACTCCTTCGAGGTCGACAGCATCATGGAAATCGGCCCCGTGATCGGTAAGGCGCTCCAGCGCGATGCGCTCATTGCGATCACCGTCTCGATCATCGCGATCATCATCTATATCGCCATGCGTTTCGAATTCAAGTTCGGCGTGGCAGCGGCCATCGCCACGATGCACGACGTGCTGGCGGTGCTGGGTGCGTTCACCATCCTGAACAAAGAGATCAACCTCCTCACCATCACCGCGCTGCTCACCCTCGCCGGGTACTCGCTAACGGACACCGTTGTGGTCTTCGACCGGATCAGGGAGAACCTCAAGCGCGGCAAGCGCGAGCCGCTGCCCAATCTGGTAAACAGCAGCATCAATGAAGTGCTCTCCCGGACCATCATCACCTCGCTCACGGTGGTCCTCGTGCTCATCCCGCTGGTCCTCTTCGGCGGCGAGGTGCTGCACGATTTTTCCCTCGCGCTCCTCATCGGCGTGATCGTGGGGACCTATTCGTCGGTGTTCGTTGCCAGCCCCATCCTTGTCGTCTGGCACGTGAGGACGGGCGGGAGGCTGATTACGAAGTAAGGGAAAAAGCAGAAAACCATCTGGATGTAGATGTTCGCAGAAAATGCGGATTAAAATCCAATGCAAAGAGGTCAGTTATAGCCAGTTACATCAGGTTTATCTGTTCTCCTCTGCGCAAATCTGTGCCCAACATTTTTAACGAACTCATGTCAAACAAACCTATCACGTGCATTACCGTCGCCGGTGCGGACGTCGTTCCTCTTTCAGAAGCAGACCCGCTCCAGCTCATGTGCGGGCCGGCAGGCTGCAGTGCCACGTGCTGCAAGAACGGCCCGCCCATTGTGTTGAACCCTTATGAAATATCCCTGATCTGCAGCGAGGGCGGCCTGTCATACGAGGACCTGCTCGACATCGTTGAGACCGGCCGCGCGGAAGGCTTTCCCCTCGTAATGCTGCCCCGCGACCCTGCCTGTCATTTCTGGACGGAAGAGGGATGCCGCATCTACCGGGCGCGGCCCCTGGCGTGCAGGCTGTTCCCTCTGGGCAGGGTGTTTGACGGCGGCCGTTCTCATCTTGTGCTGCCTGAGCGGAATACCTGCGGAGGCCTCGTCCCGACACGTTCCGGGTCTGTCGGGGACTATCTGATCATCCAGAAAACTCCGCTCCATAGGGAAATGGCCGACCGATGGATCGAGTTCGTCTCCGAGATGGAGCGCACGGGCCTTCCGGACAAGCCTGTCACGTCCGTGGCGTTCCACCTGCTCGTGTACAGCCCCGATACCCCCCCTGAGGCCGGAAACCGGTACCCCGGAGCCTCCCTGGAAGAACGCTTTCTGGTTCGTCTTGTTACTGCACAAAAAAACTTGCCGCGCTATCTGGGGCGTGCATAAACGGATTTTTTCTGCTATATTTAGTCCATAATGACCAGGGCCGGGAGTGGCGGGGGGCTGCGTGATGCCGCTCATCGCATAGGACGCTGTTCCGCTGCCGGCAAAAGTATGGAGACGATAGGGCGCCCTATCGATCGGTGTTCTTCTCCACCGTCATTGGTGATAAATAACGGAGAGCGAAGGAGGATTCGGAATGGGTGACGAAACAAGGATGCAGGTCCGGGAATTGAAGAAGGGCGTGGAGGCCGTGGGCGGTATAGCGGAGCGCTACATGATCCGGTGGCTCGGCCCCCTCGGCAGAAAGATTACAGGGCTGCCGTCCAAGAACGCCAGGCTCATGGCGCTTTTCGGCGTGCTGGCAGTGGTGGTCAGCCTGATTCTGATCGTTACGGATGCGACGTGGTTCCGGAGCTTTACGCGGAAGGGCCACAGCTACGTGACCATTACCTATGAGATGAAGGGCTATGGAATCGCGTTCGTGGCAGGGGTCGCGCTGATCATTGCAGGCATCATGCAGAAGAAGCGGTAACAGCGGCAAGGGCATGGGGAATCGGGAAACGAATTTTAAGAGGCGCACGGCTTTATTCGTGCGTCTTTTTTATTGATAACCTCTATTGACATGGCCTTCCGCGGACTCTATATTATAGAGAATTATGAGGGCGAATCATACAGTCATGATGAAGAAGGATCATAACCGGACCATTCTCATAATTATGAGAATGGTCATACTCGCCGTTCTCGCTGCCGCTGCGGGTTGCGCCGGGCACAAGATGCCGGGACCGGTGGAGACAGTCGCTTCCGTCGCGCCACCATCCATTGCGGGCCCCGAGGAAGGGTTCCGGCTGGCAATGGACTCATACAAAAAGGGCGACCCACAGACGGCCCTTTTGCTGGCGCAGCAGGTGGGGGAGCAGTATCCGAACACGCCCTGGGCCAGGCGCGCTCTCTTTCTTACGGGCAAGGCGTTCATTGCCCTGGACAGGGCTGCCGAGGCTGAAGAGGCCATGCTCCGGGTCCCTGTTGAATATCCGGAGCTCTCGGATTATGCCCTTTACCTGCTTGCAGAATACCATTTCTCCAAGGCGCGGTATCTTGACGCCGCGAAGTTCTATCAGCGGCTTATGGACCGCCATCCCAAAAGCTTCTGGGTAATCCGTTCCTCCCTGCGGAAATCGCAGGCGCTTCTGGAGGCCGGCTCCTACTCCCCGGCTGCCGAGTCGTTCGATAAATTTCTGAAGGATTATTCCCGTTCAGAGTACGGACAGGAAGCGGGGCTGGGTTTCGGCAGGGCGCTTACGGGGGACGGCAAACTCGATCGCGCCGCGCGGGCCTACCGTGATGTCTGCATCAGGTATCCGGGGACTTCGTCGGACCAGGACGTGGAAAAGGCGCTGGGAGAGCTCAAGCTCCTGGGGGCGGATATCCCCGAGCCGACTCCGGAAGAGCGGTATGAACGGGCAAAGAACCTTTTCAAGACGAGCCAATACGATAAGGCGGCCGCGGCCTTTATCAGTCTCTTAGAGGACGAACCGCGCCTGCCCCAGAAGCCGGACGTTCTCCTCCGGACGGGCGTTTCCCTGCTGTATCTGGGGCGGCGATCGGAAGCGATACAAACCCTTGAGCGCATGGTGAAAGAGCATCCCGCTGAACAGCGCGGCGCCGAAGCGTTGAACTGGCTCGGCCGCGCCTACAACAGAATCGGCGATCGCGACCGGGCAGTGAACTCGTTCCTCAAGATCGTCTCGGCGTACCCCGGCAGCGAGTGGGCGGACGACGCCCTCTACCTCATCGGGAATATCTACCGCGAGGCGAACGACACGAGGAACGCCCTCAAATTCTACGATCGGCTGGCAACGACCTTCCCCGACAGCAGTTTTGCCGACAGCGCAATCTGGTGGAAGGCCTGGGCATACTATACCGCCGGTGATTACAAGAAGACCGAGCAGACCCTCAGCGTACTTATCGCAAAATATCCCCGGTCGTTTCTCGTGAGCCAGGCGCTCTACTGGCAGGGGAGGTCTGTCGAGAAGGCCGGAAATAACACGAAGGCCGCCGCATATTACCGGAACGTGGCCATCCGGGCGCCCTACACCTATTACGGGTATCGCGCGGCGGAACGGCTCGCTGCCATCGATGTCCCCGCGGCGTCAAAGGCGAACATCACGATCAACGAGATACCCGATGCGGCGGTTCTCGATGCGGCGATCTCCGAGGAGCCCTTTGACGCCGACGGCCCGCCGGTGTGGACCGACGCGGCGGTAGAGGCACTATCGGCGAACCCGTCGTTCAAGAAGAGCCTTGAGCTCATGCAGCTTGATATGAAGAAGGAGGCCGCGGCGGAACTATGGTCCCTCCAGGAGAAGACGCCCCGGAAACACGGTGCGCTCCTGGGGTTGAGCAAGACATTTTTCGAACTGGGCGATTACTACCGTTCTCTCATCATTATTCTCCGCAACTACGAGCGGTATCTCGAGGGCCCGGCCAGGGACAAGCCCGAGGACCTCTGGCTCCTTGCGTATCCCCAGGGATACTGGGAGAGCATTCTTACGTACTCCAAAAAATACGGCCTCGACCCCTATTTTGTCACGGCCATCATACGGGAAGAGAGCCAGTTTCATGCCGAGGCCCTGTCCCCGGCAGGCGCCCGGGGGGTGATGCAGGTGATGCCGTCTACGGGCGAATGGGTGGCCCAGGCCATCAAGATGCGGGGGTTTGACCGGTCCAGGCTGTTCGAGTACGACACGAGCGTCAGCATCGGGTCATGGTATCTCAGCTACCTCATGAAACGCTTTAAGGGAGATCCCATTCTTGTGGCTGCGTCCTACAACGCCGGACCCGAAGCGGTCTCGGGATGGCTCGGGAAAAACGGGAGCGGCGCGGTTCGGGACGAGTTTGTAGAGAACATCCCCTTTTCCGAGACCAGGGGATACGTGAAAAAGGTGCTCCGGAACTATGCCGAGTACAAGCGGATCTACGGCAGGGCGGGCGTGACGAGCATGCCCGCGCCGCCGCGGAACGGCGAGGGTGCGGAGCAGGCGGTCCGGGAAGAGCAGCCGAAAGCACCGTAAGAATTTAATCGTTCCGAACTAATACAAATGAAACATTCATGAACTGCGTTCACAAAGAGGGTTGAAAAGCGAAGGTTGTCGGCTTCTCGACCATCACCCCCACCTTCAATTCCTCCCCCATCGAGGGGGAGGAGCTTTGGAGAAAGGCATTTTCAGGTGAAATAACAATTGTTGTATCTTGGCTCGAACCCCCTCACCCCAGCCCTCTCCCCCGAGGGGAGAGGGCTGGGGTGAGGGGCGTACAGGTAACAAATGTGAATGCCTTTGCGTTCGTTACAATAAAAGAGGGCAGGGCGATTTGAAAGACCTTGAGTCGCGGTTCGCGGAAATCGAAAAACGGGTCAGGGCCCTCGCGGCCGAAAAGAAGGCGCTGGCGGGCCGCGTCCGTGAGCTGGAACAGGAGCTGGTGCTGGCCCGGCGCGAAGCGCTGGAGATGCAGCACTTCCGCGGCAAGAGGATGCACATCAGGGAAAAGGTGGAGCGGATCCTGAGCGCTCTTGAGGCTGCGGAGAGAAAAGAATAAGCCCATGCTGTTCCTGGTAATGATGAATCCATTCTGTTCCTGAAAACGGACCGCCGCCAGGACGCCGGGAACGCAGAGAATAGATGGATTTGCCGTCCTCCCCGGTTAAGAAAGCTCCGCATACCGTGCGCGAATCGCGTGATCGGGCCTGCCGTAAAAGGATCACCCTTTGAACATCGTCACAGCGCAAAAACTGGTCAAGGACTATAACGGCCTCCGTGCCGTGGACGGCATCGACGTTGAAATCATGCAGGGAGTGTGCTTCGGTTTCCTCGGCCCGAACGGCGCAGGCAAGACCACGGTGATGCGCATCATCTCCTGCTTTATGCCGCCCACGGCGGGGGATGTGCGGGTGTTCGGCATCCCCGTGGTTGCGGACCCGGGCCGGATCAAGGCCCGCATCGGCGTCATGCCCCAGGATGATAATCTGGACCCCGACCTCAGCGTCGTTGAAAACCTTATTGTCTACGCCCGGTATTTTGACATCCCCAGGAAAGAAGCTGTTGCACGGGCGAATGAGCTTCTTGATTTTGTGGAGCTCAAAGAGAAGGCGGGCGTAAACATCAAGCAGCTCTCAGGCGGTATGAAGCGGAGGCTGCTTCTCGCGCGGGCGCTCGTGAACACTCCCGAGATCCTTATTCTCGACGAACCCACCACCGGCCTCGATCCCCACAGCAGGCATGCCGTGTGGGACAAGCTGAACTACCTGAAATCGAAAAATACCACCCTTATCCTCACCACCCATTACATGGAGGAGGCCGAACGGCTCTGCGACCGGGTGGCGATCATGGACTCCGGGAAGATCGTGACGATCGATACGCCGGAACAACTCATGAAGAAGCACGGCGGCAGGAACCTTGAGGAAGTGTATCTCAAACTTACGGGGAGGAGCCTTGCAGATTAGACGGGCCTACAGGGTTCTCCAGCGGCACTGGACCGTGTACACCAAGCTCTACAAAACGAGCTTCGCGCTGAACTTTGCAGAGCCGGTCCTGTACCTCGTGGCCATGGGTCTCGGTCTCGGCGCCTTCGTAAGCGAGATCAACGGCCAGCCCTATATAAAATATATTGCTCCGGGGATCGTCGCCTCCTCGTCCATGTTCGCGGCGGTGTACGAGTGCACCTACGGCACCTACATCAGGATGACGTTCCAGAAGACCTTCGACGCCATCCTCGCCACGCCCGTGAACATCGACGATCTTACGGCCGCGGAGCTGGCCTGGGGCGCCATCAAGAGCGTGATCTACGGGGCAACGATCATAATCGTCATCGCCCTCTTCGGCCTCGTTGATTCCCCCCTTATCGTACTTGCCCTTCCCTTCATTTTCCTCTGCGGCGTGATCTTTGCCGAGCTTTCCCTCATGTTCTCGGCCGTGGTGCCGGGGATAGACTCCTTCAGCTATTTCTACACGCTTTTCATGACGCCCCTGTTCCTGTTCTCAGGAATTTTCTTTCCCCTCGAAAGCCTCCCGCGCGCCGTCTCAGGCATCGCGTTCTTTACGCCCTTGTACCATCTCGTGAAGGTATGCCGCGCGCTTTCGGCGGGAACGTTCGACGGCGCAGCCGGAAGCGCCGTCTGGATCGTTGTTGTCGCGCTGCTCCTCGCCCCCTTTCCGTTCAGGCTCATGCGGAAGAGGGTGATTGCATGAAAAAAACTTACCGCCTTCGATTTCTTGAAAGCCGGAAAAGGAGCGGCCCCCGGCGAGTTATCGAGCGTCGTGAAGAGCGTCTGCTTTGATATCCCCAGGGACTCGCCGAGCACCGATGAAATTCTGCGACGGTCTAGTTGCAGCCCTCGACGAGCTTGCGAAGCCTGATGCCGGCATTCACGCCGTTTTTTACCCGATACGTTGCCTCGGCCTTCTCGTCTTTCTTCACCCGCGAAAGCATACCGGCGTCATCCATTACCACGGTGACCTCGGCCCCGTCTTTAGCCTTGATGGTCACGCTTTTTGCCGCTTCGTCGATCCTGGTAACCGTCCCTCTGAGCCTGATTTCCTCCTGGGCGGCAGCGTCTATGCTGAACGAAAGCACAATAATCGCCGTAAGACAGAGCGTCAGCAGCCTGTTCATGTTTACCACGCCTCCCTGTGGTTTGTTTTTCACGGCTGTCCTCGCCGGCGTTTGCCCCGCTGCTTTTTGCCTCTCATCAATGCGTGTGTTTATGACAGTATCGTACGGCATGGCACTCTCCTTTCATTCACGGTCATGTTTAAGGGATCCGTCCCTCTTGTCTTGAAGGGTTTTTTCCGCGGCTGCACCGCGGGTTGCGGCCGCGGTTTTTGCTCCATGATTTTCCTCGCACGTCAGGCCGCATGAAAACAACAGATGAATATTTGTAACTACTCAGGTCAGCCACTTCGCTTCGGCGCAAGGCGCGCCAGCGTGCTCTTGCCCTTCACGCTGTCGGTACCCGTACCCGCAGCGCTTTCGCTGCGCACGCGCTGTTTTGGCTGAAGCGGCGCTGCCATGACTGTCGCGGCGCGCTTTTTTGCGCCTGTGCTCAGCGGCAGACCTGAGTAGTTACGAATATGTTTATTTTACCTCTTCAGGTGAAAATAATGAAGTGTTCTTATTCGCTCATACCCCGGGGATATGCGCATACTACTTTAGGCGTCATGCTCAGTTCGGATCAGATTTCGAGGAATTCGATGGAGACGGCCATCAAGGCGGGGAGTAAAAAAGGCGATCGTCCGTGAGCGATTATCTCGATCTTTTTACACTGCATGTAATGCTGCGTCCTGTAAACGACGCCCCTCTTTCGCTGAATTGCCAGCTCCATTCAGCCATTTTAATGCGGTCGTCGATCTGAACGCCGTGGGGGTCCTTGCGGAAGATATACCGCAGCGAGAGGAAGGAATGGGGCCGGGGGGCCGAATAGATCATCATAGTATTGAAATCCACCACCCACCAGCGGAAGGGCGGCCGCACATCGGGAAGATGCAGATAGAATATGCCGCCCCTGAAACCGCGGCGGTAGGCCGCGCCGTTGTTCTTGAAGTCCTCGCCCTCGGCATAGATCACCTTCACCGTGGACGTGGGGACCAGAAGCTTCATGGGCCTGTGGATCCAGGCGATCCCGATGAGCACGAGCACGGCGATCAGGAACAGCGGTATTTTGGATTTCAGCGTCATACAGGATTATCGGGGCAAATTATAGCCGCCGTGCGCGCGCACGACGGCTGAAAGGGCTTTTTTGCTGCCCCTGTCTGTTTCTTACATCGCCTGTCCGGCCTCCTGCTCCGCGCTTGCCTTGACAGCGAAAAACAGATAGCCCATGGCGATAAGGAAGCTGAGCAGGCCGATGTAGGGAACGGATATGTCCAGCATCCGCCGGACGGCGTTCAGAATAATGACCGGCGTGATCGAGACGGCCGCGAGGCGTACGAGTGTGACGTACTCCAGGTTTGCCTTCACGATATTGGCGAAGATCATGCCGACGAGGGCATAGATGAGCATCTGGACCAGCCGGTAGATGAACAGGCCGATCACCGTGAAGGGATAGGCCGAAAAGGCGAACCACTTCCGGAAGGCTTCCACCCATCCGTTTACCCGCTCGCGGTCGATGGACAGGCTCTCGATCTGCGAAAGGTCGTAGATGCGGGTCTCGGCTTGCCGTTCTTTTTTCACGAAGATCTGTTTTTTGGTCAGGAGCACGAGCGCCTGGGTCTGGTTCGGCGAAGCGATCCGGCCCGAGGTGTCGATGACCATGAGCTGCGCGCCGGTCTTCGGCTCTATGATAATGTAGGGGACAGGCGCATCCACGGAAACCTCGCCCTTGGTGATAGTGACCTTCGGCACCTGGTTGACGATGGGCGGCGCCTCCCGGGCGATCTCGCGGGAAAGGTCGAAGTGGAACGCGATCATGACGGGTATCCATGCCAGCGCCAGAAGGAGCAGGAGATAGGCCAGGCCCGTTCCTTTCCAGCTTTTTGCGACGTCTTTGTAAAGGGACTTCGAGTAGAATGCCAGGTACAGCGGGTGGAACATTGAATAATGTCTCATCAGCGCCTCCGTTCTTTTTTTAATTCAAAGGAAAGTGTAGCAGATTTTCGGCGTGATGTAAACTCGGGGAGAATTAAATCTACCGCAGAGGCTTCGGGAGAAATGACGAATATTGATGAAGAAGACAGCGAGAAATGAACGTGCCCCCTCCCGCGAGAGGGCACCTATGGTCGGCTGCCGTCAGGCTATTTTATTTTTTTGATGAACTCTTCCACGGGCACGGCGGGGAGGGTCGTGAGCTGGACCGATCCCCGGGAGCCGAGTTCCACGGACATCCGCATCACCGTCTCGTTGTCGGACGCCTCGACAATGCTGACGAAATCATACATGCCGAGCAGGGCATACTGCTTATGGACCTTTACGCCCATCTTCTCAATTTCCCTGTTCACTTCCTGGATCCTCTCCGGCTTCTCCTTGATGGTCTTGCGGCCGTCGTCGGTGAGATTGCTCAAGACAAGATAGTAAGGCATAGTGTTCCTCCTTTTAGATTCGTTTTGTGTTCGCGTTCTGCTACTTTGGGATGAGGTCAATGAACAGGTCTTCTTATTAAAAAATGTAACTACTCAGGTCAGCCACTTCGCTTCGGCGCAAGGCGCGCCGGCGTGCTCTTGCCCTTCACGCTGTCGGCGCCCGTACCCGCAGCGCTTTCGCTGCGCACGCGCTGTTTTGGCTGAAGTGGCGCTGCCATGACGGTCACGGCGCGCTTTTTTGCGCCTGTGCTCAGCGGCAGGCCTGAGTAGTTATTAAAAAATATAGCGTGTTTGGATGGTATTGTCAATCCGGGCTCCCTGAAATCCCATACCGTGTCGAAAAAGGGAAGATAACGATCGCGGACACTGATTACATTTTCCTGGAGTGATGCTGAGGGCGGGGAGTCTGCAAGGCGTTTTATTCGCAATTCTTCGCCGGGTTACGCGCTCATCCATCTGAAAACGGCTTGACACTTCCGGTCGAAACGGATATAGTTTAGTCATTCTAAATTAGTATTCCCGGCATTTCCATTCCCTCATCGAGGTGGCCCATGGACCGCAGAACCTTCCTGAAGACCGCAGCAGTGGGCGGTGTCGGTCTTGCCCTGCCGCAGGGCTTTAATTCCTATTTCGCCGCCGCCGATGCCGCGGAAAAGATCGACCTCGCCGTTGCGCACGGCCCGTCCGCGGCGGCGATCACCAAAGCCGCCATCGACGCCCTCGGCGGGATAAAAAAGTTCATCTCCCGCGGCGATATTGTGGTGGTGAAGCCGAACATCGCGTGGGACAGGCTGCCGGAGCAGGCGGGGAACACCAACCCCGAGGTGGTCGCCGCCGTAGTGAAGCTTTGTTTCGAGGCGGGCGCGAAGAAAGTGAAGGTTTTTGACCGGCCGGTGAACGACCCCCGGCGGTGTTATGTCCAGAGCGGCATTTACGACGCCGTGCGCGCCCTGGGGGCCGACATGGATCACGTGGACGAGCGGAAGTTCAAGGACATGGCCGTGAACGGCCGGGTGCTCAAGACCTGGCCGCTCTATACCGAGGTCTTCGAGGCGGACAAGGTGATCAACATACCCATCGCCAAACACCACGGCCTTGCAAAGCTCACGATGTCCATGAAGAACTGGATGGGCGTGATGGGCGGGTCGAGGCGGATGATCCACCAGAGGCTCGACGAAAGCCTTGTGGACCTCGCCATGAAGATCAAGCCGACGCTCACGGTACTCGACGCCGTCCGCATTCTTACCGCCAACGGCCCCCAGGGCGGAAGCCTCGAGGACGTGAAGAAGCTCGACACGGTCATTGCCGGCGTTGATCAGGTCGCCGTCGACTCCTACGGCGCAACGCTCTTCGGCATGAAGGGGAGCGACCTGGGATATGTGAAGCTCGGTCATCAGATCGGTTTCGGCACGATGGATCTTGCGAAGCTTAAAATCAAAAAACTGCAGCTTTAACCGTGGGGACGGCCGCCCTGCGCCGCTGTGCGGAGATCGAGGAGTCATGGACCAGGATGCATCGAATACTGAACCGACGATAGGGCCGCAACGTCCCGCCCTCCGCGTCGCTCTTTTTCTTCTCGTCGTCCTTTTCATGGCGAATCTCAACGCCCTGGTTGGTCGACCTGCTCTTTCATCCCGATATTTCATATTTTGACGAGGAACATGTGATCGTCGGGATAGTAACTGCCGTGACGACCGCCGTGCTGTTCGGCGTCCTGTTGCTCTACACGCAGCGCCTCGAGAATGCCGTGCGCGAGATCAGGTCTCTGAAGGGGATGCTGCCCATCTGCAGCCACTGCAAGAAGATACGGGGCTCCGACAACGCCTGGTATCCCGTCGAAGTCTATATGAGTAAAAGGACGGATGTTACCTTCTCTCACGGCATTTGCCCCGAGTGCTATGTAACGCTTTACGGAAACCTGCCATCGAGGGGAGGCGAGAAGTAGCAGGCAGTGAAACAGCCGAAAACGCCTGATGCCGGGCTGGCCCCGGTGAAGCGACAATTGGTGGATATGCAGAACCTGCGAAGAATAATTCAGGGCCTCTTCCTGCTGTTGTTCCTCTTCCTCTTCATCCAGACGGAATCGAAGGGAAACGACGAACTGGGATATCCCGTGCGGCTTTTTCTGGATTTCGATCCGCTCATTCTCTTAACTACGCTCCTGTCGGCCCATGCCGTTGCCAAGGCCTTCCTGCTCTCCCTCGTTGTCATCGTCTTGTCGATACTCCTCGGCAGGGTGTTCTGCGGCTGGGTCTGCCCCCTGGGGACCCTGAACAACATCGTCGGGTCTTTCAGGAAGAAGGGTCAGGATGGGCCGGGCAGGAACTGGCACCGCGTGAAGTATTACCTTCTCACCGGCATTCTGGCGTCGGCCCTGTTCACGCTTCAGCCCGTGGGGCTCATGGACCCCATCTCGCTCCTCATCAGGTCGCTCTCGGTGAGCGTCTATCCCTTGTTCAATTACGGCGTCCGGGCGGCCTTCGATACGCTCTACAGCGTCAGTCCGTCGGGCATTTCGGTTGCGTCAGAACCGGTCTATTCCATCCTCAAGAAAACCGTCCTCTCCTTCAATCAGCCCTTCTACAACCAGGGCGTGTTCATCGGGGTCCTGTTCCTCACGGTCCTCGGTTTAAACCTTGTTGAGAAGCGGTTCTGGTGCAAATATCTCTGCCCCCTCGGCGCGTTCCTCGGTATCCTTTCCCGGTTTTCATTCTTGAAGCGGACGGTGAGCGAGGGCTGTACGGAATGTGGGGCATGCTCTTCGGTCTGTCAGGGCAATGCCGCGCCGGACGAGAAAGAAAAATGGAAAGATACGGAATGCCTCTACTGCTGGAACTGCGATGATGTCTGTCCCGCGAACGCGGTGAGCTTCGGATTCCGTGGTAAAAAGGCCGCTGCTGCCATGGACCTCGGCAGGAGGCGGGTGGTCACGGCGGCGCTGTCGGGTATGGTTGCGGTGCCGCTGTTGAGGCTCAACCCGCTCACGACCGCAAACGCAAAGAACCCGGTCCTCCTTCGTCCGCCGGGATCGCTTGAGGAAAAGGAATTCCTGAAACGGTGCGTGAAGTGCGGCGAGTGCATGAAGGTTTGCATCACGAACGGTCTCCAGCCCACGCTTTTTGAAGCCGGCCTTGAAGGAATATGGTCTCCCACGCTCGTACCGAGGATCGGGTATTGCGAGTATCGTTGCACGCTCTGCGGACAGGTCTGCCCCACGGGCGCCATCAAGCGGCTTACGCTTCCGGAGAAGGCGAAGACGAAGATCGGGCTGGCCATGATCGACAAAGGCAGGTGCCTGCCCTGGGCCCATGCCAGGCCCTGCATTGTGTGCGAGGAGGTCTGTCCCACACCGAAGAAGGCGATATGGTTCGAGGATGTCACGGTGCGGGACCGGAAGGGAAGGTCGATTAGAGTAAAGCAGCCCCGCGTTGATCTCGAACTCTGCATTGGCTGCGGCATCTGCGAGGCAAAGTGCCCGGTGCTCGGTCGTCCGGCGATCTACGTTTCGAATGTAGGGGAGAGCAGATCGAAGGAAAATCAACTGCTCTTGTAAAATTGAACTTCGGCTGTCTACTTCTTTTTCCCCATGGAATGGGCCTTGCCGATATACTGCCCGATTCCGTAATACGACGCCGTTCCGATGCTGTAAATGAGGGGCAAGACCTTCTTCAGGTCGAGAAGACCTCCGTCGTCCAAAACAGATTCGTCAGCCTTGACGTCCATGATCTCACCGATGAACTGGGTGTGTAATCCGAGCTCCACGGTCTTTATCAGTTTGCACTCCAGGACAAGAGGAAACTCCTTGATGTACGGCGCATCTACCAGGTCGCTTTTTATCGGCGTAAGGCCCGATTCCTTGAACTTGTCCTCGTTCTTTCCGGAGACGAGACCAAAATAATCAATTTGCCTGGCATGTTTTTCATTCGGAACGTTGATCGTGAAGGCCTTCCGCTCCATCATGCTTTCGTATGTGTAAGTGGCCTTTCGCAGAGAAACCGTAACGCACGGCGGTGCAGAGCAGCAGATACCTCCCCATGCGATCGTCATGACATTCGGCTTTCCCTGTTTGTCATAAGAACCCACAGCCCATACCGGAGTCGGGCAAATGAGGGTTTTGGCGCCCAATGATTTTTTCATGAGACTCCTCCTAACCCGCATAAAGCGGAATTGAAAATTGGAAATTGTAAATTGAAAAGTGCAAATTTATTAAAAATGACACTTAAAAAATCGTTATATTGACCTTTATTTATGAGGTTTTTATGACTTTAGATGACATTTTCAACCCATTTTGAGAAGAATTTTATTTGTAACTAACTATTGGTTGAACTGAGTATGTTGCCTGAACACAGATCATCAATATGCGGCTCTACAAGGAACATTCTATGCTCCTTTGCAAAAACTGTCAATGCCGAAGTGGCCTGCAATAAAGCCGGCCGGAGACAAGCCATTCGATCTCTTAGAATACCGCTTCACGTTACCTATGCCTGCCCTGGCGCCTTTTTTATTGACAATGTGTATCAAATTATATACAATACACATAGAGGTGAAATGATGAGTACAGTAGAAAAAATCAGAAAACAGTTTATTCTCGATCAAGATAAAATCAGGCGGGTCAGAAAGATTGTAAATGCTAAAACCGACACCGAGGCAATTACGATGGCATTGGACATCATCATAGAAAACACCAAAATAGAAACGATGCTGAGATCGATCAAAGGCAAAGGAACGATACAGGATGTCTATGGCAGAACATCCGGTTAAGCTGATTCTCGACACGTCAATCTACATCCCATTCATAAACCAGGGCATTGCTCATCCCACCATCGAAATCCATCAGGGCCGCCCGCTGATCTACATGAGTGTCGTTGTGATGGAAGAACTCTACGCCGGCGCATTTGATGTTTCATCTGTAAAACTTCTTGATAAAATGCATGATACTTTCTCCGGCATGAACAGGCTCATTATTCCAGATGCGATGGACTGGCGGAAGACCGGAAAAGTCGTGGCCCAACTCGGCCGAAAATACGGTTTCGAGGAAATGTTTCTATCAAGGATAACAAACGATATTCTCATAGCTGCCACGGCTCGCAAAATCGGCGCCGTCGTTGTAACAAATAATCAAAAAGATTTTCTCAGAATACAGGAATATATTGATTTCAAAATTTACTAGCGATAGTACGTTACGAGAAGAGCAAACTGTCGGCATTGCGCACCTGGTTCGTCTTCTGCATCCCTTGATCGAAGGAAGGCTTGCGGGCGGTTTTGAAGGGATGGATGTCGGTCACCGGCTGCGCGTGCAGCTCATCAGCACGGACGTGGAGCGCGGATATATCGACTTCAAGAGGGTGGGCTGATCGTTGGGAATATTTATTCCATTTGGGATGTTAGCCGACAAACGGCTGTAACAATATCAAGTAGTTATGTTCATTTTATTTTACAAAAAAACGTCTTTTTGCTACACTGCTATCTGGCGCTTAATTACATGGTTAGGCGCCTTTGAGGACTGAATGAACAAGCATCACATACTCGAAGAAATCAAGCGTACCGCCGAAGCCAACGGCGGCCTGCCTCTGGGTAAGCAGCGGTTTCTGACAGAGACCGGAATTCGAGAGTCCGATTGGAGCGGTCGATTTTGGACCAAGTGGAGCGACGCTGTTCGCGAGGCAGGCTACGAACCGAACGCAAAACAGACCGCGTTCGATAGTAAAAGGCTTCTTGAGAAACTCGCGAGTTTGGTCCGGGAGCTTGGCCACTATCCGGTCGCAGCGGAGTTGCGCATGAAAGCGCGATCCGATCCAGACTTCCCAAGCCACAATACATTCTCTCGATTCGGAGGGAAGGCTCAAGTCGCTTCTTCGCTCCTAAGTTGGTGCGAAGTATCATCTGGCTGGGAAGACGTGCAGGCTATCTGTGCCCCATTGGCCATGTCTGACGAAGTTGACGAAGCACCAGTCAAAGATGAAGCGGCGACACCTGTGGGCTACGTCTACCTGCTCAAATCTGGCAAGAACTACAAGATCGGCCGCAGTAACGCCCCTGGACG
>CAKKPG010000009.1 GCA_919901555.1 Nitrospiria bacterium | reverse complement strand
TTGCGGCTTGACATTCCTCATTTCCAATCTCCAATCGAGAGGTATCCGGTTGCGCGCTGGCACGGTCAGCCCAAATTCACGAGAAAGTCTGCGCACGGCTGGATCATGATTCCGTCTTTCAACAATTTCTCCTTCCCCCGGTACAGGATCGTCCTTTTCGCCTCGGGGTAGTCCTGCCCGAACGCCTTGAGCGCATTCAGGTCCTTGGGATGTATAACGGTTGCGTGCTTTACCTCGATCGCATGGAACAGGTCTTTCCCGTACACGACGAAATCCACTTCGCTTCCCGCCAGGGTCCGCCAGTAAAACAGCCTGCTCTCCGGATGAAGGTAATCTATCCATGCCCTGAGATGCTGCGCGACCAGTCCCTCAAGCGCGGCCCCGGCCTTTTCTTCCGGCCGGTCGAGGGGCCCCGACGGCCGCAGGGCATTATAGATCCCTGTGTCAAAGAAATAAAATTTCGCATGCTGCGCGGTCACCCGCTGCGCCCGTTTCGTGAATACCGGCAGCCGGAAGGAGAGCAGGAGGTCTTCGAGGACATGAAGGTATCCTTCGACGGTCTTTCTTTCCACGCCGCACTCTCGGGCGATGTTGCTGACGTTCAGTACGGCGCCGTGCGAGAAGCTGGCCGCTTCCAGAAAGCGCGCGAAATTCCCGATATTTCTCGTCAGTCCTTCCATCTGCACTTCTTCTCTGATGTACAAGTCGATATAGGCGTGCAGGGAAGCGGTTGGATCGTCACTGTCCAGAACCACCGGGAGCGTGCCGAGCCGCAGGGCTTTTTCCAAATTGAACTTGTTCTTCAGCTCCGCCGCGATGAACGGATGCATGTGCTTCATGAGCGCCCTGCCCGCGAGCAGATCAGCGCCTGTTTTCTTCAGTTTTCTCGCGCTTGATCCCGTGAGAATGAACTGCCGCCCTTTTTTTTCCTCCATGAGGCTGTGAACAACCTCCAGGAGTTGCGGGACTTTTTGTATTTCATCCAGGATGAACACGTTTTTGTCTTTATTGGCGAGAACTACCTCACGGAGCCGTTCAGGACGTGCGAGGTATGCCCGGTAAACATCGGGGAGCAGCAGGTCCACATACAACGCTTCGGGATACAGCCCCTTGATCGTTGTTGATTTTCCCGTTCCCCGCGGCCCCAGAAGGAAAAAACTCTGCTTTGCTGGTTTAAAATATCTTCTTATTGTTTCCATAAGTGGTCTAATTTTGGAATTAATAATTCCTATTCTACATACCGCTATTCCCGTTGTCAAGGGCTACTTCCGGGACCTGAGTGTCAGGTCTTTTATTTTGGTACTCACCGAATTATCTCTGCAGCATGCTCGAAAGGACAGCTCACAGAAAGTCCGTGAATCCAGCCGGTTCTTCTTGATCTGCCTTCGGTTCCTCTTGCGCATTACCTTCTCCGCTCGTCTGAATAGTCAAATACTTCTGTTCCCGCAGAGGAAGGATCTTCTTTAATGCCGGTAGGGCACCCCAGAGGGTCGCTTTTTTACCCTTGACGTCGCCACAGAGCACAGGGGCCGGACGAAGGATGGATGATGTTGAACTGGCCCTGATGCCGGACGGTCTCGCGAATCATCTCGTCGCTGATGTAATACTCGTCCGGGGGAAAGGCGGCCATCAAACCGGGAATACGACGCTCTTCAATTGCTGCGACGATATCGATGTCATTGGTCAGGAGGGGCTCGCCGTAGGCCATGGCGGTCACGGAACCGGTCACGTGGTGGCCACAGAACTAATAACTGCTTGCTGCCGGCTTAAACCCCATTTCCTTGATGAATGCTTTTGGGGTTATGTATTCTCGGACTTTTTCGAAATCCCGGTCGTAGGCTACTAAATACTTGATCCCGAGTTCCTTCACCGCCGCTACCTGCTCCAAGTCTTTGTCTTTGATCAGAGAGCGGTATTTCGCAAGTTCGCTCCTGATGTCCGAAGACAGGACAACGGTGCATGTCCGGAGGAGATAATCTCTGAATAATGATGCATGGTCCTTGTCGTGGAACTTCTTGAAGTACGCGTGTACTTCCTTAGAACACGCGCTCGGAAATGACCGCCTCGACGTGTCCTTCGTTGAGCAGTTGTATAATCCTGTGGGAATTGCTTGCAGGAAATTCGAAAGCGTAGATGAAGACGTTCGTGTCCAGGAAAATCCTATACCTCATCTTCGAGGACCTCGAGGTCTTTCATGAGCTGACCGGGCGTCACCTTTCTCCGCCTGTGCCTGGTGATCCTGGCCCACAGCGTTTTGGGGCTGAACATGCCGAGGTCGGAAGCGTACTTGATGATCGCGGCCCGCGCTGCCTCGTCCTTGTTCGGGAAAAGACCAGCCTCAACCATCTTTTCCAGCACATCCTCCTCGATCATTTCCAGCTTCACTGCCGTGCCGGCACCCATAGGTCTCACCTCCTCGAAGACTGCTAAAATAATTTTAGTATAAAATGTCGTTTTTTCAACCAAATGAACCGTGATACGGGATACACGATGTCTTCTGAAATCGCGCCTTCTGCTCCTGATCGCAAATCTCCCGGGCCGAACCTCCCATGATCAAAACATTACTATAAAAATGAGGAAATGGCAAGGGGTTTAAGCATGGGTGTCAAGCATGGGCTGTTTCGCACGAGAAAAAAACTCTCTCAAAGCGGCGTGGACGGGTTGGTGGTTAGAAGTAGAAGGCCATGAGCATTAAGAAGAGCAGGCTCTTTCCCACCTCGATCCAGCCCGTGGTCTGGAGCTTTACGCGATAGAGGGACGCAGCCACGATCAGATTGTCTACCAGGGGAAGGAGCGCGATCAGGGCGATATGAAAACGCTGATACACGATGGCTGCAAAAACAACATACAGGACCATTACGACCCGGTCCCTCGTCTTTTTCAGGAGCACCGCCTTGACCTTGAACACGCCGGCAATAAAATAGAGCGCCACGGCAACGAGGAGCCTGATATCCACTCCTCCGGTGATTGTGAACTTTGCGAGGACCGCTGCCAGGCTGAGGAGGACGAAACCGAGCGCCTCGGTAAGAACGAAGTGTTCTCCGGCCAGCCTGTTCATGGCGAGGTAGGCTGCGGGGAAGACGAGCAGCGGCAGGAGCATGGGGATGCTGCTCCCAAAAACGGTCACCAGGATGAATGCTGCAACAGCGATATGGACGAGAAAAATGACGAGGGGTTTCCTTGCCGACGGACGGCGGCTCCACTTCATGAACGGTTGCTTGGAGTTGATCAGCAGGGCGAGGGCAATGAACACCGGGATTGCCTGCCAGGTGGATCCCCGGCTGACGCCGAGCCCTATGAGGTAAGCGATGATGAGTACGCTCCAGGCGCCGTACTCTTTGAGGATATAGCCTTTCGTTTCATTTCTCATGGGGAAAGTATATCATCAACCGGGCTGGAGCGGTATGAGGGAGATCATAATTTGGACCGAGCCGACCGTGTCGGCGTAAAGTAAAACACGGGAACGCGGTTCCCTCGGTCCAGATTACGGGAACGCGGTTCCCTCGGTCCAAAGCTACATGATCCCGGCGATGGATGCCTTTGCGAAGTTCAGGAGGTCCGCGGGAAGGACGCCGATGTAGAGCACGGCGGCCACGGAGATGGCCAGCGCGAGGGCAAGCGACGGCGCTGTCGCGAGCTTGAACTCGCCCTTGGGATCATGCATATACATGACCATGATGACGCGGAGGTAGAAGTAGGCGCTGATGGACGAGAAGATAACGCCGGCAACGGCGAGCCAGATGAGGTTTGCCTCCACGGCGGACTTGAAGATATAGAACTTGCCGATGAATCCCGCTGTCGGGGGAATGCCGGTGAGGGAGAACATGAAGATGAGCATCAGGAACGCGGCCATCTTGTTCGTCTTGCCGAGACCGGCGTAATCGGTTATCTCCTCCCCCCGCGCCCCGGCCTTCCGCAGCATGATCACGACGCCGAAGGCGCCCATGTTCATGAAGGCGTAGATGAAGACGTAGAGCATCACGCTGGCCGCGCCGTCGGGGCCGCCGGAGGCAAGGCCGACCAGGGCATACCCGGCGTGGGCGATGGATGAATAAGCGAGCATGCGCTTGATGTTCGTCTGCGACAGGGCCATGATGTTGCCCAGGGCCATGGTGAGCACTGCCAGAATGGAAAAGATGACCGTGGACTGACCGTGCAGGGGCGCGAGCGCGTAGAGAAAGACGCGAAGAAGCACGGCGAAGCCTGCCACCTTCGGCCCGGCCGACATGAAGGCGGTGACCGATGTCGGCGCCCCTTCGTACACGTCGGGCACCCACATGTGGAACGGCACGGCCCCCACCTTGAAGCCGAAGCTTACCACGAGCATGACCATGGCAAGGAACAGGACCGGGTTCGCGAGGTCGGCCCCGCGCAGGAACGCCAGGATGCCCATGAGGTTCGTCGTGCCCGACAGCCCGTAGAGCAGGGACATGCCGTAGAGCATGATCCCCGACGAGAACGCGCCCAGGACCAGGTATTTGATGGCGGCCTCGTTGGACCTGTTGTCGCTCCGCATGAAGCCGGCGAGGATGTAGATGGAAAGGGCCATGAGCTCAAGCCCGAGGTAGAGCGTGATGAGGTCTCCCGCCGACGCCATGAGCATCATGCCGGTCGTGGCGAAGAGCATGAGGGCATAGTACTCGCCGCGGTGGATGTCCTCGATCTTCAAATAATTGATCGAAACGAGTATGCCGAGTCCGCAGGCCGCATAGAAGGCGAACTTGAAGAACGTGGAGAAGGGGTCGAGGAGGAAGGCGCCGCCGAAAAAGACACCGCTCGTCCCCATCAATTTATACGTGGCAACGGCCGCGATGATGATGCCGGCCAGGCTGTACCAGCCGAGGAACGCCTTTCGCTCCTTGTCCACGAAGAAATCGAAGATGAGCACCGTGAGCCCCACGGTGACCACGATGACCTCGGGATAGATGGCGCCGATGTACTTCAACAGTTCCTGAAACAGGGTGGACATCTTTTTCTCCTTACTTAGTTTCCCAACGCCCGGGTGATGATCTGCGCCACTGCCGGAGCGACCTGCGCCTTGGCGTTCACGTGCTGGATCAGGTTCGACACCGACGCGTGCATGAAGCTGAATGCGGCGTTCGGATAGAGCCCGACGATGAACACGAGGGCCACGAGCGGCAGCGCGGCAGCCACCTCGCGGACGTTCATGTCCGCCAGGTGCTCGTTGTGCGGGTTCGTGATCGTGCCGAAGGCAATGCGCTGGTACAGCCAGAGCATATATCCGGCCCCGAGGACAATGCCGATGGAGGCGATGACGGCGTAGGGCGCCGAATGCTGGAATGCCCCCAGAAGGATCGCGAACTCTCCGATAAACCCGTTCGTGCCGGGCAGGCCGATGGACGAGAGCGTGATGATCATGAGGAACGTGGCGTACACCGGCACGCGGGCCGCGATCCCGCCGTAGTCGGCGATCATCCGCGTATGGGTCCGCTCGTAGATAATGCCGACGGCCAGGAACAACGCGCCCGTGGACACGCCGTGGTTCAGCATCTGGAGGATGCCGCCTTCAAGCCCCTGGCTGTTCAGAGCAAAGATGCCGAGGGTGACGAAGCCCATGTGGCTCACGCTGGAATAGGCGATGAGCTTCTTGAAGTCCGTCTGGGCAAAGGCCATGTACGCGCCGTAGATGATCGCGATCACCGACAGAACCATAATTGCGGGCGTCCAGCTCATGGCTGCGTCCGGGAAGAACGGCAGGGAGAACCGGATGAAGCCGTAGGCCCCCATCTTGATGAGGATGCCGGCCAAGATGATGCTTCCCGCTGTCGGCGCCTCCACGTGCGCGTCAGGCAGCCAGGTGTGGAAGGGGAACATGGGCACCTTCACCGCGAAGGCCGCGAAGAAGGCCGCGAACGCATAGAGCTGGAAGGTGTAGCTGTACTTGTACTGCATGAGCGCCAGGACGTCGAAGGTCTTGCCCGCCGCGAAGTACACCGCCAGGATCGCAACGAGCATGAGCACGCTGCCGACGAGGGTGTACAGGAAGAACTTGATCGCGGCGTAAATCCGGTTCGGGCCGCCCCAGACGCCGATGAGAAGATACATGGGGATGAGCATGGCCTCCCAAAAGATGTAGAAGAGGAAAAGGTCGAGCGCCGTGAACACCCCGATCATGCCTGCTTCGAGGAACAGCATGGCCGCCATGAACTCCCGCACCCGTTCGGTCACGGCCTTCCAGGAGACCATGATCGAGATGGTCGTGAGGAGCGCCGTGAGCGCGACGAACAGGACGCTGATGCCGTCCACGCCCAGCTTGTAATAGATGTCCCAGGCCTTGATCCAGGGGAGATTGTTGTCAAGGCCCTCAACGAACTGCATCGTTGCCGTGGCGGTGTCGAAATTCGCAAGCAGCGGCACGCAGAGGCCGAGCTCCACCAGCGAGACCAGGAGGGCAATGGACCGCGCCGCCCGCGCGTCCCTGACGAGCAGGAGCGCGGCCGCCCCGGCCACGGGAACGAATATGAGAAAGCTCAGCAGATGGCGTATGATAAAATCGAACATGGATATGACTCCTTGAGCATCGTGCATGGCGCAGAGAGCATGGAGCGGAGCGTTTTGTTCACTACTCTTTGCCCTATGCCCTATGCGCTATGCGCTTTATTTTAGTATATAGTACAACCCCGCCAGCAGCGCCAGGCCCAGGCCCATGGTGAAGGCGTACTGCTGCACGTATCCCGACTGCACCCTGCGGCCCCTGTCGCTCGTCTTTCCGATCAGCTTCGCGATGCCGTTCACCGCGCCGTCCACGATCTTGACGTCGCCCACCGTATACAGGAGCCTGGCGACCCTGTGGACCAGGCCGTCGACAAAAATATAGTTGTAGATCTCATCGACGCGGTACTTGTTCAAGAGCAGATTGTAGGCGCCCCTGAAGCCCTTCGCGATCCGCTCCGGCCAGGCGGTATGCTTGACGTACAGGGAATAGGCAAGCCTGATGCCGGCAAGCGCCACGAAGACGGAGAAGATCATGAGCCATCGCTCGAGTCCATGGGTCCCCTCGGCAGCATGCTCCGCCGCCGGGAAGACCGGCGCAAGGAAATCGCCGAACAGGTTTGAGTGCGGTATGAGTGCGCCCGGCATGCCGATCCATCCGATGGTCACCGAGAAGAATGCGAGGATGATGAGCGGGATGGTCATCACCTTCGGCGACTCATGCACGTGGTGGGCCACCTCGGGGTCGATGCGCGATTTTCCGCGGAATGTCAGATTAATCAACCGGAACGAATAGAACGCCGTCAGGAAGGCCCCGGTAATTCCGAGCACCCAGAGGACGCGGCCGAGTTCCGAGGAACTGTAGGCACTCCACAGGATTTCGTCTTTGCTGAAAAATCCCGCCAGGGGAAAGATTCCTGCCAGGGCGAAGGAACCGAGGTAAAACACCCAGAAGGTGATCTTGATCTTCGGCCTGAGCGCCCCCATCTTGCGCATGTCCTGCTCGCCCGACAGGGCGTGGATCACGCTGCCCGCGGCGAGGAACAGGAGGCCCTTGAAAAAGGCATGGGTCGTCAGATGGAAGATGCCCGCCGAGAACGCGCCCACCCCGAGGCCCAGGAACATGTACCCGAGCTGGCTGATGGTGGAGTAGGCGATGACGCGCTTGATGTCGTTCTGGACCAGGCCGATGGTTGCCGCAAAAATCGCCGTCAACCCGCCGGTCACTGCCACCACGTTCATGGCCGTGGGCGAGAGGGAGAAAATGGGCGCGCACCGGGCGACCATGAACACTCCCGCCGTGACCATGGTGGCGGCGTGGATGAGGGCGCTGACCGGCGTGGGGCCTTCCATGGCGTCGGGCAGCCAGACGTAGAGCGGCAGCTGGGCGGACTTGCCCGTGGCCCCCACGAAAAGCAGGAGCGCGATGAGCGTGACCACGCCCACCTCCGCCCCGAACAGGAGGTAGGTATGGTTCGCGGCCGGCGTGGCCACGGCCTTGAACACGTCGGTGAAATCAAGGGTGCCGAAGGTGACGAAGATGAGCAGCATCCCGAGGATGAACCCGAAATCTCCCACCCGGTTCACCACGAAGGCCTTGACGCCGGCGTCCGCCGCGGACTTCTTCTCATACCAGAACCCGATGAGGAGATAGGAGCAGAGTCCGACGCCTTCCCATCCCACGAACATGAGGAGGAAGTTGTTGGCCATGACAAGCACGAGCATGAAGAACGTAAAGAGCTCCAGGTAGGCGAAAAACCGGGCGTATCCCTTGTCGCCGTGCATGTACCCCACGGAGTAGACATGGATGAGGGAGCTCAGAGTGGTCACCACGAGGAGCATCACCGACGTAAGCTGGTCGATCTGGAACCCGACGTTCACCGAGAAGCTTCCGATGGATATCCAGGAGTACAGGTTCTCGTCGATGATCTTCCCGCCGAGCACGTCGAGGAAGACGCTCACCGAGAGCACAAAAGCGCCGACGACGCCGGCAATGGCGACAAAGGCGGCCTTTTCCTTGAGGTATTTGCCGAACAGTCCTGCGATCAGGAAGCCGGTGAACGGCAGCAGCGGTATCAGCGCGTATTTGAGCATAATCTACACCTCAAAGATAAATCCGAATATAGCAAATTTCAAACTCTCTAAAGAAACTTCGGATAACGGTAACGGTTACGATGCCCGTTTCGTCGTTCGGTTGCGTCGCTCGTATTTTACCGTTACCGCTTACCGCTCACGATACGGGCTTCGTTGCCGAGAAACGTTGCCCTTTTCGCCCTTTCAAACTACCCTTTCATCAGGTTGAACTCATCCACATACACGCTTCCGCGGTTCCGGGCGAGCAGGATGATGATTGCCAGCGCCACAGCCGCCTCTGCCGCGGCCACGGTGATGACGAAGATCACGAAGATATGGCCCGTGAGGGACTGCAGGTAGTGCGCAAAGGCGACGAGGTTGATGTTCGCCGCGTTCAGCATGAGCTCGATGGACATCAGGATGATGAAGATATTGCGCCTCGACAGCACGCCCACCACGCCGATGGTGAACAGCCCGGCGCTCAGCATCACATACCAGGACAGGGGAATCATGGAAACCTCCAAAAATAGTAGGTAGCATGTAGTAGACAGGCGGGAGGGAGAATCTCTGCATCCTGCATCCTGTATACAGCCTACTGTCTACCGTCTACCGTCTACTGTCTACTATCTACTGTATACTGTCTACTGTATGCTGTCTACTATTCTACTCGCTACTTCTCTTCTTCGCCAGCATGACCGCTCCCACCAGCCCCACGAGAAGGATGATGGACGCGATCTCGAACGGCACGAGGTACCTGGTATAGAGCACGATGCCGAGCTCCTTCACGCCCGATGCGCCGAGCCTCATGGGCTGGGCCGTGTCCAAGGGGAACGTGCCGCGCGCGACCAGGAGCGCTATCTCGGCCGCGACGAGCAGGCCGAATCCCGCGGCCCACGGCCAGTACCGGTTCGCCCGCGACGCCTTGCTCTCCGTCTCCACGTTCAGGAGCATCACCACGAAGAGGTACAGGATCAGGATGGCGCCGGCGTACACGATGAGCTGCACCGCCGCGAGGAACTCGGCGTTCAGGACCACGAACACGCCCGCAATGTGGAAGAACAGGAGCAGCATGAACAGCACGCTGTGGATCGGGTTCTTCCGGGTGATCACAAGGACCGCCGAAAGCAGGATAACGGCGGCGAAATAGATAAAGATGGCCTTATTTATCATGGTTCTTTACCGCCTTTCCGCCCATGAACCGGTCGCCGACCTCGATGAGCCGTTCCTTGGTATAGAACGCGTCCCCCCGGGAATAGCAGGACAGTTCGAATTCCGGCGTCTGCACGATGGCCGAGACGGGACAGGCGTCGATGCAGAAGCCGCAGAACACGCACCGGAGCAGGTCCAGTTCGTAGGAATTCACGAGCTTCTCGTGGTCCGGCCCTTCCGTCGTCACCACGGTAATGGCCTTGGACGGGCAGACCGCCTCGCACAGGCCGCATCCGATGCACCGCTCCTTCTCGCCCGAATCGTCCCGCCGCATGGCATGGAGGCCCCGCGAGCCGGGGAAGGGCTTGCGCTTGAATGTCGGATACTGCCGGGTCACCGCCGGGGTCAGCATGGTCTTGAGCGTCAAGGCCAGGCCCCGGGCTATTTCGATCAGGAAGATCGTTTTGAACAGCTTCTTCAATTTCTTCATCGCACGAAACCTCTCTTTACCCCGTTCGAGGACTTCCTTCTCTAAGCGGGGTTTACATCCATCCCATCTGCTTCATGCCCGCCGCTACAAGCAGGGTGCCGAGCGAAAGGGGCAGGAGGAACTTCCAGGAAACCGCCATCAGCTGATCATACCGGTACCGGGGCAGTGTGGCCCGCAGCCATATATAGAAGAAGATGAACAAGTACAGCTTCGCAAGCAGCCAGAGCGTCGGCGGTATGGCGGCAAGCATCTTATTGATGAACGCGATCGGAGCGATGTGGCCGAGCGTCTGCGGCAGGATCTGCACCGGCAGCCAGCCGCCCAGGAACATGATGCTCGCGAGCAGCGACACCACGATCATGTTCGTGTATTCCGCCATGAAGAACAGGCCGAAACGGATCCCGCTGTATTCGGTAAAGTAGCCGGCCACGAGCTCGCTCTCGGCCTCGGGCAGGTCAAAGGGCACGCGGTTCGTCTCGGCGATGCCCGAGATGAGGTAGAGGAAGAAGACCACCGGCCCGACCGGCGAGATGATGAACCACCGCTCTGACTGGGCCTTCACGATATCGGACAGGTTCAGCGACCCGGCCATGAGCACCACCGTGATGATGGCAAAGGCCATGGGGAGCTCGTAGCTGATCATCTGCGCCGCGGAGCGGAACCCTCCCATGAGGGAATATTTATTATTCGATGCCCAGCCCGCCATGATCACGCCGTAGGCGCCGACGCTGGCAAATGCGAGGATAGCGAGCACGCCGATGTTCAGGTTCGAGACAAAGAGCGGCGCCTCTTTGTTGAGGAGTCCGAGGGAGTCCGGGGGAGGGCCAAAGGGGATCACGACCATGGCGCCGAATGCCATGGCGAGCACGATGAGCGGCGCGATCTTGAACACCCATTTGTCGGCCTTTGCGGGAATGACGTCTTCTTTCATGAGGAACTTGACCGCGTCGGCGATGGGTTGCAGGAGTCCGTGCCAGCCGGTCCTCATGGGACCGAGCCTCGACTGCATATGCGCAAGCACCTTGCGCTCCACGTAGGGAAGATACATCATGTTGATGAGAAGAAAGACCAGCAGCACGACCACGGGAATAACGTGGCTGGAAACAATATTCAGCATCTGGTATATATCGGGCATGTTCTGCTCCTACACTTCGATCTCTATGACCCTCACCCCCGCCCCGAGCGGAGATTCACCCTCACCTTCACTTCCTCTCCCCTCCGAGGGAGAGGGGGCTTAGCAATTGTGCCGTATGGTCCCTATTTCCTTCGAGCGCGTGATCGTCATGCCTGACGAGAACAGGAGGCGCTCGGCGGCGATCACTTCCTTCTTGTTGATCACATCCGACGAAAGGGAAAGGTCGGCATCGGCGCCCGCCAGCGGGGACTTCTCTTGCGGCCATATCGATCCCGGGGCCAGGTCCGCATAGAGGGGCGTCGTGGACCTGATCTCGTTCATGATGTCCCGTGCCGAGCCATAGTGCAGGGACCCGCCCATCTTCTTTGCAAGGGCCTGGATGATCTCCCAGTCGGGACGGGACTCGGCAACGGGCTCTTCGGCCGACCTGATCTGCTGGAGCCGCCGCTCGAGGTTCGTAAACGTCCCGGTCTTCTCCACCCAGCTCGCGGCGGGCAGGACCACGTCGGCGATCCTGGCCGTCTCGGTCATAAAGATATCCTGCACCACGAGGAATTCCAGCCCGTCGAGAAGGGCCTTGAGGTTCGGGTTGCTCGCCGCGGGATCGTCGCCCATGATGTAGAGGGCGGCGAGCTTCCCCGACTTGATGCCGTCTATCATCTGAACGGCGTTCATCCCGGCCGTCTCGGGCAGGATGGCGTCCCAGGCCTTGGCAAAGGAAGCCGTGGTCTCGGCGTTCGCCTTCTGGTACCCGGGATAGTAGTCCGGGAGCACCCCCATGTCGAGGGAGCCCTGGAAGTTGCTCCTTCGCACGAGAGGATAGAAGGTGACGTTCTTGAGCTGCGAAGCGAACTCCCTGGTCCGCGCATATTCCTTGTCCGTCAGGAAGGCCGGCACGATGAGGGCAACGCTCCCCGCGCCCTTGAGCATCTCCGCCGCCTTCTTTATCGCGTCGCTGCCGGTCCCCGAGGACATCGCCTGGAGCAGTTCCGCGAGGGCGACCTCGGGAGTATTGTAGTCGAGGACGACGGACGCGATCTTGTTGAACTTATTGTACCCGCCGTTTACGAGGATCAGGTTCCTGCCCTTTTTATTGACGGCGCGGACGACCTCGATGCCCGTGAGCGGGTTGATCTCGCCCGCGTCCTTGTCGAGCATGAGGATGACCTCGTGACCGCCCATGCGCGACAGCTCGCCCGAAAAGAACGCCGTGTTCAGTCCCCGCGGCGCCTTGAGCCGGGCAAGCGTGTCCACGTTGTTCGTCCCGATCACGGCGCGCATGAACTTCTGGAACACATAGTTGTCTTCGTTCGTGGTCCGGACCGAGCCGAGGCCGCCGATGCTGTCGGCCCCGCGCTTGTTCTTGATCACCTTGAGGTTCGTGGCGATGACCGCGAGCGCCTCGTCCCAGGTGCAGTCCACGAGCTCGCCGCCGACGCGCATCTTCGGCGTGGTCAGCCGGTCGGCGTGGTGCACGGCGTCCCAGCCGAAGCGGCCCTTGGCGCAGAGATAGTTCTCCCTGGCCGGGCTCACCCGCATGATCTTGCCGTCCCGCCGTTCAAAGGAGACGGGGCAGCCGCAGCCGCAGTAGTTGCAGACAGACGGCGTCCCCTCGAGGCTCCAGCTCCGCGCCTTATACTTGAACTGACGCGTGGTGAGCGCGCCCACGGGGCAGATCTCCACGCATTCGCCGCAAAATTCGCAGTCCAGCGGCCGGTCGAAGTCGGTGCTGATCCTCGTCCGCGTGCCGCGCCGCGTGAAGGCCCACTCTCCCACGGCGTTCTGCTCGTCGCAGATGCGCACGCACTTGCCGCAGAGGATGCAGCGGCTGATGTTCCGCTCAATGACGGCGCTCTCGTAGTCCGGCGGGAGGTATCCCTTCTCCGCATCAAACCTGCTCTCGCCGAGGCCGTACTCGTGCACCAGGTCCTGGAGCCGGCATTCGCCTGCCTTGTCGCAGACGGGGCAGTCCAGGGGGTGTTTGATGAGCAGGAGCTCGAGGATCATCCTCCTCGCCTCGATGAGCGCCGGGGAGCTGGTCCGCACCACCATGTTGTCGATCGCCGGCGTGGTGCACGACGGCGTGAACTTGCGCGGCGATCCCTCCAGCTCCACGAGGCAGATCCTGCAGGCCCCGAAGGGATGGAGCTTATTGTCGTGGCAGAGGGTCGGGACGCGGGAGCCCGCCGCCTTCGCGGCGTCGAGGATCGTGGCCCCGGCTTTCACTTTTACGGCTTTTCCGTCAACGGTAACGGTGATTTCCATGGTTTTTTACCTTAAGCCTGTTTTACCGCTGAGATCGCTGAGATCGCAGAGTTTTGACCTTGAGTGTTGAGCCTCGAATTTGCTTTCTCTGCGTTCTCCGCGTCCTCCGCGGTGAAGGTTTCTATTAATCAATCGCCCAGAACTTGCACGACTTGATGCAAGATTTGCACTTGGTGCACTTTTCCGGATCGATATAAGCGACCTTGCCCTTCTCCCACGTGATGGCGCCCGCGGGACAGGCCTTGAAGCACGTGCCGCACTTTTTGCATTTCTCGTCGTTCACCACAAACTTGACGAGAGGCGTGCAGACCCGGGCGGGACACCGTTTTTCCTTGATGTGCGCCTCGTATTCTTCCCGGAAGTACTTGATCGTCGTGAGCACCGGGTTGGGCGAGGTCTGGCCGAGCCCGCAGAGCGAGGTGTCCTTGATCTGCTGCGACAGGTCGAGGAGAAGCTCTATGTCTCCCTCGCGGCCCTCGCCCTTCGTTATCCGGGCGAGGATCGTGAGCAGGGTCTTGTTCCCGACCCGGCAGGGCACGCACTTGCCGCAGGATTCGTCCTCGGTAAACTCGAGGAAGAACTTGGCCATGGCCGGCATGCACGTGGTCTCGTCCATGACCACCATACCGCCCGATCCCATGATGGCGCCGGTCTTGTTGATGTTTTCGTAATCTACAGGTGTGTCAAGGAGGGACTCGGGGATACAGCCGCCGGAGGGGCCCCCCATCTGTACGGCCTTGTACTTGCGGTTGCCTTTGATGCCGCCGCCGATATCGAAGATAACGGTGCGGAGCGGGATGCCCATGGGCACTTCCACGAGGCCGATGTTGTTCAGCGCGCCCGAGAGGGCGAAGACCTTGGTGCCCTTGCTCTTCTCGGTCCCGAGGCTTGCGAACCAGTCCGCGCCGCTCAGAATGATGGGGGGAACGTTGGCAAAGGTCTCCACGTTGTTCAGCACCGAGGGCCGCTGCCACAGTCCCTTCACCGCCGGGAAGGGCGGCTTGGGCCTCGGCATGCCGCGCTTTCCCTCGATCGACGCCATGAGCGCCGTCTCTTCGCCGCAGACGAATGCGCCTGCGCCCTGGTAGATCTCGAGGTCGAGGTCGAACCCTGAGCCAAGGATGTCTTTTCCCAGAAGTCCGTTCTCCTTCGCCTGGTCGATCGCCAGCTGCAGGCGGTGCACGGCGAGAGGATACTCGGCCCGGACGTAAATATATCCATAGTGCGCGCCGATGGCCTTGGCCGCAACGATCATACCTTCAAGGACCGAGTGGGGGTCTGCCTCCATGATACTGCGGTCCATGAAGGCGCCGGGGTCGCCCTCGTCGCCGTTGCACAGGATGTACTTGATCTCGCCGGAGACCCGTGCGCAGAGCTCCCACTTGAGCCCCGTCAGGAAGCCCGCGCCGCCCCTGCCGCGAAGCCCTGAGTTCTTGACCTCGTTCACGATCTGCTCGGGCGTCATTTCGGTGAGCGCCTTTGCCGCCGCCAGGTAGCCGTCGCGGGCGATATACTCCTCGATCTTCTCGGCGTCGATGAGACTCCGGTTCCGCAGCGCCCGCAGCACCTGGTGCTTGAAGAAGGGGATCTCGTTCATCACCGGGATGGCGTCCTTCTGGGCCGGCGGCGTGTAGAGGAACTTCTTGACCGGCCGCCCCTTGATGAAATGCTCTTCCACCAGGTGCGGCACATCCTCGGCCTTCACCATCTGGTAGAAGATGTCCTCGGGGTAGACCACCATCACCGGGCCCTTGGCGCAGAACCCGTTGCAGCCGGTGAGCACGACCTTGACCTCCTTCTGGAGGTTGCGCTTGATAAGCTCGGTCTCGAGGGCGTCCTTGACCTTGAGTGAGCCGTTTGCCACGCAGCCCGTGCCCGCGCAGATCATTATGTTCGAACGGTATGTTTCCACGATAGTAGCTCCGAAAAAAAACTGTAAATTTTAAATTGTAAATTGTAAAGTTGTGGTATTTATATTAAAATTTCAAATTTACAGTTTCCAATTTACAATTTCCAATACTACGTCAGTAGGTAGTTTCATGCCCCACGACCAGGGCGTACTCTTTGACCGGCTTGCCGGCCATAACGTGCTCGGCGAATATCTTTCGGGCCTTTTCCTCGGTGAGGGCGATGTACCGCACCGGCGCTTCGCCGCTCAGTTCAATGGTCATCATGGGTTCCTTGCTGCACAGGCCGGCGCAGCCTGACGTGGTAACGGCTATGTCCTTCCGGCCGGATTTGGCAAGTTCTTCGAGAATAACGTTCATGATGGGACGCGCCCCGGCGGCGATGCCGCAGGTGCCCATGTGGACCGTGATCTTGACCTTGAAGCCGCCCTCGCGCAGGGCCTGGCCGGCGTGGTACTCTTCCTTGATTTTTTTAAGGTCCGCGATTGTCAGCTTAGCCATGATTCATCCTTAATTATAAGAAAATAGTTAATAGACATTAGAGATTGAGCGGTTCTCGCTATTCACTATTTGCTATTCCCTACTCATACTTCTTCAGAATATCCATCACTTTCGTGGCTGCCACGTCGCCGTAGGTGTCCTGGTCCACGACCACCACCGGCGCGAGGCCGCAGGCGCCGAGGCAGCGCACGGCCTCGAGGGAATACTTCTTGTCCCTCGTGATCTCACCGACCTCAAGCTCCAGTTCGGCCTTGATCTTGTCGAGGATCTCTTCGCTCCGCTTCACGTAGCACGCCGTGCCGAGGCAGACGCGGATGACATGCTTGCCGCGCGGCACGAGGGTGAAGAAGGAGTAGAAGGTGGCCACGCCGAACACCACGCTGGGCGACATCCTGAGCCCCTTGGCAACGTAGCGCTGTACCGGGTGCGGCAGATAGCCGCATACGTCCTGCGCCTGCTGGAGCACCGGGATGAGGGACCCGGGCTTGTCTTTATACCGCTCGATGATCGAGTCGATCCTCCGGTACATCTCCGGGGTTATGGTCTCATTGTCCGTGGCAGCCTGCTGTGCAACCGCTTCGTTACCCATCGTTTACCTCTTCAGCAATTTGAAATTTCACATTTCAAATTTGTAACTACTCAGGTCCGCCGCTGAGCACAGGCGCAAAAAGCGCGCCTTGCGCCGAAGCGAAGTGGCTGACCTGAGTAGTTACTCAAATTTTATCTGCTCCTTCAGCATGGCCCTGATCGCGTCAAGCGCCTCGGGGGCGTTGATCGGGACTTCTTCCAGGTCCTTCTTGATCTCGCGCGTATCGAACCGGAAGACCCCGCCGTCGTCACGCTCTTCGTACAGAACATCAAGGTCCGGATGACCGGCGATCAGCGTGAGCAGCGTATCCGCCATGCTGCCGATTACGGGCCGGTCAACATGGCTCCATTTGAACGTGACCGACATCCGCGTGCCTGTGCCCGGCGCCGAGTCAATGGTCAATGCGCCGCCGGCCTGCTCGGCCGCCTGTGCCAGGAACGGAATGCCCAGGCCGGTCTTTTTACCTTTTGTCGTAAAGAAGGGATCGCGGACCCGCGCAAGCGTCTCCTGGTCCATGCCGCTGCCGTCGTCCTTCACCTCCACGGTGAGGAGGTCCCCGGCGGCGTCCCTTGTTATCGTGATCTCTATCCTCTTCGCACGGGCCCGTACGGAGTTCTCGGCGATATCGAGGATGTGGAGCGATAGATCTTCCACGCCTTCAGCAGACCGCCTTCCTGCCGTCCCTGCCGGCAAGGGCCTTTTTTATCTCGCCGACACTTGCGTCTTCCATAATGAAGCACGTATGCCGTTTCCCGATGTCCTCCGGTGCATGGGCGTCCGAGCCGGTAATGACCGGGTAGTTCCTGCAGTCGGGAAAGCGTTCTCTCGCCTCTTCGGCGGTCGTATGCTCCGAGACCTCTACCGCATCAAGGCTGAGGCCCTCGGGGATGAAGCCGAGCTGCCCGATGATGCTGAAGGCCTCGCGGTCCACATGGGCCGCGACCACCAGGCCCTCGCCTGTCCCCGCGTGCGCGGCGTCGATGATCGTCTGCGCCGGAAGGGAGCTGGCGCCGATGAGAAGCCGGTCGCTGAATCCGGTGACCCCGTCGTCCTCGTCGGCAACCACCTGCTGCCCGAAGGCCTTTTCATCATTCGTGCCGCTCAGGTGCCCGTACACCAGTTCCTGGAACCGGAGCAGGTCGTCATCGAGGTCAAAGAACACGAGGAAGTGCGCCTCTTCCGAAGAAGCAACCTCCATGCCGCCCAGGACCAGAAGGCCGTGCCGTTCAGCCGCCCGCTTCACGGCCAGAACGTTTTCGGCCGAGTTGTGGTCGCACACGCCGATCAGGTCCAGGCCCTTTTCCAGGGCCGCGCGGACGACGCCCCGGGGCGACATATCCAGGCCGGCGCAGGGCGACAGGCAGGTATGTATGTGAAGGTCGGCCCTGATGCGCCTAAGCGCCACGGATGCCCGCCTTGTACAATCTGCCCACCAGTTCGAAGGCGGGGAAGGCGCTCACCATGACGGGGATGCCCTCTTCCGCGGCCTTGGCCACGGTGTCCTTCTCAGGCTGCCTGCCCTGAACGAGGATGATGCCCGCGAGTCCCTTGTGCGCGGCCACGGCCACGATGTTCTGGTGGATGTGGAGCGTGACCCACACGTTCCCGTCAACAGCATGGGCCAGCACGTCCGACATGAGGTCGCTCACGTAGCCTCCCGTAACGTCCCGGTCGAGGAGCCCCGCACCGGCCTTCACTTCCAAACCGAACTCCCGCACGAGGTCTTTGAGCTTCATGGTCCCTCCCGGTCAGGACGTGTAGTAGAACTTCATGGTCAGATGCGTCCCCTCGGGTACCGAGGACTTGAGCTCCATTTCATCGGAGCATTTTTTGATGTTCACCAGTCCCATGCCTGCGCCGAACCCCAGCTCCCGGACCCAGTCGGGCGCGGTGGAATACCCCGGCTGCATGGCAAGTTCGACATCGGGAATGCCCGGACCGCCGTCGATGGCCTCCACGGTGATGCCCCACTTCTCCACGAGGGCTCGGATCTCGCCCCCTTTGGTATAGGAGGCGAGGTTGATCTCGGCCTCATAGGTGGCCACCCCGATCCGCCTGAGCAGGCTCGGGCAGACGCCGAGAATTTTGAGCGCGCTCTTCAGTTCGCTCGCGGCCTTTCCCGTCCCCTTCAGGTTCTGGCCCGCCACAAGGTACTTGAAGGTGAAGCTGATCTCGTCGGCGTAAACATCTTCAAAGAACTTCCGGATCGTGGGCCGGTCCCGCCGGGACGAGCCCTGTTTCGCCTCGGTGATCTCGAATTCGATCTCGAGCTTTTTGAGCAGGCCCTGGACAACGTTTCCCTTGGTGATGATCCCCGCCAGCCTGCCGTCGCGCTCGAGCACGGGATACCGGCTGTGCCCGTACTTGGAAAACTTCGCGAAGGTGTGCACCAGGGGCTCGTCGGCGTAGAAGCACTCCACCTTCGTCGTCATCTTTTCCCGGATGGGGGCGTCGATATCGTTGTTGAGCAGCGCATTGATCAGGTCTTCGATGCTGATCATGCCCACGAGCCTGCCGTCTTCCACCACGGGGGTGCCGGAGATGCGGTTGTCCCGCATGATGATGCGGAGGTCCGCCATGGTCTGGTCCGGCCCCACCGTTACCACGTCGGCGGCCATGGCCTCGCTCACCGTGATCTCGTAAACGAGCTCCTGGGTCTTCGTTAATCTGGGCTCAGTCGCCACGTATGGTTACCGCTCCTCCGATCCTACTCGGGAACGCCCCGCAGGCCGGCCTGGTAGAGAATGCCGCATGCTTCGAACATCGTGAGCTTCGTGACGAGGAGCGGAATATTTTTTTCCCGGGCCAGCTGGATCGTACCGTTATCGATCTTCTTCCCGCGCACGAAACAGACCGCTTTGATGTCGGCCATCTCCGCCGTCCTCACCGCCTGAGGGTTCGTCAACCCGGTGAGGAGAACGCCGTTCGCCCTTGACCGGGCGAGCACGTCGCTCATGAGATCGGCGCTGTAGCAGCTGTCCACTTCTATGGCATCCAGCAGCTCGTCGCCGAAGATCGTTTCCGCTCCCAGGGCTTTCTTTACCGCACGCAGCGTGAGCAGGGCCACACCACCACCTCGTTCATCGGTCTCTAACGGTCGCACTCACCGAGCACGATGTCGATGGCGCCGATGCACGCGACCATGTCCGACATCATGTGGCCGGTCGCCATCGCGGGGAGGGCGCTCAAATTCACGTACGACGGGGCGCGGATCTTGATGCGGTAGGGCCTGCCGCTCCCGTCGCTCACGATATAGAAGCCGAGCTCGCCCTTCGAGCCTTCCGTGGCCACATACACTTCGCCCGCGGGCATGGGGACCCACTTGCTCATGAGCACGAACTGGTGGGCGAGAGACTCCATGTTCTTCATCACGTTTATCTTGTCAGGCACGGCATAGCGCGGGTCGTTTGTCGTGATCGGACCGGGCTTCAACAGGTCGAGGCACTGTTTGATGATCCGATTGCTCTGGCGCATCTCGTTGATGCGCACAAGGTACCGGTCGTACACATCGCCGTTCTTGCCGAGCGGCACGTCGAACTCCACCTTGTCGTATGCCGCATAGGGTTCTACCTTGCGGAGATCGTAGTTCACTCCCGAGCCCCTGAGCGAGGCGCCGGTCAGTCCATAGTTTATCGCTTCCCCGGCGGCCATGACGCCGATGCCTACGGTGCGCTTGAGCCAGATGCGGTTTTCCCGGATGAGCGTGTCATACTCTTCGAGCCGTTTGGGGAACAGCTCGGTGAACTCGCGGCATTTATCAAGGAAGTCGCGGGGGACGTCATTCCGCACGCCGCCGATGCGCGCATAGCTCACGGTCAATCTCGCGCCGGTTGCCATTTCGAGGAGATCGAGTATAAACTCCCGCTCTCTCGCCGCATACAGCAGGACCGTCATGGCGCCTATATCCACCGCGCTGGTGCCGAGCCAGATGAGATGTGAACTGATGCGGGTAAGCTCCGCGGTAAGCGTCCGAAGGACCTGGGCTCGTTCGGGTACGTTGATCCCCGCCAGTCTTTCGACCGCTACCACATACCCGAGGTTGTTGCACATGCACGAAATATAGTCCAGCCGGTCGGTCATGGGGATGATCTGGTGGTAGGTCCTGCTCTCCATCCACTTCTCGATGCCCCGGTGGAGGTAGCCCGGACGGGGGTCCACGCCCACCACCGTTTCGCCCTGCAGGTCCAGCACCAGGCGCAGCACGCCGTGGGTGCTCGGGTGCTGGGGGCCCATGTTCAAGGTCAGTTCTTTTTGAACGATCTTTTTTTCCGTCGCTTCCGTCACGGACATATGGTCACCATGAATGTCAAATGTCAAAGCCCAAAGTTCAAACGAATCACCAAATGGCAGATCCAAACGTCAAATCACTTTGAACTTTGAATTTTGAACTTTGAACTTTCCTTAATATCCTTTCAACGGGTACTCTTTCCTGAGCGGGTGCCCTTCCCAGTCCTCGGGCAGGAGGATCCGGCGGGGGTCCGGGTGGCCGTCGAACTTGACCCCCATGAGGTCGTAGGTCTCACGCTCGTGCCAGTTGGCCGTTTGCCAGACCGAGGAGACCGAGTCTATCCGCGGGTCCTCTTCCGGCACCCTCGCCTTCAAGCGTATGCGATGACGGTACACGGTCGAGATGAGGTTGTACACGACCTCGAACCGCGGTCCGGTATCGCCGGGATACCGGGAGAAATCGACGGCGGTGAGATCGGCCAGGTGGTCCATCCTGAGCGAAGGCTCATCGCGGAGGTAGCGGCAGATGTCTTTGATCAGGTCTTTCTTGAGCATGACGCCGACCTGCCCGGCGTGCGTCGCCGTGCCGAGCACGTGGCCGGCGAAATTTTCTTCTATCATTTTTGCGATCTGTGCTGGATCCATCACTGCCTCGTTTGGACTAAAAGGATGAACAGTATGCGGCCCCGGCGCCTTCGCGGCCGGATCTTATTTTTCTTTCCTTATATACTTCTCTTTCTTGATCTTTTCCTGCAGCTTGATGATGCCGTCCATCAGGGCCTCGGGCCTCGGCGGGCAGCCCGGGATATACACGTCCACGGGGACGATATTGTCCACCCCCTGCACCACGCTGTAGGTATTGAAGATCCCCCCGGAGGCCGCGCAGCTCCCCATGGCGATAACGTACCGCGGCTCCGGCATCTGGTCATACACGCGGCGCAGGACGGGAGCCATCTTTTTCGAGAGCGTCCCGGCCACCAGGAGCAGGTCCGACTGGCGCGGCGACGGGCGCGGCACCGTGCCGAAGCGGTCAAAATCATGCTGCGGTGCGGCATAATATTGGATCATCTCTATGGCGCAACACGCAAGCCCGAATGACATCGGCCAGATGGAGCTTGCCCGGCAGTAATTCAGGAAGGAATCAATGGTTGTGGTGATATATCCTTCCTCAAAGAGGTTTTGTATTACTCCCATTCCAAAGCCCCCTTCTTCCATGCGTAGAAGTAACCCACGAGCAGGATGGCGATGAAGACCACCATTTCCACGAAGCCGTACAGGCCGATGTGGTTGTAGGCCACGGCCCAGGGATAGAGGAAGACGGCTTCAATATCGAATATGAGGAAGAGCATTGCGACGATGTAATAACGGATAGAAAACTTCTGATGGGCGTCCATGAAGGGAGTGATGCCGGATTCGTAGGTGATCAACTTCTCCGGATAGGGGTTCCTCGGCCGGATGAACCAACTGGCGACCAGCATGCCGACGCCTACCGCGGTACCGAGGAGCAAGAAAATTACAACCGGAAGAAAGTGTTCCGGCAGATAAGTTCCCGGTGTCATACGCTACTCCCTGCACTACTATTAAATTTTAAATTACCAGAACTTCTAAAACGGGTGCATAATAAGCCAATACGCCTTTTTTGTCAAGCAAAACATTGAACAGGATTAAATCAGTTTTGTATTAGAACATGATTATGAAAGCGTCATGGCGGCGCCGCTCCAGCCGCAACAGCGCGTGCGCAGCGAAAGCGCTGCGGGTACGGGCGCCGACAGCGTGAAGGGCACTGGCATGCTGGAACGCCTTGCGCCGAAGCGAAGCGGCTGGCCTGAGTAGTTGCCTTTTTTAGTTCCTGGACCATGTTTATCCGTGGTTCAACTGCCGTTTTTAGGAGGATCCCGACGGGTTTTCCGTTCTCTGTTTCATGGCGCAGCTGCAAAGTGACATGCTACGAACCCAAACCCCTTTTCCGACCCCGACGCCGGCTTTACGAGCTGGAATTCGCCATCAGAATACTCGCAGCAATCGCACGTAAGCTCCCAACCGGCAGGACAGGCGTCCGGCACAATGATGAACGTCTCGATCTTTATCCGTTTCCCCTGTTCCTGAACACTCATCTCGCTGCCTCCTTACACTTCAGCTTCCGTTGATGCGCGGCCGATGGTTCCCATCTCTTTTGAACGGGTGATCATGCCGCCGGAAGAGAAGAGTAATCGCCCCGCCGTGATCACCTCATGGGCCGCGATCGAATCGGACGAAAGAGAAAGATCAGCAAGGCTGCCGCTCAGGGGTGATTGTTCCCGCGGCCAGCAGGCATTGACTGCAAGATGCCCGTAGAATGGCACACCTGTTCTGATCTCGCTCATGATGCCCCCGACTGACGCATAGTTCATCGGCCTGCCCATCTTGTGCGCAATCGCCTGAATGATTTCCCAATCCTCCTTTGATTCTCCGAGCGGTTCCTCCGCCCTCGAGATTCTCCGGAGCCGCCGCTCAAGGTTGGTGAACGTGCCGCTCCTTTCAAGGAAACTTGCGGCCGGCAGGACCACGTGGGCGATCTTTGCCGTCTCGGTCATGAAGATGTCTTGCACCACAAGAAACTCCAGACGCCTCAGGATGGGAACGAGTCCCGGGATGCTGGAGACGGGATCGTCACCCATGATATAAAGCGCGGAAAGCTTGCCGCGCTCGATCCCCGTCATCATCTCCTCGGCGCTCATCCCCCGCGCTTCCGGAAGGGAGGCGTTCCAGCGCTTTCCCCAGAGGGCCGCGGTCTCCGGCGATACGGCCTGATACCCGGGAAAATAATCCGGCAGCACCCCCATGTCCATCGCTCCCTGAATGTTCCCCCGCATGACGAGGGGATAGTATGCTACCTGTTTCAGGATGCCGGCAAGTTCCCGTACGAGGGTGAACGTGTCGGGCGCAAGCCGCGGAGGCAGTATAAGGGCTACGCTCCCGGCGGATGTAAGCAGTTCGACAGCCTGCTTGACGCGGGTGCTCACGATTCTCCTTGCGCTTCGCAACCCCGCGGTCAGGGACGCGAGAGCACTGCCCGTATCCTGCGGGATGACCACGGATGCAATGCTCTTGAACTTGTTCCGTCCGGTGCCGCACAGAATGAGCTTGCTCCCGCGCCTGTTTACCGCCCGCACGATCCCGATGCCGGTTAACGGATTGATGTCGCCGGTGTCCTGATCGAGCATAAGAATGACGTCGCTTTCGCCGATCCTGCCGAGCTCGCCTGAAAAAAAAGATGCGTTGATCCCCCTCGGTATTTTGAAACGCGCAAGCAGGTCGATATTGTTCGTCCCGATGACCATCCGCATGAACTTCTGAAATGCATAGTTGTCTTCGTTCGTGGTCCGGACCGAGCCGAGGCCGCCGATGCTGTCGGCCCCGCGCTTGTTCTTGATCACCTTGAGGTTCGTGGCGATGACCGCGAGCGCCTCGTCCCAGGTGCAGTCCACGAGCTCGCCGCCGACGCGCATCTTCGGCGTGGTCAGCCGGTCGGCGTGGTGCACGGCGTCCCAGCCGAACCGTCCTTTGACGCACAGATAGTTATCATCGGCAGGGCTTATCCTCACCACGCTCCCCTTGTGCGCTTCTAACGAGACGGGACAACCGCAGCCGCAGTAGATGCAGGTTGATGGTGTTTGCTCCAAGTTCCAGACCCTGGCCTTGTACTTGAACTGCTTGGCGCCGAGAGCGCCCACCGGACAGATATCAACGCACTCTCCGCAGAACTCGCAGTCCAGAGGCCTGTCGAAGGCGACGCTGATGCGCGATCGACCGCCTCTCCGGGTAAATGCCAGCTCTTCAACTGCATTCTGCTCTTTACAGATCCTGACGCACTTTCCGCAGAGGACGCAACGGTTCGCGTTCCGTTCAATCACGGCGGAATCATGGTCGGAAGGCAACTGCCTTTTTTCTTCGGCGAACGAACTCGGGCCGAGTCCGTATTCATGGACGAGGTCCTGAAGTCTGCACTCTCCCGCCTTGTCGCACACGGGACAGTCGAGGGGGTGGTTGATGAGGAGCAGTTCGAGGATGTCTTTCCTGGCCTCAACGACCGCGGGCGATGCGGTGTTGACAATCATGCCGTCCGCTGCGGGCGTGGTGCACGCGGTCATCATCCTGCGCGGGGGGCCCTCCACCTCGACCATGCAGATCCTGCATGCGCCATAGGGATGGAGCCTGTTGTCATGGCACAGGGTGGGAATCCTCGCTCCCGCGGAGTTCGCAGCATCGAGGATCGTAGCGCCGGGATTTACGCTCACGGCTTTTCCGTCAATGGTAATAGTAAGCTGCATACGTTTTATTGTCTTCGGAGGCGTGTAACGCTAAACTCCGGATCTCAAATCCCCAATAATAACCAAACTCAAAAATCCAATGTTCGAAGCGTTTGTGATTTGGTACTCGGAGCCTGGAATTTGTTTGTCATGTGGTGTTTGCTTCCTTGCATCATCCCTTTGCATTGCTCACCGCCGCACCCGCGTTCCCGGATACATCGTTCATACTCTTCCCGGAAATACTTGATGCTGGACAGGACCGGCTGGATGGCTCCCTCGCCCAGGGGACAGAAGCATTTTCCCTTCATCTTCCTGCAGATGCCGAGAAGAACGTCTATGTCGCTTTCTCCGCCTTCTCCGCGAAGCATTCGGCTATATATCTGATGGAGCCATCCCGTACCCTCGCGGCAGGGAGTGCACTTGCCGCAGGACTCGTGTTCGAAGAACCTGATGATGACGGCCGTTGCATGCACCATGCAGGTTGAATCATCCATTACGATCACCGCGCCGGAGCCGAGCATGGAGCCCGTGGACAGGAGGGAGCTATAGTCCATCTTTACGTCGATATGCTCCGCCGTAAGCATGGGTGTGGACGCGCCGCCCGGGATGACCGCCTTGAGCTTCCCGCCTCCCCTGATGCCGCCTGCATGGGTGTAGATGATCTCCCGAAGCGTCGTTCCCAGGGGAAGCTCGTATGCACCGGGCCTGTTTACCGCGCCGCTTACGCAGAATATTTTCGTCCCTGTTGAGCCTTCCACGCCGAGCTTCGAATAGGCCTCGGACCCGAGGGCCATGATGCCGGGGACATTGGCCAGGGTCTCCACGTTGTTCACCACCGTGGGTTTGCCCCAGGCCCCCGCGTTCGCCGGGAAGGGCGGCCTGATGCGAGGCTGGCCGCGCTTGCCTTCCAGGGATTCGATGAGGGACGTTTCCTCGCCGCAGATATACGCCCCGGCGCCCCGGTGCAGGGAAAGGTCGAAGGTCACGCCGCTTCCGATGATATTGTTTCCGAGCAATCCCTTCTCATAGGCCTGGGTTATGGCCCGTTCGAGGATGTCTGCCGCCGCGGGGTACTCGCCCCGCAGATAAATGTATCCCCGTTCCGCTCCGATGGCGTACCCGGCGATGATCATGCCTTCGATCAACAGATGCGGATCTCGCTCAAGGATGATCCGGTCCTTGAACGTGCCCGGCTCGCCCTCGTCGGCGTTGCAGATGAGGTACTTGGGCATCTTGGGGTCCATGGCGGCAAAGCCCCACTTGACTCCCGTGGGAAAGCCGGCCCCGCCCCGGCCCCGAAGCCCCGACCGCTTTACTTCGTCGATCACGTCCACCGGACGCATGCCGAAGGAGATCCGCAGGGCCCCGTATGCGCCGTGGGCCATGGCAATGTCGATATCCAGGCCTCCCGGAACATTGATTCTTTTCAGGAGCAGCTGTTCCATATTTCCTTATCCCATCTGCATCCCTCGCAGGAAAAACTCCCCCGCTTGTTCAGCTCCTGTCTCCTGAGCGCGCAGACGTGCATCGTCACCACATCAGAAAACAGTTTGCAATGGATGTCGGGCAGGATGCCTGACTCTTTTTCCGTGCCCGAAGGATTCCCTCGTTCATGCATACTTTTCCAGGATCCCGTCGATTTTTTCCGGCGTCAGGTCGCCGTGATAATCGTCATCCACGAGCATCGCCGGAGCGCCGTCGCACCTGCCGATGCACTCGATCCTCTGGTAGGAGAACCTTCCATCGGGCGTGACCTCCCCCTCATCGACGCCGAGCCTGCTCTTCAAGTGCCCGATGAGCGGCTCGGCCCCGAGGAGCGTGCACGGGAGGTTATGGCAAATGGAGATCACGTGTCTGCCCGAAGAGCTCCGCCTGATCAGCGAGTAAAACGTGGCAGTACCGAACACCTCCGACTCCGGGACGTTCAACTGCCCTGCAATGAACCGCATGGCGTCTTCGGACACATACCCGGCCTCCTTCTGCGCGATATGGAGTGCGGGAAGGAGCGCTGCGCGGGGCTCCGGATACCGGAGCGCGGCAAGCCGTATTCTCTCTCTGGCCTCGTCGTTCAGCATGGCTACCTCTTCGTTCTGCCGAACATGTAGCCCGCCATGTCGATGTAGCTCGCGTTCATTCTCCGGATCACCGCGCTGATCTCATGAACAATATTGATCATGACCTTGTACCCGATCCGCGGATAGACCTCCGCCACGCGGTCGAAATCCGGCCTTTGGAGCGACAGCACAACGGTATCGGGAGAAGCCACGACCGTCGTGGCCGAATGCGGCTTTCCGTCGAAAAAAGAAAACTCGCCGAAAAAATTCCCCTCCCTTAAAACCGCCAGGGTCATGGGGTCGCCGTCCGTGCTCGTCTTGAATACATCCACCTTCCCCTTCCGGACGATATAGATGCAGGCGCAGCCGATCTCATTTTCATGATATACCACGTGCCCTTCGGGAAAGATGTCGCCTGTCATGGCGCCTGCGATGATCCTCCGCTCTTCATCGGTCAGTCCGTCAAACAACGATATCTTTTCTATGTCCCTGCTCTCTACCATGATGGCCTCCCCGACCAGCTGGTGCGGTCCGTCTCGTTTGACGGGATGATGTCCTGCTCGTCCATCATTGCTATCTGCCGATCACCACAGACGGCATGACACCGATGATGAATACCATGAGTACGGTTAAACAGATCGCAAGGCCGAGGGACCACGAAGGACGCAGCGCCGTCGCCTCCGCCCTCTCCCGCATATACATGTTCCGCACCACCCGCAAATAGTAATAGGCCGATATGGCGCTGAAGATCACCGCGATCACCACGACCCAGGCATGCCCCGCCTGCACGGCCGCCAGGAAGATAGTGAATTTTCCGATGAACCCGGCTGTCGGCGGGATTCCCGTAAGGGAAAACATGAACACCAGCATGGCGGCCGCTGCGAGCGGATGGCTTCTTGCCAGACCCTCGTAGTCCTTGATTTCTTCCCCCTTGTCGAGGAGGATAACGACGGCAAAGGCCCCCATGTTCATGAAAGCATAAATGAGAAGATAGGTCAAGACGGCGCTGAGCCCTTTTTGAGTGCCGGCGATGATCCCGAGCAGCATATACCCTGCATGGGCGATGGACGAGTACGCGAGCATCCGCTTGATATTGGTCTGGGCAAGGGCCAGGATATTTCCCGCCGCCATCGAGAGGATGGCAACGCCGATGAGTATCGCGGTCCAGTCCGCCTGCAAGCTCGGGAACGCGGTAAGGAACACCCGCCCGATCACGGCAAACCCGGCGGCCTTCGGCCCCACGGACATGAAGGCGGTCACCGATGTCGGCGCGCCTTCGTAGACATCAGGGGCCCACATATGAAAGGGAGCGGCCGCGATCTTGAACAAAAAAGACGAAGCTATGAGAATCATCGCCAGGAGCAATACCGGGCTTGTCCCTCCCCGGCCAACCTGCGCGGCGATCGCGGCGAGGTCCGTTGTGGTCGTCAGGCCATAGGTGAGCGCTATTCCGTAGAGAAGCAGCGCCGAGGAGAACGAGCCGAGGAGAAAGTACTTCAGGGCCGCCTCGTTGGATTTCAGATCGTGCTTTTTGATGCCTGCGAGAATGTACGTGCTGAGGGCCATGAGTTCCAGCCCGAGATAGACGATGATGAGGTCCTTCGCGGACGCCATGAGCATCATCCCCAGGGTGGCGAACAGCAGCAGGCTGTAGTATTCCCCGTTCTCCACCCGCTCCCGTCGAAGATAGGGAAGCGAGAGGAGGACGGTGAGAATGAGGGTGATGAGGAAGATGACCTTGAACTGCATGCTGTAGGCATCGCTGATGAACATACCGTTGAAGGTTTCGCCGAAGCTCATCGACAGGACGAAAAACACGGCAACAGCGGCAAGAATGCTGAAAAGTCCGAGGACCGCTTTTTTCCTGAAGACAAGCTCGGCCACGAGCAGGGCGGCAGCGGCCCCGGTCATGATCAGTTCAGGCATCACGGGCTTCATGTCCGGAAAGGGAATGGGCATACTCATTTTGCCGCCTCGCTCGTCTGCTGCGCCGTCTGCCGGTGTCCGGCCGTGTTCAGCCGCTCCACGATACGCTGCGTTGATGCGTCGGTGAAGCGCAGCAACGATGCGGGATAGACCCCGATCCAGAGGACCAGTACGATCAACGGCGCCACGGTCAAAAACTCCCGAAAGTCCATGTCCCGAAGGCCCCGGACCTTCGGGCTGACATCCAGGAAAAACACCCGCTGGTACAGCCAGAGCATGTAGGCCGCGCCGATGATAACGCCCAGCGCCGCAAGGGCGCCCATGGTCTTTGATGCCGAGAAACCGCCGAGAATGATCAAAAATTCTCCGATAAAGCCGTTCGTCCCCGGCAGGCCGATGGACGCCAGGGTGAGCACCATGAAGAACGAGGCAAAGACCGGGAGCACTGTTGCCGCGCCTCCGTAGTCCGCTATCAGTCTCGTATGAGTTCTTTCGTAAATAATGCCGACGCACAGGAACAACGCGCCGGTCACAATGCCGTGGTTGATCATCTGGACGATCCCGCCCTGGATCCCCTGGGTGTTCAGGGCGAAGATCCCCAGGGTCACGAAGCCCATATGGCTTACGGAACTGTAGGCGATGAGCCGCTTGACATCCGTCTGGGCGAGGCAGATGATCCCGCCGTAGAGAATGGCGATGACCGACAGCACCATCATGGCCGGCGCCATTGCCTTCGTCGCCTCGGGGAAGAGCGGCAAGCTGAAGCGCAGAAATCCATAGGCGCCCATCTTGATCAGGATCCCTGCCAGGATCACGCTTCCGGCTGTCGGCGCCTCGGTATGGGCGTCAGGCAGCCAGGTGTGCAGGGGCCACATCGGGACCTTCACGGCAAAGGCGGCGAAAAAGGCCCAGAAGAGCATGAACTGCAAATGGAGGGGATAGGTCGTCGTCATCATCGTGACGATGTCGAAGCTCTTGCCCGTATGGATGTAGAGGACCATGATGCCGACGAGCATCAGCACGCTTCCCACGAGGGTATAGAGAAAGAACTTTATTGCCGCGTACACCCTGTTCGCCCCTCCCCAGACGCCGATCAGGATGAACATGGGGATGAGCATCGCCTCCCAGAAGATGTAGAAAAGGAATAGATCGAGACTGCCGAATACGCCGACCATGGAGGCCTCGATCAGCAGCAGGGCGGCGTAGAATTCCTTGGTCTTCTCCGTGATGCTGTTCCACGAAACGGTAACGCAGAGAATGCTCAGGAGCGTTGCGAGCAGGACAAAGAGGACGCTGATGCCGTCCACGCCGAGCGCATAGTTGACCCCCCATGAGGGCACCCATGCATGGGTTTCCGTGAATTGCATGTCCGGCGTGGTCTTGTCGAAATAGCTGTAGAGCGGCATGCTCAGGAGAAACGTCGCGAGACTCACGAGCAGCGCGGTCCAGCGGATGACGGCCCCCTGACTTCGTTTCATGAGAACGATCATGAGCGCGCCGATGAGGGGCAGAGCGATGATGGTGCTCAGTATGGGATAACCCGGTTGCATCTATCCTCCAGTACAGATTAAAAAAGCGTAACTGCTCAGGTCCCCTGTAGCGCCCTCATCTACTGAGGGCGACTAATCGTCGGGGATAAACCCCGTTAGAGATCGCGTCAAGCGAAAAATCTCTAACGGGGTAAACCCCGACGCTGCAACCTTTTGTGACTTCTGCGTCTTTTTGCGGCTGACCTGAGTAGTCACCAAAAATCAAAGTTACTTTCCCGCAGCTATCAGCGCCAGCGCCATAATCACTACGAGACCTATCGCCATACCGATGCCGTAGTGCTGGACGTACCCTGTTTGCAGTTTTCGCAGTCTCTCTCCGATGGTCCTGATGCCTCTCGGCACGCCGTTCACGATCCCCTCGATGATCTTGTTGTCCGTGGTTGCCGAAAGGACGTTCTTAGCCGCCCAGGTGATCGGCCTGATGATCAGAAAATCATAGAGCTCATCCACGTAGTATTTGTTCAGGAGCACGGTGTGGATGCCTTTCATTCGCCCTGCAAGCCACGCCGGCAGCGCGGGGTTCCGCACGTACAGGACCCACGACAGGAGCATGCCTGCGGCGCCGCTCGCAACCGATATGCCCATGACCATCCACTCCTCGCCATGAGTCGCCGTCACCGGGGGATGGCCGGCGACCGGTTCGAAGAAATGCCCGATCCAGTTGCTCCCGCCCAGGACCGCCGGCATGCCGATCCATCCCGCGGCCACGGCGCCGATTGCCAGGCTGACGAGCGGCACGGTCATCGCTCGAGGGGATTCATGAAGGTGGTGTTCCTGTTCATGGGTGCCCCGGAAGGTCCCATGGAAAGCCAGGAAGATCAGCCGGAAGCTGTAAAAGGCCGTGAGGGCCGCAACGATTGTTCCCGTCATCCATGCGATCTTTCCGACCGGTCCCGCGTTATAGGCCAGCCACAGGATCTCGTCCTTGCTGAAGAACCCGGCAAGCCCCGGGACTCCGGCAATGCTGAGCGATGCGATCAGGAAGGTCCAGTAGGTCACGGGCAGATATTTCTTGAGCCCGCCCATGGAGCGAATGTCCAGCCCCCCTGACATGGCGTGCATGACGCTCCCTGCTCCGAGGAACAGCAGCGCCTTGAAGTAGGCATGGGTGAAGAGGTGGAACACTCCCGCTCCGTAGGCGCCGACGCCGCAGGCCAGGAACATGTATCCGAGCTGGCTGATCGTGGAATAGGCGATGATCCGCTTGATGTCGTTCTGGACCAGGGCGATGGTCGCCGCAAAGAGGCTCGTGATCGCCCCGGTGAGGGCCACGGTGTTCATGGCCGTCTCGGACATGCTGAAAAGCGGGTTGAACCGCGCCACCATGAACACCCCGGCAGTGACCATCGTGGCCGCGTGGATCAGGGCGCTGACGGGCGTGGGGCCTTCCATGGCGTCCGGCAGCCAGACGTGAAGGGGCAGTTGGGCCGATTTTCCCACAGCCCCGCAGAACAGGAGCAGGGCGATGACCGTCACGAGCTCAACAGGATATCCGAACAGGCTGATGGTCCGGCCCTGCAGGGACTGCACGTTTGCGAATATCTCGGCATACTGCAGGCTCCCCAGCGCCAGAAATATCATGATCACGCCGAGGCCGAAGCCGAAGTCGCCGAACCGGTTCACGATAAAGGCCTTTTTGCCCGCGTCGGAGGCGCTCTTTTTTTCGTACCAGAAACCGATGAGGAAATAGGAGCACAGCCCCACCGCTTCCCAGCCGAAGTAGAGCTGCAGGAGATTATTGCTCATGACGAGCATGAGCATGGAAAAGGTGAACAGGCTGAGATAGGCAAAGAACCGGTAGTAGCCCTTGTCCTTGTGCATGTACCCGATGGCGTATATGTGGACCAGGAGACTGACGCTCGTTACCACGATAAGCATTATCGCGGTAAGCTGGTCTATCAAAAAACCGACGGTAACCCTGAAGTTCCCTGAGACGATCCAGGTATAGACGTCGCGGTTGACCACCCGTCCATCGAGAACGCCGATGAATGCGGCCATTGCCAGAACAAAGGAGCCGGCCACGGCCGGAATGGCTATCCAGTGGGCCTTGTCCTTGAATATTCCCCTCCCGAAGAGGATGTTCAGGATGAACGCTGCCAGGGGAAGGAGGGGGAGGAGCGTATACTGATCCATTGCTTAGCCTTTCATTTCCGTCAGGGCGTCCGTATGTACCGTAGCTTTGTTCCTGAATAAGGATACGAGTATCGCAAGACCGATGGCCGCCTCGGCCGCGGCCACGGTGATGATGAAAACGACCAGCACCTGGCCCCGGAGGTCCTGTAAATAGTGACTGCACGCAACAAGGCAGATATTGACGGCATTCAGCATCAGCTCCACGGACATGAGCATGATGAGTATGTTTCGCCGTATTAAAAACCCGATGATCCCCAGCGAGAAGATCACTGCGCTGAGCCCGATATACCAGTTCAAGGGAACCATGGAAACCTCCAAGGTATAGCAGGCAGCATACAGCAGGCAGAAGACAGAGAAAATCTTCTACACCCCTCCCTACCTACTGTCTACCGCATACTGCCTACCGTCTACTCGTTACTTCCCTTCTTCGCCAGAACAACCGCTCCGACGATGGCGATCAGCAGGATGAGCGACGCGATCTCGAAGGGAAACAGATATTCGGCATACAGGAGCGTTCCCAGGGCCTTCGCGTGGGTCGCCGATTTTATCGCCTCGATGCTGAATGGCCCGGGGGGACCCTGCTGAAACACGGGAAGCGTGGACGCGACCATGACGACGAACAGCACGCCGAGCGCAGCGCCTGCCGGCCAGCAACCGATGAAGCGCTTCGCCGTCACCTCTTCCTTGATGTTCAGCATCATGATCACGAAAAGGAACAAGACCAGGATCGCCCCGGCATAGAGGATCAGCTGAACGGCCGCCAGAAATTCCGCGTTCAGGAACAGGTATAGACCGGCAATGTGAAAGAACATCACCAGCATCCAGAGCACGCTGTGCACCGGATTTTTTCTCGTGATGATCACGATCGACAACGTCACGAGAACAACGGCAAAATATCCGAAAAACAACTTCGACAGCATGGCATCCTTCTCCTGGGCCGGGTCACCCGGAAACCCTCACCGGCGTTTGGCCTTGATACGCACCGGCCCCTGCATTCTTTTGCCTTCGGGCATTCTCCGCACATCAAGTCCCTCGGGTCTCCAGAATTTATTGAAATACGTGTCACCTTCCTGTTGAGCGGTGAATTCGTCCCAGTTTTTCAGCAGCCGCTCCCGGTCGAAGCGAAGCGAGGCGCGGGAAGACACGGCATACTCATAGAACTCGGTCATCACCAGGGCGCATACGGGACAAACCTCCACGCAGTACGCGCAATACACGCACCGCGCCGCCTCGATCTCGAATCGTTCGACGATTCTGCCGCCGTCTTCCTGTTCCCGATACTCAATGCGAATGCACCGGGAGGGGCAAACCGTTACGCACCGCAAACAACCCACGCATTTTCCCCGTCCCGTATCGGGGTCCCTCACCAGGGCATGCCGCCCCCGGAAACCCGGAAAAGGCGCCCTTTTCTCTTCCGGGTATTGCCGCGTCACCGCGCGGGTGAACATGCTCCTGATCGTCAGGGCCATGCCCTTTTGGATATCGATCAGGAATATCCTTTTCAGCAGCTCATATATCGACATATTGTTATTTTCCATGGTGCGGTCCGTTCGGGGAACGGACCCTACGCCTTTGTAGGGCGCGTTTCCCAAACGCGCCGAACAAACGTACTATCCGTTCCTCGGCACTACCAGCACCTTACAGGGGGCGGACCCTATCACCTTTGACGTGACGCTTCCCATAAGGACCTTGAGAAGACCGGTTCTCCCGCGTCTGCCCATGACAATAACATCACTCGCCCTTTTTTTCGCTTCCTCGACGATAGCCGCCGCGGGTGTATCATGCCGTTTGAAAACCGCTTCACATTCTACGTTTTTCTGAGCGGCCATTTTCTGAATAGCATTCAGATGTTCGCGTGCGGCTCTTTCCATCTTTTCCACCAGCGTCTGCCCTTCGGCCTCAAGCTCGGGGTTGATCGCCAGCACGGTGAGCGCCGAGAGTTTTATCCTGCATGCCTTCGCCAGGGATATTGCTTCCCGGATTGCGCCTTCGCAGAACTCCGAGCCGTCTGTGGCGAGGAGAATCGATGTAAGTTCACCCATCGGGTGCGCCTGGTATGTGCTCATGGCGGATGTTTCTCCTTTCAAATTATGTGCGCGCTGCCGGCGCCGGTCCCTGTTTAAAGAAAGAATTTCACCAGCGACGTCACTACAATATTCGCCAGCGCCAGCGGGATCAGCACCTTCCAGCCCAGGCTCATCAACCGGTCGTACCGGTACCTCGGCAGCGACGCCCGGACCCAGTAGAAGAGGAAGATGTGGATGTACACCTTCAGAAGGAACCAGACGATGCCGGGAACGACGGCCAGTGCCGGCGCCGCGTCCAGCAGCGCCGGCGGGAGCGTCCAGCCCCCCCAGAAGCAGAGCACCGCGATGCTCGACATGATGATCATCCCGATGTATTCCGCGGCGAAAAACAGCGCGAACCGCATGCCGCTGTATTCCGCGAAATACCCGGCCACGAGCTCGCTCTCCGCTTCGGGCAGGTCGAAGGGCGCCCGGTTGGTCTCCGCAAAGGCCGCGACCATGAACACGAAGTAGGCGACGAACTGCGGGAACAAGAACATCCCGTGCCGAAACTGCTGCTGCGCCTTCACGATCTCGGTCAGGTTCAGCGAGCCCGATAAGATCATCACGCCGACGAGACTCAACCCGATCGCCACTTCATAGCTGATCACCTGGGCCGACGACCGCAGCCCCCCCAGAAAGGAATACTTGGAGTTCGACGACCACCCGGCCATGACAATGCCGTAGGCGCCGAGGGACGACATTGCAAGGATGAAGAGCAACCCGATGTTGATGTCGGCAATGACGAAGCCCTCGAAGAACGGTATGACCGCGAGGGCGCTCAGTGCCGCGAATACGGGCACAATGGGCGCGATCTTGAATACCGTCTTGTCCGCTTCCGCCGGGATTATGTCTTCTTTGAAGAAGAGCTTGATCCCGTCCGCAATCGGCTGAAGCAGCCCGTGGGGACCGACCCGCATGGGACCGAGCCTCACCTGCATGTGGCCGATGACCTTCCGCTCGAAGTACGTGGCATAGGCCACGTGCAGCATGGTCACGCCCACAACCACGGCTATCTTGAGGAGGATCACTATGATGGTATAGATAAATTCAGGAATCAAATCATGCTCTCCACATCAGGATCGCATAGTGTACTCCGCGATCCGCACTCCGAACTAAACTCACCGGTCGCACTCACCGATGACGACGTCGATGGTCCCGATGTTCGCGATGACATCGGCGAGCAGATGGCCGGTGCAGAGCTTCGGCAGAACCGAAACATGGACGAAGGAAGGCGCCCGCACCCTCATCCGCAAGGGCCTCGTATTGCCGTCGCTCACGAGGTAAAAACCGAGTTCACCCTTCGGGGCCTCAATTGCCGAGTAGTATTCGCCGGCGGGAAAAGCGTCGAATTCCTTCACCAGCGATATGCTGGCATGCAGGTAGGACATTTCGGGGACTTGTTTTTTTCCTCCCTCCACCGGCATATCGAGATCAGGCGCTGTATCGGCCAGAATGGGCCCTTCCGGCAGCTTGTCGAGGCACTGCCGGATGATCCGGTTCGACTGCCTCAGCTCCTCCATCCTGCACCGGTACCGGTCATAGACATCGCCGTTCCTGCCGATGGGGACATCGAATTCCACATTGCCATAGGCATCGTAGGGCATGTCCTTCCGCACATCATAGGAGACGCCCGAGCCCCGCAGCAGCGGTCCCGTCAGGCCCCGGTTGATCGCCTCCTTGGCGGTTATGACTCCGATGCCCTTTGTCCTCTGCAGCCAGATCCTGTTCCGGTCTATGAGGGTTTCGTATTCATCGATCCTCCGGGGAAACTCTTCGGTGAACGCGGAGAGGCCGTCGATAAATGCGCGGCTTACGTCGCAGCGCACCCCTCCGATCCTCGGATAACTCACCGTCAGCCGGGCGCCGCAGGTCATTTCAAAGAGGTCCAGGAGCCGTTCCCGCTCCCGGAAGGAGTACAGAAATACGGTCATCGCCCCCAGGTCCAGGGCATGGGTGGCAAGCCAGACGATGTGACTGCTGATCCTCGTCATCTCCGACATGATGGTCCGGATATATTTGGCCCGCTCCGGCGCCTCGATGCCGAAGAGCCCTTCCACGGCCAGGCAATACCCCACATTGTTCGTCATGTTCGAGATATAGTCCAGCCGGTCCGTGAGCGGCAGCGCCGAGGTGTATGACCTGTCTTCCGCAAGCTTCTCGATGCCCCGGTGAAGGTAGCCCACGTGGGGCGTACACTTGACCACCGTCTCGCCGTCCAGGTCCAGCACCAGCCGCAGCACCCCATGGGTGGCCGGATGCTGCGGACCCATGTTGAGGGTAAGTTCTTGTGTGCTCATTCCCTTTGTTCCGGTCGGCATTTATCGGACCTCGTAGCGCTTGTTCTTTTTTGCCGTTGCGACCACGTCCGTGTACCCCGGCCACTCCCGGTCCCCCAGGTCGCTCTGGACAGGATAGTCTTTCCGCAGCGGATGTCCCTCCCAGTCCTCGGGCATGAGGATCCGCCGCAGGTCGGGGTGCCCGGTAAAGGTAATGCCGAACAGGTCATAACATTCCCGTTCATGCCAGTCGGCCCCTGCCCAGATGTCCACAACGCTGTCTATGGCGCAATCGTCCTCGGGCACTTCCGCCTTGATCCGTATCGTGTGCCGGTGTTTCATGGAATGGAGGTAATAGACGACCTCGAACCGCGGCTCTTTTTTGCCGAGATAATCCACGCCGCAGAGGTCTTCAAGATAGTCGAAGGAGAACTCCGGCCAGGCGGCGAGATGGCCCAGAATGTCCTTCACCCGCTCTTTTTTTACGGTAATGGACACCTGGCCGCGAAATTCCTTTATCTCCTTTACATCCCCGGAAAATGCGCGTTGTATCAAGGCTGCAATTTCATTCGGTCCCATGACAACTCCCTCTGTCGCACTGAAAACGGAAGATGGTAAATTGCATATTTGA
>CAKKPG010000008.1 GCA_919901555.1 Nitrospiria bacterium | reverse complement strand
TCTCAGCGTCTCAGCGCCTCAGCGGTGGATTTTTAGTTTTTACGACTTCATCAATATTAATCATAAACCAAAAAATTGCTTGAGCGCAGATCAACACGGATATATCCAGGCGATTACCGCATACCGGAAACTCACCACCGTGCTTAATTCATGACGGTTTCTTCGGCGCTTTGATACAACATTTCAGCAAAAAAATGTGTTTCCGTGCATCGGCAGCTTCTTTGGAGCAACATGACCGGAGGGACAAATAAGACACCCCAACGATCAATATAGCATAAACATAAAATTAAGGAGCTTTTCTCCGTGCCTCCGCGTCTCTGCGGTTAAAAAAATGACTTTTTACGAGACCATCAAATGAAAGCAACAACCGTGCCGTCCGTAACACGTTGGATGTATGAATGTTTTATATTCCGGCCGTTACAGAGACGAAACTGAACTCTGCTATTTATGGCCTAACATACTGAAATTGCAATAGGATATTTGGATGACCCTATGAAGCAGAATGTTACAAAAACGTAACGATAGGGTGGCCGTGTCGGAAATAGGCAGGAAGGGCACTGATAGGCTTTGCGGTCACAGTGACCAGGTAGATTGCCCGGCGATATCATGCTGGGGTAGGAACATCGAACATGCGCCGCGCCCCCGAGCCTACTCCACTTGAACTTTTTTGGCCTTGGTCCTGAGCGAGGCGATGATCGCCGGCGTCGGGGGAAGATCCAATGCCGCTGCGTCAGGCGCCTTAAGGCCGGTGAAGAATATTATTCGGCCGAAATCGTAGCAGTCGAGGATGTCGAGGCATTCCCTGTCCTTAACCGGGCCATAGGTGAGATGGTATATCTCGCCGTCCTTGAAATAGAAACGCACCAGGTTCTCGCTCGCCGCGATGACGGATATATAAAGCGCGCCGGTCTTCTTCTTCTCATGGCATTCCTGAAGAACGTCTGCAAGGACCTTTTCCATGGTTCCTCCTGCCCGGGGAAAGCGATGACAACCGTTTGGAGAAAAAAGGCGTGTCCTTTCAAAGCAAAAAACCCGACCTGAGCAAGGAGACGCCGCCTGAGTGCAAGCTTAGCATCCCGGGGCATCGCCGTCAAGAGCAACGCGTGGCCGGGACATATCCTTGCCGGGCGGCGCCTGCCCTGCGGTCAGGCCTCGATCCCGTAAGCTTTCAGCTTTTCCCACAGCGTCTTCCTGCTGATGCCGAGCATTTCAGCGGCCCTCGTTTTGTTCCAGGCCGTGACCCCGAGGATATTCAGGATATGTTCTTTTTCCGCTTCGGCGGCAACGTCGGAGAGTGAGAGTAGCTTTCCGCTGTTTTCCTTTCGAAGGACAAAGGTGGGGAGGTCGTCCCGGCTGATCACGTCCGAGGTAGCGAGCGTGACGGTTCGCTCGATGACGTTTTCCAGTTCACGCACGTTGCCGGGGAAGTCATGGGACATGATAGACTCAAGCGCCTCTTTCGAGAACCGCACGGTCCGGCCGAGCCGTCTGCCGTATCGCTCAAGAAAGAACGCCGCGAGGGCGGGGATGTCCTCTCTCCGCTCCCGGAGCGGCGGGAGCGTGATCGGGATCACGTTCAGGCGGTAGAAAAGGTCTTCCCTGAACCGCCCCGCCTTGACCTCGTCTTCAAGGCTCTTGTTCGTGGCCGCGATCAGCCGTACATCAACCTTGATGCTCTCCGTGCCGCCGATGCGCTCGATCGTCCTCTCCTGCAGCACCCGGAGCAGCTTGGCCTGGGCCGCCGGGGGGAGATCGCCGACCTCGTCGAGGAAGATCGTGCCGCCGTCGGCAAGCTCGAACCGGCCGGGTTTCCTTTTTACCGCGCCGGTGAACGCCCCCCGCTCATGACCGAAGAGCTCGCTCTCGATCAGCCCCTCGGGGAGGGCGGCGCAGTTCACCTTGATGAGGGGCTTGTCCTTCCGTCCGCTCTGGTAGTGGATAGCGGAGGCGATGAGTTCCTTGCCCGTGCCGCTCTCGCCGAGGATGAGCACCGTGGAATCCGTTGCGGCGACGCGGTCGACGAGGGAAAAAACGTGTTTCATCACTTGACTTTCACCAACGATATTGGGCGCCCGAAAGCACTTGCCGATATCGCGTTTCAGCCGGAAGTTCTCGTCGCGGAGTTTTTTAACTTCCATGGCCCGGCCCACGAGCAGAAGGAATTCCTCAAGGGAGAATGGCTTGGTAATGTAGTCGAAGGCCCCGAGCCTCATGGCCTCCACCGCGTCCTTGATGGTCCCGAAGGCCGTCATGACGATCACCGGCGCGTTCCGCGTGCCGGTCACAGCGCGCACGATCTCGAACCCGTCCAGGTCCGGCAGCTTTACGTCCGTCACGGCAACGTCGAACAGCGAATCGCCCAGGGCCGCCAGCGCTTTTTTCCCCTCCTCAAAGGAAACAACGTCATACCCCGCAGCCCGCAGCGCGTCCTCCACGGTCACCCGCATCAGTTTGTCGTCCTCAATGAGCAGTACGGCATCTTTCATTTGAAAATCTCCTGGTCAAAAACATTGATTACAAAATCTCCCCTAACCCCCTGTCTGCGTCCGGACACGCACAGGCAGGCTCTTTACCAAAAGGGGCATAAACATCCCCTTTTGGAAAAGGGGGAAAGAGGGGGATTTTCACCCCGTTAGAGATCCCCCTTATGTTGCCCTGCAGCAGCTCAATGCCGTCTTTATTCATTACGCTCATAATCTCTAACGGGTTTCATCCTCCGGTGCAATCCGAAAGCTCATGGATGTTTCATGCTTTTTCTCGCTGCGGCAGAGTCACGGTAAAGGCGCTCCCCTTTCCGACTTCGCTCTCCACGGAAATCTCGCCGTGATAGTTCTTTACGATCTCGTAAGTGAGCCACAGGCCCAACCCCGTGCCCTCGCCCGCGGGCTTCGTCGTAAAAAAGGGGTCGAAGACCTTGCCCACGTTTTCCGGCGCGATGCCGCAGCCCGTGTCCGCGACCCGGATCGAGACCGCGCCGTTTTCCCGCTCCCCTGTTACGCGCAGGTTTCCGCCGTCTTCCATGGCATGCATGGCGTTAATGAAGAGGTTGAGCACCATTTGCTGAAAATCATGTACGTCGAACTTGATCCGGAGCTCCGGGGGCACGTCGTTTGCGAACCCGACATTCCCCTTCTTCATTTTATACTCCATAAAGGAATAGACGCTTTCAACGGAATTCCGGACATTCATGTCCACGGGCGAGTGGTCGGTCTTGCGGGACATCCACAGGAGCTTGTTGACCGTGTTCTCGATACGGTCCAGGCCTTCGCCGATAAGCTCCAGATACTTTTGCCGGAACTCCGGATCATCGGCCTTCTGCTTCAGCATCTGGAGGCAGTTGAACAGACCGCCCAGGGGATTATTGATCTCATGGGCCACACCCGAGGCCAGGATGCCGATGGAAGCAAGCTTTTCGGACTGCACCAGCTTCTCATGCGTTCTCCTCAGTTCCTCATTCGCCTGTGCGATGCGCTCCATCATGCGGTTGAACCGCTCGCCAAGAAGCGCGAGCTCATCATGGCCCGTCACCGGCACCTTAAGGGCCAGGGAATCGGCCCCGGCCCGCTCCATGGTGTTCGCCAGCTCCGTGATCGGCTTCAGGAACCGCCGGGAGAGCAGCACGATCATCGTGAGCCCGAGCAGGAGAAGGAAAATGGTAAACAGCACGATCTTCTTGACTGTGGCGACGACCTCATGCTCCACCTTTTCGAGCGAGATGCCGAACTTGAGCGTCCCCCACCGCTTTTTCCCGATGGACAGGGGCACGCCGAAGTCGAGCGCCGCATGTTCGCCGCCCGGAACACGCTGGATGACCGTTGACTCCGCGGCAAGGGCCTTCCGGGTGATGGGATCGAAATAAACCTTTCCGTACTCTGTAATGTCGTTGTGCGAAACGACCCGACCCTCCTCGTTCAGAATGGCGAGGTACACGAGATCGGAATCCTTCCTGCTGAAGATCTCAAGGATGTAGTTGTCAAGGAGCCCGCCTTCCTCGACCAAACCGAGGCGTTCGTAGATGAGATCATTGATGATCGGGATGGCGAGGGTCTCGCCGAACATCCTGCCTTGCTTTTCCACCTCTGTGTAGAGGATGCTCTTTTCCCGCTCCACGGCAAGGTAGCCCACGGAACTCATCACGAACACGATGGCGACGGAGGTGATGAGTATGAATTTGAATTGGAGGGAGAGACCTTTCATCTGAAAATCCCCCTCACCCCAGCCCTCTCCCTCGGAGGGGAGAGGGAGTACGTCGTAGCCCCTCCAATGATAAGCCCCCTCTCCCTTTTTCCCTCTCCCACTGGGGGAGAGGGGTAGGGGTGAGGGGAGTTGTATTGGGTTGGGGAGGGTGATGGTCAGGTAGCCGAATAAATATCAATTTTCATTCCCCTTTGTGAACCCCGTTAGAAAAGGGACAGAGACTCAAAGCAATCGCTATGGCTCATATCTATTTCTTCTAACGGGGTGAACGCAGTTCATGGATGTATCATAATTTGATCTTCGGGTGGCAGCCCCTGCCGCAGGTCCGGGGGACAGCGTTGATCTTTGCGCGGATCTCCGCATAGTCCGAGTCAGCGGCCTCGGTAAACCCGTTCTTTAATTCGTCGTCGAACCGGCCCAGGATGGCGCGACGGACGGCATCAGCGGGAGTGAGCTCCAGCAGCGCTTTCTTGATCGCCTCAACAGCGGCAAAAGGCGTGCCCGGCCCGATCACGAGCGGGCCCGTGGGAATATCTTCGGACTCAGCGATGACCTCGATGCCGAGCCGGGAATACTTACGCGCCACCGAGTCCCGCACCGCTCCGGCATCGTACTGGCCCTTCAGGATCGCCTTCACGACTGAGTCGTGGTAACTGAAATTGTCGTACCGCTTCAGGTCGCCCAGGTGTATCCCCGCGTTCGCGAGAAGATACCGTGGTATGAGATTGCCTGACGTGGACTTGGTGGCGGCAAAGGCCACGCTCTTGCCCTTAAGTTCCGTAAGATTCATGACCGGCGATTCCCTCTTTTTGATGATCACGCTTCGGTAGGCGGACCGGTTGTCCGCGCCCCTGGGCCTTAAAATGCAGACCGCGCCGTACTTTGCGCGGGCCTCAAGATAGGTGAGCGGCCCCAGAAAAGCCAGGTCGATCTCACCGTTTCCCAGTGCGCGGACCGTTTCCTCATAGTTCTTTTTCAGCACGAGATCGAACGAATACGGCGTTTTCTCGCCGAGATAATCGAGGAGCGGCTGATATTTCTCGTACATGATCCGCGGGTTGTCGCGGGGAAGGGCGCCGATATGAACCGTTTTTTTCGATTCCCCATTACGGCGCGCGGGGGCGCTTTCGCTCACCGCCCGCTCCATCTCTCGTATGGAGTCGTAACTGCCGTCCGAAACCGAAGAAAAGCTGTCGATCATCATGGCATCGAGGATCGCCTTGCCCCGGGGGTCCTTGTGCATGCCCAGAAAGGCGTTTTTGATCCCGTTCTTGAGCACCGGGTCGATACCCTTCGTCACCACCACGGGCGGCATTCCGAAGGCCGGCGACTTCTCAATGACCTTCGTGAGCGCCACGTAGGGCGAGCCCTGTTTGCGCAGGTACTCGTAGACCAGGTTCTCCACGGCCGCGCCGTCTACGATCTTTTTCGCAACCTGCTCCACGGACTTGTTGTGGCTGTAGCTGAAGGAGTGCCGTCTGAAGAAGCGCTCGGGCGTTGCGCCCAGGGTCTTAAGCAGATAGGTGGGATAGAGTTTGCCGGTGTTGGACTTGGGATCCGTGAACGCGAACGCCTTGCCCTTGAGCTCGGCAAAAGACGCGAGCGGGCTGTCCTTGTGGACGATGATATAGGAATGGTACCGGGTGCTGCCGCTTACGCTCGGCGCCACGAGCAGCTCGACGCCGAACTTCTCGCGGTTCTTGACATAGGGCGCCGAGCAGATGAACGCCACGTTCACCTTCCCGCGCTCCAGGAGGTCGTCCATTTCCCCGTAGGTCCGGCGGTGCACCATCCGCACGGGCCTGTGGATCCGCTCGCCGACGTAGTCGATGATCTCCTGGTAGTACTTGACCGCGTCCACCGGAGCGATCATGGAGGAGACGCCGATGTTGACGGTCTCTTGAGGGTCCGCAGATTCCCGCATTTCGCCCGCCTGGCCGGCAAATCCCGTCAGGGAAAGGCTTATGCAAATGGCGGCGGCAAGGACAATTCCGATAGTTTTCTTCTTATCGCGCATACCTCTGATCGCTCTCAGGAGCGGGAAAAAAGCGGGCTTGCGTCAGGAACGTGGATAGTCCGGCTGCCACACTCGCTCCCCGTCCGCGAGAAACATAATACCCCATTTCAGCAGCGCGTTCAAGTAAGCAAATCGTCAGGAATGATATTGTATCTGGTGATTAAGAATTACACGCATCAAAGTGGCTGTCGGCGGGCGTCGGCGTCCCTGTTTCGGCGTGGTTATCCGCCGGGATGCTCCACTACGCCGACAGCGGGGATGAGGCGCTGGTACTCCTCATAGGGCACCTGGGAATGCCATTTCCCGAAGGCCATGGCCGTGCCGATGACGAAGTAGAAGAGGACGATGAGAACGACGGGATAGAGCCAGGGGTTCACGTTCTTTCGCGTTCCGGCCGCTGATAACGAGAGGTCCAGCGCCCCTTCAGCAGGGCACCTGCTGACGCAGGTGAGGCAGCCGAAGCACTCGGCGGACTTCACGGCCTCTTGGGACTCCACCTCGATAAGCGCGGGACAGTGCCCGGTGCACGCGCGGCAGTGGGTGCATTGCGCGCCGTCCCGCCTGATCTTCACCGGGCTCAGCCGGCTGAGAAGCCCCAGGAGCCCGCCGTAGGGGCAGAGGTACCGGCACCAGAAATTCTTGTACAGGAACGACAGGGCGAAAATGGCCGCGAAGACCCAGAAGGCAAGCGTGGACATCTCGGTGAAGAACTTCATCGTCCTCACGTCGGCGATCTTGTAATAGTCGGTGATGAAAAAAAGCAGCAGCATGTTCGGGGCCATGGCAAGGCCGATGAAGACCAAAAAAAGAGACATGAGGATGTACTTGAGGGACCGCAGCGAGGCATCGGTAAATTTCTCGATAACGAAATTCCTGCCGAAGAGCTTCTCCCCGGCCATCCAGACGTACTGCGACACCGTACCGATGGGGCAGATCCAGCCGCAGAAGCCTTTTTTGAGGGCAAGGGAGACGGTGATGGCGGCAGCGAACATCACCATCGCCGAGGGATGAATGGGCTCCACGATCCCGGTGAACAGAAAGTACTTAAAGGACATCAGCCCGGCAATGGGCAGAAAGCCGTCCACCGACGGCGGCTTCCGGACGAAGGGGCTGCCGGGTACCTCGAAATGAAGGACGAATTGATAGAATTGGTGCCCGATGAAGAGCGTGAGCAGGAGAAAGAAAAGCTGTACGGCATACCGCACGATCCGTAGGGAGGTCCGGGGATAGCGCATGACTGATAGTACACCCGTTCTTGACGAGGACGGTATGATGTTCGTCATATGTTCCTAACCCGCATAAAGCGGAATTGAAAATTGGAAATTGTAAATTGAAAAGTGCAAATTTATAAAAAACGACACTTCAAAATCGTTATATTGACCGCTATTTATGAGGCTTATAGTACTTTCGATAAAATTTTCAACCCATTTTGGGTAGAATTTAACCAGTAAGTTACTACGCGTCGGCCGGGACTTCGCCCGGCAGACATGGCCCCTTCGGGGCAGAAATAACAATGCAGAGTCAAAGGCGTCTCTCGCCAAGACGCAAAGGTCGCAAAGGTTTAAACCCAAAAAAAGGATTTGAATTTCTTTGCGAGCTTGGCGTCTTTGCGAGAAAATTACTCGTCTTTTTGTTTTGAATTCGATTCAAAGATCGACAATCTTTTGTCGATGTAATAGGCGTAAGCGCCTAACCCGGACAAGCCTGCCTGTGCGTGTCCGCACGCAGACAAGCCGGAACCGAATATGCCACGAAGACGGGTCGGCACGAAGTCTGATGAATGCAAAATGCAAAGTGCAAAATGCAAAAGTCAAAATGAAGGAATATAAATCATGATGGTCTCGTAAAAAGTCATTTTTTTAACCGCAGAGACGCGGAGGCACGGAGAAAAGCTCCTAAATTTCAATACGTTCTTCTCAGCGTCTCAGCGCCTCAGCGGTGAATTTTAGTTTTTACGACTACATCAATCATGGCCTGGGGCCATACCACAATTTTGCAATTTGCATTTTGAAATTTGACT
>CAKKPG010000007.1 GCA_919901555.1 Nitrospiria bacterium | reverse complement strand
AAGATCATCATCAATGCAAGAACAGGGTATCTCATTAATTCCTCCCCCAGAACAGGAGAATGACCCACAGGGCGAGCAGGGATATGAAGACCCCGCGCAAGACGGGTCGTTTCAGGATATTTTTCTCCTTCTGTGTATCCAGGAACGGCCAGAACAGAAAAACGATGACCAGGACAACCTGAAGCGAGATGCCGAAAAACTTATTCGGAATGAGCTTGAGGAGTTGATAGGGAGCGAGCAGGTACCACGCCGGCCGGATGTCCGGAGGGGTTTTAAAGGGGTCGGCCGGAATATTCGCTTCTTCGGGGAAGAACAGGGTAGGCAGGAAGGTGATGATGAAAAACATGACGGCGAAATACGCCATCATCATATATATTTGTTTCCGGAAAAAATAAGGATAGTACGGATACCCGTCGGGGTGCGTTTTCCTCTTGTATTTCGTCAAAGGCCGTTGTTCCTCATCGGCAATGCCGAACGGCGTTGCTGAAATACCGGTCCGGTTGATAAGGAACAGATGTATCCCCATCAGGGCCAGGAAGAGGGGAGGCATGATCGCCACGTGAAGCGCGAAGAATCTGCTGAGGGTGATCTCCGATACGTGGTCTCCGCCTCTGAGGATATGGGAGATCGTATCGCCGATAACGGGAAAGGCCGTCGGCATGGAGGTGACGACGGTTGTCGCCCAGTAGCTCAGTTGGGTCCAAGGGAGGAGATAACCGCTGAGACCGAATATGACGGCGAAAAGGAGTGAAAGCCCTCCCCCGAGCCAGGTCAATTCCCGGGGCTGTTTGTAATTCCCCATGAGGAAGACGACGACCATGTGCAGGAGAATGACCGTGATCATCAGGTTGCTGCCCACCGCGTGCATTTCTCTGAACAGCCAGCCATAGGGGACCTTGGTCATGATATCCTGTACGCTCCTGAAGGCGTGGTCGGGGTGGGGTATGTAATAGATAAGCAGGATGATGCCGGTCAAGGCCTCGACGGCGTATGCAATGACGGCGATAAATCCGAGGGTGTAAAAGATATTTATATTCTTCGGGATGCGGTAGTCGAGCACCTTTGTCTGGACGAGGTCTCCCAGACCAATTCGAACGTCGAGCCAGTTCCTGATTTTTATCCACATATTCTCACCCTATGACTATGTTTTCGCCTTCGATCCTGAGCGGAATGACGGCCATCGATTTCGGCGGCGGTCCCGATACCACGTTTCCCTCGAGGTCAAAGACCCCGGCGTGGCAGGGGCAGAGGAACAGCTGTTTTCTCTTGTTATAGTCGACTAAACAACCGAGGTGGGTGCACACTCTTGAAAAGGCAACGAATCCTTTCTCGGGCCGGTTCAGGACGATGGCAGGCGCATTCCTGCAGATGATGTTCCTGGCTTCGCCGGAAGGGACATCGCTTTTGCGGATGACGAGCTTTTTAGCTTCAGCTGTTTTTGCGGGGAGTGCTGCGAGAAATTTAAGAAGGGAATAAGCAAAGGAAAAAAAAGTGATTGATCCGAGAAAGGCCAGGATAGTCTTTAGGAATCTTCGCCTCTTCATGTACACTCCCCCCATTAAATTTTTAAATAGCGTGATAAAGAAATATACCGAAATCACCCTTATTTGTCAAGCCTTAAGCAAGCGGATGGAGAATATGTTTGGTTTGGGTATTGACATGCACTTGTTCCTATGATATAAGAAATGGCTTAGTTGTAACGCTTTTTGTGAGGAACCAGGGGGGGGATATGAAGGTTTTCAATTGGATGAAGGGGAAGGCCCGAGGTCTGCTCGCACCGGTCATCGAGCGGCTCAAGGAGCCTCTTTCCTTAAAGGCGCGGCTGATCATCATCGGGCTGGCGCTCGTTGTGGTGCTCGGCGGCGGGTTCATCGCGTACAAGTTTTACGATTTTACCCAGAACAATCCGAAGTTTTGCGTGGGCTGCCATCTCATGCAGCCCGCATTCGACAGTTGGGCAAAGAGCGAGCACAAGTCGCTCAACTGCCACGACTGTCATCACCTTACCGTCCCGGAGCAGAACATGCTCCTGGTCAACTTCGTGCTCCATCGGCCGAACTCCGTTCCGGAGCGGCACGGGAAGGTGATCGTAAGCTCGAAGATATGCAATGAGTGCCACACGGAGGGCAAAGCGATGAGGATAAACCGGTCGCTCTTTCATGCCAAGCACGTGTACATGGAGCAGCTCGAGTGTACGGAATGTCACGGCGAGGTAGGACCGAACAGGGAGGGGCTCCACCGTTTCCTCCCCACGGAGAGATTCTGCACCAAGTGCCACACAAACCGTACGGTACACGGCGAGGGCATGGGCGGCCTCGCGTGCCTCAACTGTCATACGGACAGGACCAAGGACCTGAAGCCGGGCAGAATGAAGTGCCTCTACTGCCACAGCGCCGATGAACGCGTCCGGAAAGAGATCACCCAGGACGCCACCATCGACGTCAAGTTCTTCAAGCCCGACCCATCGCTCGTCAAACGGGCGACGAAGATCGTGCTTACCGAGCAATCGCCCATGCAGTTTTACTGCTACGAGTGCCACAAGCCTCATACGGCGGGCAAGGTGAGGCCCCAGACGGAGACCTGTCTCGCGTGTCATGCAAACGTGCGGAATGTGGGCAAACACAAGATCCACCTCAACATGGAGATGAAGTGCAAGGACTGCCACAAGCCGCACGTCTGGAAGGTTACCGAGGCATCAGCCAAGAAAGACTGTGTCCAGTGCCATGAATACCGGAGTCCGAAGGCGTTTCTCTAAGGCAGCTTCCGTGGCGTGACGGGGTATCTTACCGCACCTGTTATGCCATGTGATTTGCGGAGCGGTTTTTCAATCCAGCAACGAAAGGAGGTGAAACATACATGAAGAAACTCTTCGTATTCGCAATTGTAGCGGTTGTCACGTTCGTTCTGGCAGCCTCGGCCTTCGCAGTCCAGGCCGGCAAGACCGTGGAGTTTACCCCGAAGGGCGCCGACAAGGTGGTCTTCGACGGCAAAACTCACGCAGACAAGGGCAACAAGTGCGCGGATTGCCATCCCGGCCTCTTCAAGATGAAGAAGGGCGCCGACACCATGACCATGAAGGACATGGAGGCGGGCAAGTTCTGCGGAACGTGCCACAACGGCACCAAGGCCTTCGGTGTGAAGGACGCGGCAAGCTGCGCCAAGTGCCACAAGAAGTAAGGAAGATGTCATTATCCTGCAGTAAAAAGCCCTCGCGGAAGACTCCGCGGGGGCTTTTTTATGTCTGGCGGGAGAGCATGAGAATCGAACTCACCTCACTGTACTCACGCACAGTGACAACGGCTTTGAAGGCCGGGACGGGCACCAGCTCCGTAACCTCTCCCGATTTTTACGTCAATGCAAAATGCAGAATGAAAAGTGCAAAGTGAAAAATGAAAATCTTACAGCTTGCTGCAGACGTAATCGGAACGAAATTTGTATGAATTATACTCAAGACCTCGTTTGATGGCAAGCAATTTCATGAAGAATTATCGTGTAAATCCGACTGATGGGAATTATCAATCTGCCGGTACTTTTGCATTTTTCATTTTTCATTCTGCATTAACTCCCCCCTTCCCCCGCGTTACTGTTCCACGATCCCCCGCGTCAGCAGGTTCACCGCCTCGTCCAGTTCCTTGTGGCCGCCCAGGAGTACCAGGATGTCGTCCCCCTGAATGGCGAAGTCCGGTCCCGGGTTCTTGATCGCTTCCCCGTTCCGGACGATCGCGATCACCGTGGCGCCCGTGGCCTTCCGAAGATCCAGCTGGGTCAGGGTCTTTCCCACGCTGGGGGCCTGGGGATCGATCTGGATATTGTCCACCGTGGCGCCCGCGAAAAGCGCGGCGATACGGCCGATCTTTTCCTGGTCCAGGGAGATCCCCCGGAGCATCTGGTAGCCCCCGAACCTCACCAGGTTGATCTGATTGGCAATGACGTTGCCCGGCACGTGATACTGGTGCAGCACCCGGGAGAATATCTCGATCGAGGTCTCGAACTCCTCGGGGATGACCTGGTCCGCGCCCAGCTTCAGGAGCTCGTCCACTTCCGCGGCGTATCGCGTTCGAACGAGAATGAAGATGGAGGGGTTCATTCGCCGGACCAGCCTCAGCGCCAACCGGGTGGCGGCGAAGTCCGAGATGGCGAAGACGACAACCTTTGCGCAAGCCACTCCCGCCCTGGCAAAAACGTCTTCCCTCGTAATGTCTCCATAAATGATCGGCTCTCCCTCTGCCCGCGCCTTGCGGATCGTGTCGGCGTTCACCTCGAGCACCACGTACGGAATATGCGTCGCCTTGAGCGTCTTCGCCAGGTTCCTGCCGTTCAGTCCGTATCCGGCGATAATGGTGTGGCCCATGAGCGTGCACACGTCGCCTTTCTCGCGCGGCGCCGGGCCGGCCGGGAGATTGGCGATCAGGGACGGACCGATCTGCACGATCAGCGGCGTAACGAGCATGCTCAGGATCGAGGTGTCCACAAAGAGCTGATAGATGTCGCCGGTGATGAGTCCTTTGCCCGCTCCCTGCTGAGCCAGGAGGAAAGCGAATTCTCCGATCTGCGCCAAACCGAGGCCCGTTAACACGGCATTCCTCATGGGATAGCGGAGTACCCTGGCCGTCGCGATGACGAGAACGGTTTTCGTCACGATAAGAGCAGAGGTCATTCCGATGACCAGGACCCAGTTGGATGCGAAATACCCGGTCTGGAGCAGCATGCCGATGGAAATGAAGAATATGCTCGCGAAGTAGTCCCTGAAGGGCATGATGTTCGCCACGATATGGTGGCTGTACTCCGATTCCGATATGATGAGGCCCGAAAGGAACGCACCCAGGGCAAGGGAGAGGCCCAGGCTGTAGGTGATCCACGCCGTGCCCATGCAGAGGAGCACCACCAGAAGGAAAAATATTTCGCGGTTCCGGAGCCTGATAACGTGGTGCAGAAGGAACGGCACTATCCGGCGCGCCGCGAGGAACACCACGACGATGCCCAGAATTGCCTGGGTCAGGGTCGTGATTATGGAGAGCGTGGTGACGCCTCCTTCCGCCGCCGCCTGCCCGAGCACCGGGAGCAGGAGCATCATGGGCACGACTGCGATGTCCTGGAACAGAAGGACCCCCGTGGCGAGCCTTCCATGGGCCGAGTCCAGCTCCGCCCGGTCCGAGTACATCTTCAGCACGATGGCCGTGCTGCTCAAGGAGGCGAGAAAACCGAAAAAGACGGCCTGAGGCGGAGGGAACCCGAAGTACAGGGCGATGCCCGTCACCGCCGCAATAGTCAGGCTCACCTGAAGGCCGCCGCCCACAAAGAGCTGGCGGCTCGAGCGCATGATGTCCTCGAGGGAAAACTCCAGGCCTATGGTGAACAGGAGGAGCACCACGCCGATCTCCGCGAGCCGCTCTACGACCGACGTATCCGTTACCAGCGCGGCGCCGTGGGGGCCGAGGACGATGCCGGTAATGAGGAACCCCACCAGCGCCGGCAGCCGCATCTTGTGAAACAGGAACGTGATGGGCAGCGACACTGCCAGAAGAAGGATGAGCTCGCGCAGTATGGTATCGCCTTCCTGCATGGGATTATAATAGCATAATTCGGGTAATTATCACAAAGGGGAAAAAGCAGGGATACATTCCGTGCAGGGCGAGAAGAGCCGGCACTTCGCAGAAGCGCTCAGGCCGCAAAGGCAATGATACGACGGTATAAGCCACTCCGCACTTTGCACCTCGCAGTTGGAAGGACCGCCAGCTCATTCCTTCCGCCATGCCGGGATCTTCGACCGCCTCAAAATGACGATGAAAAAGACGGTCCCGCTGATGAGCCCGCCCAGGGCAAAGGTCAGGGGCGCCTTGAGCCAGTGGGCAAACGTCCCGGCAAAGATGCTGCCGAAGGGCGTCAACCCGCCGAAGGCCAGGGTGTACACGCTCATTACCCTGCCGCGCAGACGGCCGGACCGATCGCCCGCGCGGCATTGAATACCGATGAGTTCAGGGCAATGGCGTTCATGAGGTCTTCCTTCCCCACCATCTCGATGATGTATGCCTGCCGCGCCGGCATGTCGACGGTGTTCGCCACGCCGAGGAGGGTGGCGAGGACCACGATGTGCCAGTATCGGACCGCGCCGGCCCAGTCGAGAACCGCCAGGGTAAAAGCAAGCACCAGCATGACGGCCTGCGTCCCGATGATGATCTTCCGTTTCGAAAAATAGTCGATGAACACGCCTGCCGGGAAAGACAGAAACAGCATGGGCAGGAACTGGAGCGCCGAAACGACCCCCAGCTTGAAGGACGAATGGGTGAGCTCCAGCACCAGCCACGCCTGACCCACGTTCTGCATCCAGGTGCCGATGAGCGAGATGAGCTGGCCGGACCAGAACAGACGGAAGTTCCGGTGCCGCAGCGAGCGGAAGAGGGTTCCTATCACGGATGTTTCTTGCATAGGGATAATCTGTATTTTCTATTACAGTATAGCACCGAAGGGGTGAGACGAGAATAGGGGAAAGTTTGTATGAGATGTTTTTTTGGAAGTGTTGACTTCACCTACAAGTACGCGCTTTGGTTAAAGCGAAACAATTATCAAGTACCGGTTGAAACATGCTGACGAAGAGATCACGTCTGCGCTGATTCGGGGCTGGACTTTTACGGCCTCTATGATCTCCTTTTCGGGGTCCGCTTTGTCGACGGCGCGAAGATCGGCGCGGCAGGGGTGAGCTCGATCACGTAGCGCGGGATAAACGAAACATTGGACGGCTTCGCGCTCTCGATCCGGTCAACCCGATAGGACAGGTTGGTTCGATATTCCGGCAAGGAGCCAGCCGAGCACATAGTCCTTTTCAACAACGTTCGGCGCAAGTCCGAACTCCCTGGAAAAGTCCATGATCTCCCGTCTATCAATCACCGGTTTTCTCCTTGGTCCATGCGGCTGGAACCCACAGCTTCCATACCGTTGCCAGCCTGTCAGCCGGAAGAGAAGGATCGAGCTTTGCGTTTCCCGTGGTCAGACGGGACCGGCAGGCCTCGATCAGGTTCTTTTCTTCCTTTGCGAAGCGTTCGGAAAGAAAGCCCAACCGCTTGAATACGGCCCCGTTGCCGAGGCGGTCGGCATAGGAGATGAGCAGGTCTGTGTCCTTTTGATCTGATTTCAGATAGCTCTTGAAAACGTCCACGGTCGGTCGGAGCCCTCCGCCAAGGGCCGGATCGTTCAGCATGTCCAGGACCGTGCGCGTCTCGTCTGATACGTTCACCTTAACCCGGCCCCGCCATACCGGCTTCGCCCCGAATAATGCTTTCTCCGGGACTGTCCTGACGAGGAAGCTGGTGCCTTTGAGCGATGGTTTACGGACACGCGGCTTGCGTGTCGTCATCACAACTATCGTGCGGAAGAGCTGCTCTGTAAGGCCCCAGTATTCCGCAGCGGACCAGCCGCCGATATAGCAGGGGGAGTAAAGCTGCTCCGCGATGATCCAGGGATCTTCGAGAGCAACGTCGGGCGTGCGCGCCTCAAGAGGGACAGGAACATACAACCCCTGACGAACGCGCGAGAGCCATCCTTGATTTGTCCAACGGGAGAGGAGCTTCGATGCCATAGGAGCAGGCAGGCGCAGAATCGCCGCGGCCTGCGGCACTGTGATGGTGCCCTTTGTCTGGCGCATGATCTCAGCCAGCCGTGTTCTTGATCCTTTTCCAAGTCCGGATATGGTCTTCATAAGTATATTGTGAGTGCAATATTTCTCACATAGAAGTAAATATAGCACTAATAATATATCAAATCAACTGAAAAATGGTGACGTTGCATTACTTAATAACTGAGTAAGGATTATTGGAGTATTGAGATCGCTTCTTGATGAGGGGCATGGGCTCGGGAATAGCGGATTTCTGCTTCATCGCATCCAAGCACGCCATCCAGGCCGTTCTTGCCATGCACGGCGAGGGGTATTCGAGCAAGGTGTCGGTCCTTCTTCCGCTTGCGGAGAAGCGATTGGGGAAAGATATCGCCGCGACTTTCAGAAAACTGTTCGAGCTTGACATCCAGTCGGAATACGGTCTGGAATCTCTTGCCGAGGAAAGAGGGACGGGCCGTGGAATATGCAAAGCGGATTTTTTCAGTGTACGCCGAAGCGGCGAAGTGAAATTGCCTTAAGGTCTTCGCGCGGACGGCATGGAGCGTTAACATCACACGAGTCTCATCTCCATCACTGTCCGGTCTTTATCTCCGTAATAGACGTTCTCTCGCCTTATCCAGTCGATACGTTCATAGAAAGAGGGCAGGGTTCCTGAAGTGTACAAATAGAGACAGCCAAAACCGAGTTTCCTCGTTCGTTCAACGGCGGCATGGACAAGTGCGGAACCAATACCCCGGCCTTTTTCTCGCCCAGCTTGAAGGACGAATGGGTGAGCTCCAGCACCAGCCACGCCTGACCCACGTTCTGCATCCAGGTGCCGATGAGCGAGATGAGCTGGCCGGACCAGAAGAGGCGGAAGTTCCGGTGCCGGAGGGAGCGGAAGAGTGTTCCTATCACGGATGTTTCTTGCATAGGGATAATTTGAACTTCTCATTACAGTATATCACTTGGGCGTCTGATTAGAAAGCAGGGTATGGACGTGAAGCACAAGTCCATCGTCTGTATCATCTGGTATGACATGAATGCTGTTATGGTTGTCGGACAGCCAAAATGTTATGTATAAAATAACTTGACAGGTATATAAAAAAATGTGAAAATTATATATAAATATTAAAGGAGAAACTATATACAATGAAAACCACTCTTGATATAGACGATGATATCCTAAAGAAGGTCATGGAGGCGTCACATTCCAAGACCAAAAAGGGGGCGATTGTTACGGCGCTCAACGAATATCTGAGGCTCAAAAAAAGGGAAGAGCTGAAGGGGCTTATCGGCAATTATAATGATTTTGACCTTGCCCTCGAGGATATCAGGAAGATGCGCCATGAGCGATAAAATACTGGTCGATACCTCGGCATGGGTGTTGAGCTTTCGAGAGGCAGGAAATCCGAAGCTCAAGGATTATCTGCGAGATGCCCTTGATGATGACAGCGTGGTAACAACGAACATCATACTTCTCGAACTTCTCCAGGGCTGTAAATCGAAAAAGGAATATGATTCATTGAAATCACGACTTGATATCCTGCCGTGTTATGGTCTTGCGGAGCATACGTGGGCCATTGCTTATGAGAGCGGTTTTTCTTTAAGAAGAAAGGGGATAACCATCCCGACCGTTGATATCATGATCTGTTCCATTGCTAAAGAAAACGCTCTTGCGTTATTACACCACGACAATCACTTGAAGGTCATTTCCCGCGAGATGGGTGTTCAAGCGATAGATTTTCTCAAGGCATAGGGCAGATTGCCACGCCGGCGCCGCGTTCTGCATCCAGGTGCCGATGAGCGAGATGAGCTGGCCGGACCAGAACAGACGGAAGTTCCGGTGCCGCAGCGAGCGGAAGAGGGTTCCTATCACGGATGTTTCTTGCATAGGGATAATCTGTATTTTCTCTTACAGTATAGCACCGAAGGGGTGAGGCGAGAATAGGGGAAAGTTGATAGGAGATGTCTTTTTGGGAGTATTGACTTCACTTACCAATATGCACCAGGGGTCAACTGAAACGGTTGCGAAATTCTGGTTGAAATATGCAGAAAATTCAGAACCGTTCATATTCGCGCGTGTATTTGTTCGCGCGCATGGATCTGCGAGGAAAATACGGTGTGTTTCCTGGAAAGTCTCAATTAGCAACTATGTCGCCGATATGTCATTCCCGGAACCCAGCTCCCATAAGAGAGTGTCCAGATGATGGAATGGAATATCTACCGTCCTGGCGAAATCTTTCATTTTGCTTTCTATCTCGCGGTATTTGGCACGGGTCAAGCTTTTTGGCTCCTCTGAAATCACTCCGTATTTGACTAGCTTTTTGTTTACATGTACGTCGAGGATCGCATAGCATTCAAATCCGACAGTTGCCAGAAAGTGGCTTGCCTGCTTATCACCAATTCCCTTGAATACCAGTACCAACTCCCTCAAACCGTCAGGGGATATACCTCTTTGATTCAAGGCATGCAGGAACTGATCACCTATGGTTTTTCCTATGTCACGCGAACTAATACCAGCTGGCTCAAGTTTTATCTCGTTAGCCTGTATGCTACTAACTATCATATATATGAATGGGAATGACTGTCGTGCGTCAACGATATATTCTGCTAACTTACATGTATTCACATATCGACCACTGAGGCCCGTTAACTGGTCAATCAGTTGAACTGCACTACCCTCGAAGAGTATACGTCCATTTGTTACTTTGGCCATCACCTTCTTGACGCTGGACCACTTTGCTTTCGAACTTAGGATACAAGACACGAGTATGGCGAACATTTCGTCTTCGGTCTTCGATTGTTTTCGCTTTTGCCAACTGTCTTCTATAGCGCGTTTCTTATGCAGGTAGATCTCTCTGAGTTCATCGAAGTTACGCTGTCCCATCAATAATCCCCCTTGTGATCGGGACTGTTTTTTTCTGTTCTACCCAACGCCCCGGCTAATGCGCGCGCATATCGCGCGTCGGCCTTGAACCGGATGCTGTGCAATTATTTTTGTTCAATAAATTGAAGCAGACGCCTAAACAGTGAAGTGGTTCGCCCAAAATTGCCAGTATAACCCACGGGGCCGCCGAAGATTCTAAAATATAGACCGGTTCGTTCCATTTTAGCCATGAAGTCTCTAAATGAGTTTTCAGGCACATTAAGAGAAGAGACAACCTTCGATTTAAATGTATCCCAGTAGCTCTTAACATGTGACCACTCTTCCTGGCTTCCACGTTCTGCTCTTTGGACATGTCCATATTTTAGCGGATTACTTTGCTCAAGTCTGAACAAAATAATCAATGCATTAAACTCACGGAGGGAAATAGAATCAAGTATTGAGAGAAGTTCTTCATACTCGTCCGTACTCGTATCAATATCTGCTGACAGCGATGAATCGAGAAGTCGGGCCATCATTTTAATTTTATCTACTTGTCTTGTATTTAACGCGGCCCTCAAAGTACAAAAAAAACAGTGAAGAAAATCATCTGTTTTAATTAATTCATCTGTAAGCGCATGTTTGCCAGCAGCCAATTCATCAAAAAACGCTCTCATTCGTTCGGTACGAATTTCGCTGACTCTTTGCTGTAGCAACGTATCGGCAACACTCCAACCT
>CAKKPG010000006.1 GCA_919901555.1 Nitrospiria bacterium | reverse complement strand
TTCGAATTTAGAAATTGTTTCAATCACGGTTTTCTCAGCAGCTTCCACGGATGCTTCTTTACCTCGTCCGTGGTTTCTTTCAGGTTCTTCGTCATATCCTTCACGTTTTCGAGGGTCGCATCGATGTTCTTCTTGTTGTCGCCCATGATCTTGTCGGCCTTTTCGGTCACCGTCTTGAGATTGCCCATGCTCTCTTCCAGTTTTTTGATGATGTCGGGCAGCTTCTTCAGCCCCTCGGCGACCTCTTCCTTGCTCGAGGTCATGGTCTTGATGTTCGCCGTGACTTCCTGGAGATTCGCAATGGTGGCCTTCACGGACTTCGCCGTCGCCGGATCGCCGAGCATGCGTTCCAGGTTGCCCGCGATATTCTTGAGCTTGGCGGCGACCACGAGCCCGGCCCTCGTGAGGTCTTCAAGTTTCAGCGATTCTTCGCCGTTGAGCATCTTGCCCGGAGCAAGGGGTTTCGCCTCCGCAGTGCCGGAACTCAAGTCCACGTATTTGCCGCCGACGAGACCCAGCGTCTTGACGGCCGCCTTGGAGTCTTCCTTGACGACCGTGTCGCGGTAGATGCTCAGGACAAGCTCGATCTTGTCGCCGTACTCCGGCGCCACGCGCACGGCCTTGACCTTTCCGATCTTTATGCCCGAGTAACGCACGGGCGCGTTCTTCTCGATGCCGTCGCTGAAGGAAAAAAGGACCTTTACCTCCTTCTTTTTCCTGAAAAGGCTCTGGACGTCGCTGACCGCGAAGACCATCACCACAAGGATCACGAAGGACGTCAGGAGAAAAGCGCCTGCCCGTATTTCACTGCGACGGTATTCCATGGTTTTACCTCAAAAAAAATTTTACCACAAAGACACTGAGACACGAAGAAAGCAATGCAAAAGGCAAATTTCAAAATGCAAATTGCAAAATTGCGTATGCCCAAAGGCCGTAATTTCTTGATTCTTTCATTTTGACTTTTGCATTTTGCACTCTGCATTTTGCCTTAATAAACTTCGTGTCTTCGTGGTGATTAAATTCGCTTCATCCGATCAAAAGGTCCTCCCTGAAGTCCTTGCTCGACGCGCGGAAGGAAATCGGCCCGTCAGGGCTGCCGGTGATAAACTGCTGCACGAGGGGGTCGGGGCTCTCGCGGATCTCCCGGGGCGTTCCCTCGGCGAGCACCTTGCCCATGTAGAGAATGACGATCTTGTCCGCGATCTTCATCGCCTCTTCCACCGCGTGGGTCACCACGATGCAGGTGATCCCGAGGACGCGGTTCATATCGGAGATGAGCTTCGTGATCACCGAAGCGACGATAGGGTCGAGCCCCGACGTGGGCTCGTCGAAAAACACCGCTTCAGGGTCGAGCGCCAGGGCCCTGGCGAGCGCCACCCGCTTCTGCATCCCTCCCGAAAGCTGGCCGGGGAACAGCTCTTCAAAGTCCCGGAGCCCCACCAGCTCGAGCTTCATTTTCACCATGATCCTGATGATGTTATCGTCGAGGGCGGTGTGTTCCCGCATGGGAAGCGCTATATTCTCGCCCACGGTGAGAGAATTGAGAAGCGCTCCGTGCTGGAAAAGCATGCCGATCTTTTTGCGAAAGGGGTCGAGTTCCCGGTCCGGCAATTTCGCAATGTCCATCTCGCCGAAAAGCACGTCCCCGGAGTCCGGCTTGAGGGCGCCCACCATGATCTTGAGGAGCGTGCTTTTCCCGCCGCCGCTCGTGCCGAAGATATAGGTGATCTTCTTCCGCTCCGC
>CAKKPG010000005.1 GCA_919901555.1 Nitrospiria bacterium | reverse complement strand
CCGCCGAAGACCACGCTGTGGATCGCGCCGATGCGCGCGCAGGCCAGCATGGAGATGGCAAGCTCCGGGATCATGGGCAGATAGATCGTGACGCGATCCCCCTTCTTGATCCCCTTCTTCTTCAGCACGTTGGCGAACTTGTTCACCTCATAATAGAGCTGCTGATAGGTATAGGTCTTGTAATCACCGCCGTCCGCTTCCCAGATAAGGGCCGCCTTGTTCCGCGTGGCCGTGGTAATGTACCGGTCGAGGCAGTTCACCGATACGTTCAGCTTGCCTCCGATGAACCATTTGATGAAGGGCTTGTTGAAGTCGTACTCCAGGACCTTGTCCCATTTCTTGTACCAGGTCAGGGTCTTCTCGGCCATCTCGGCCCAGAACTTCTCCGGCTCTTCGACGGACCGCTTGTAGAGCTTCTCGTACTCCTGCATGCCCTTGATGTTGGCTTTTGCGGTGAATTCCTTGGACGGCGGAAAGGTTCTTTTTTCCACGCTCAAAACGTCAAAACTTTCCTTTGCCATTCTCGTTACCTCCTTTCATTGGTGGGCGTATTGTACAAAAATCCGGCGCCGGTGTAAAGAGGAAGAATTTCCCTGTCCCTTCCTCCCCGCCGCCGGCGCCGGCGCTTGTTCGCTGATTATTCCGCGCCGGAACACGCCGACGAGAATCATGATTGAGCATGTAACAGCAAATAAGATACCAGCCGGAATGCCGATGAGGATGCTGATAATACAATGAGTTATACGGCAGGAGGCACAGCGAGGGAAGGGATGCTGTAACGAAAAGTAATTTGCGCTACGAATGCATTACCTGAGGTAACTTACTTTTTTTTCAAAAGAATGGAGCTGAAACGCACTTCCGCCCCCGGCGCCGCGTCGCCCGATGGAGAAAGATATCAGGGGGCGGCGATGCGGCCTGCTCCTTCGGGCCATATACGTTTAAAATCATTCACGTTAAAGGTCAAAATGCGGGCGGCTTCGCTTTTCTGCGCCGCTTTCACGATGAGAGCGTCGTATACTGCGCCTCCGGAAAGCCCGATATCGCTCAGGCGTTTGACGGTGGTGAGATAATCGGAAGAAGAAAGCGATACAACGGTCGCGGACGGCACAACACTTTCGTGAATAAGCCGCCACGCAAGTCCCGGCGAGATCCGGGGGCTTACCGGCAGCGTTGACAGCACGGCGTAAAGCTCCGCGATGGTATGCGAAGATACTGCCAGCTCGATCTCTTGTGCCTTCGCCTTCTTGAGCCACGGAAGGGCGCGAGGGTGCTGGGGATGCGGCTCCACGAGAGCGGCAACGAGCACGGAGGTGTCGAGCAGGATTTTCATGATTTCTTCCCGGATCCGACTTTCAGGAGACGCTCTTCACGGTGTGTCCGGACGGCTTCCTTAAGGTCTCCGGTTGCGGTTCCGGTGAAAACAAGGACCCCCTCTTCCAGCTTGAGCGGGGTTTCGTGTTCAACGGGCTTCAGCACGACCTCATTTCCCTGTTCGTCTATCTCGAGCTCGGCCCCGGGCTTTAATCCAAGCCTGTCCCGGATATCCTTGGGGACCACCACCCGTCCGAAACGGTCAAGCGTCGTTTTCATGCCCACCTCCTGATAATTGCCATTATAGCATTCCAAATGGCAATTATCAATACCAATATTGAATCAAGGGCGCCGCCCTCGGCGTGCTGATTGCCGGGAGCGGCTGTCATAGTACGAACGGTTCAATCCTCAAACCCGATGCGCGGCGTATGTCCGCGAAGCGTCGGGGTCAGGTCGCTTGAAGACAGTCAGCTATTCTCTCGCTATCCCCCACTTCTTTCTCTTTTCCCAGAGCGACTTCCTGGTGATCCCGAGCATCTCGGCAAGCTGCTTTTCATTGAATTGCCCCTGGTACTGCTGAATGAAGGCCTTCGTGTAGTCCTCGATCGTAAGCTTCCTGTCGAAGACCTGGTGCTGGAAGGAGCCCGCGGCGCGTATGCCCTCGGGCAGGTGCTCCGGCCTGATGACGCCGTCGTCGGAGATGAGGGCCGCCCGCTCGATCACGTTCTGCAGCTCGCGCACGTTCCCCGGCCATTGGTAATCGAGCATGATGGCCAGGGCCTCGGGAGACACCTCCATGGACTGTTTGCCCATCTCGCGGGTATATTTCGAGAGATAATGGGCGACCAGGGGCCTGATGTCTTCCTTCCGCTCGCGCAGCGGCGGGATATGAAGGCTCATGACGTTGATGCGGTAGTAGAGGTCCTCGCGGAAGGCGCCGCTCCTGACGGCCTCCTGAAGGTCCTTGTTCGTGGCCGTGATGAACCGCAGGTCCACCTTGCCGGACTTGGTGCTGCCCACGGGCCTGATGGCGTGGTCCTCGAGCACGCGAAGGAGCTTCACCTGGAGGGCGAGGCTCATGTCCCCGATCTCGTCAAGGAACACCGTGCCCCCGTCCGCTTCCTCGAGGAGCCCCTTCTTCGACGTCACCGCGCCCGTAAAGGCGCCGCGCACGTGGCCGAAGAGCTCCGTCTCCAGGAGGTTCTCGGGAATGGCCGAACAGTTGATCGGCACGAAAGGCATGGGCCCCCGCGGGCCGCTGTGATGGATGACCCGGGCAAAGAGCTCCTTTCCCGTGCCCGTTTCTCCGAGCAAAAGGATGTTGCTCTTGGTGTTGACGATCCTCTGCGCCTCGTTGATGATGGATTTCAACGCAGCGCTCTCGCCGATGACGCCGCTGAAATCGTGCTCTTCGCCGAGCTCGCGCTTCAGGAGAACGTTCTCCGTCTGGAGGAGCTTCTGCCGGATGGCGTTGCGCACCACCTGCTTGATCTCCTCATGGATGATGGGCTTCATGATGTAGTCATAGGCCCCGGCCCGGAGCGCCTTGACGGCCGAGTCGAGCGATGCGTAGGCGGTAACGATGATGAAGATCTGATCCGGAGACTGTTCGCGGACCTTCGTGAGCATCTCGATGCCGTCCATGCCCGGGAGGATGATGTCCGAGATGATGACGTCGTAGGCGTTCGCCTCGTACAGGGCGAGGCCCTTTTCGGCGGAATCGGCCGTGTCCACGGAAAACCCCTCCTTGACGAAAATTCTCTTGACGGACTCCCGCAGCGCCTCTTCGTCTTCCACAAGCAACATGTTCTTCGACATGACGACCTCACTCTGATAATTTCAAAAGTCAAAATGCAAAGTGCAAAATGAACTACTGACAGCCCGCGTCCTCAGGATTGTTTTCGATACTTCCATTCTTCATTTTTCGTAACTACTCAGGCCTGCCGCTGAGCACAGGCGCAACAAAGCGCGCCCAAGATCAACATCGGTACGCCGCCGCTGCCAAAACAACGCGTGCGAAGCGAAAGCGTCGCGGGTGCTGCGCCGCAGCGCTGAAATCGTCACACGGCACTCCGGCGCGCCTTGCGCCGAAGCGAAGTGGCTGACCTGAGTAGTTAAAGTACTTTACAGACTGACATCTTGAATTTTGAGTCAAGTTTTTACCAC
>CAKKPG010000004.1 GCA_919901555.1 Nitrospiria bacterium | reverse complement strand
TTCGGGACGCCTTTCTGAAAATGGTGGACGTAGAGAACAAATGCAGGGAGGAATACTTTAGCCTAATGCGGAATAAGGACAGATGACCACGGAGACAGAGAGATCATCTGAAGATAAATGTCAAAGCTCAAATGTTTAACGAGGTGAACCTCAGACCATAAAAGAAACTTTACCACGGAGTTGCACGGAGGAGGCGCACGGAAAGAGCAAAAACAATCTTTATAATATGTTTCTCATCATTTCAGTGAGACTCCGTGGCATTTTCCGTGGTAAAAACTTGACTCAAAATTCAAGATGTTGGTCTGTAAAGCACTTTAACGCTTTTCATGATTGTCTTTTTGAGCTTGACTTGACGTTTGAACTTTGAGCTTTGAACTTCGGCAGTCCTCCGTGCCCGTTATGCCCCTATGACGGGCTCCAGCCTGCTGCTGTCCAGGAACAGCAGGTATCCTTCAACAGAGGAGAGTTTGAATATTTCCTTTACCGCCTCACAGTAGATTCTTATCTGCGGGCGGTAGTGGTCTTTCCATGACGCCAGGGCCTCGTCGTTCTCAATGACGATGGCCTTGTAGTCGATGACGAAGCCTTTGTTGCCCTTTACCACGACACGGTCAATGATGCCGCTGACCAGGTCGTTTCCCCGTTTGTAGAGGAACGGCAGCTCTGAGTATGCTCCGGGCCGGCGTTCGAATACCCAGGCCAGGTCCCTGTTCCCGGTGACGGAGCGCAGCACCGCCTCGGCGCCGGCTATGAAGGCCTCTTTTTCCGTACCTTCCGCCCTGTCGATTTCGGGGAGTTCCCGCATGATCCCTTCGAGGTCGTACTGTCCGCTCGTCGTAAAATCCTCGAGGCAGCGGTGAAGGACCGTTCCCCTGGCAAGAGGAGAGATGGACGGCACGCCCGGTCCCTGGAGCTGTTCCGGGCCCTGCTCTCCGGACTGGTCGACGAAGTCAGTCGCCCTTTTCCACTCCGGCGACAGGGCCGCGGGCACGGGGAGAAGGTTTTGCTTCACTGCGGATACGTCAACGGCGCGGTCCACGCGAGCCGCGGAAAGCGGCTGCATCGGACCCGGCGAGGGGGCAGGGGCCGTCACGGGCGGGGATTCGGGATATCCGTATGCCATGATCGCCGGGGCTGTTTCCCGGGCGTTCTGAAAGAGCGGCTGCGGAGAGGCGTCGTGCATGAAGCTGAGCCATGAGTTCTGCTTGGCCGGCGTTTTTCCCGCGGCCAAGGCCCCGATCATGATCAGGTGGTCCCTGGCGCGCGTCATGGCCACGTAGAGGAGGCGCTGGTGCTCCCGCAGGAGCTCCGCGCGCTCCCGCTCCCACATCTCGTCGTAGACGGGGCTCGCCGCGTCTTTGATCGCCATCCGGGCCGCGCCGTTGCTGTCCTCAATGATGGCCGGGGGGCCGGTCGTAAGGGATTTCGGCTGCGCGTTCATCCCGGGCAGGAACACGACGGGAAACTCCAGGCCCTTTGCCTTGTGCACCGTCATGATGCTCACGGCCCCCTGGAACCCCGGCAGGTTCATGTCCGCCGTGGCCTCGCGCTGCTCGGTCTCGCGGATGTTCTTCACCCACTCCACAAAGTCCTGGAGCGTGGTGTACCCCCGGCGGTCGAATTCGCGGGCCGTGTCGAGGAGCTTGTCCAGGTTGAAGATGGCCTGCGGGTTGCGCCTTCCGAACCGGACAGAGGCCCCGGTGTCATTGATGATCAGGTGAATGAGCTTCGCAAGCGGGGCAAGCCCGGCATTTTTTCTCCAGCCATTCAGCAGTTCCCATGCTGCCGGCCGCTGCCGCCGGAGGGCATCGACCATGTTCCCGTTGTCCTGCGTGAGGTCGAAGATGTCCTTATCGGTCAGGCCGAAGAGCGGGGACTTGAGCGCCGCCGCAAGCGCGAGGCGGTCATCGCGGTTCCAGAGGAAAAAGAGCACGTTCATCACCGCCTGGACCTCATCTTCCTCATAGAAGCCGATGCCGCCGACGACGCGATAGGGAATGCCTTCCCGCTGGAGCGCGGCCTCGTACTCCTTCAGCTTCGTCCGGGACTGAATGAGCACGGCGCAGTCCCCGAAGCCGGCTGAGCGCGTCTTCCAGTCGCCGCCGTCCTTTTCATAGATCACGGACCTCTGTTCTACGACCTTCTTTATCTCCTGCGCCAGCACCGCTGCTTCCGCGGGTGCTGCTGTTCCTTCCCCCGGTCCCTGAGGCAGGAGCTCCATGAGTTGCACGCTTCCCGTGTGCCGCGTGCGGTCCGCTTCAGAGGGCTGATAGGATCCCTCCCAGAGCCTGGTGAAGACCTGGTTCACGGTCTCGATGATCTCGGGCGTTGAACGGAAGTTCCGGTGAAGCGTCAGTATCTCCCGTGATTCAGGAGGGATGTTCTTCTCCATCTTCACCCGGACGCTCTCGATCAGCCGGTAGTTCGCCTCGCGGAAGCGGTAGATGGACTGCTTCTCGTCACCCACCACGAAGAGGGTTGGGAGCATGCGCTTGTCCGCTCCCTGGCCCGCGAAGATCTCCTCGGTCAGCTTATCGAGAATGGCCCACTGGATGTCGCTCGTGTCCTGGAACTCGTCCACGAGGAAGTGGAGGATCTTCCGGTCGAGCCAGTAGAGGATGTCCGGCGCTTCCGCGCCCTGGAGCAGGCGGTAGGCGTAGATCTCGAGGTCGTCGAAGTCCAGGAGGCCTTCCCTGAGCTTCGATTCCTGATAGTGCTCCTCGGCGCGCTGGAACAACCGGAGCAGGCTGATTGCCTCGTATCCTGCCTGAGCGCGACGATATGCCGAAAGGAACCGCGAGAGCGCGTCCTGAACGTGGGCATAGAGCGCTTCATAGACCGGGTAGCGAAAGGTCCGGGTCGCCCGGAATTTGGTCCTGGAAATGGGGAGCTTTTTCCGCGGCTCCGCCTTCTGAGTAAAATAAACCGGCGTGAGCGATTCCGATATTCGATAGGCTGTTTGAACATTCTGCGCCGCGGCGAGAGAGCCGTGTCCCGCTCCGTTGCACTCTTCGTAAAAATTATCCTGAGACCTGAGGAAGAGTTCCATTTGCATGAAGAGAGCCCGCCATTCCGCGCTGCTGATGAGCGCCGTGAGCTCCGCCCCGGCCTGTTCGGTCCCCATGCCGGAGCGGACGGCCCGGAGAAGGCCTTCCGGTCCTCCTGCGTCGATCTCCATGCGCTTGAGCCTGCTCCTGATGGAGAGCAGGAACCCGACCGTCCCGATGAGCTCGTCGGCGGTGAAGCCCCTGAGCGGGGCCATGAGCTCCGGCTCGCGGTCCGATTCTTCGAGGCTGTCCTCGATGGCCTTCTGTATTTTAGACGCCTGGTCCCGGGCGTCGAGTACGCCGAAGTCCGGCGGCAGGCCGGCCTCCAGCGGGTAGCGCTTCAGCAGGTTCATGCAGAAGGAGTGGATGGTCGAGATGCGGAGGTCCTGCCTGCCGCGAATGATCTTCTTCAGCATGGCCTCGGGCAGGTCGCGCATCACGCGCTCCTTGATCTCGGCGGCGGCCTTGTCCGTGAAGGTGATGGCCACGGACTGGTCGATGTTGAGGCCGCGATTGTCGAGCACGTCCAGGAGCGCAAGGTAGCGGTCCTTGAGCGCGCGGGTCTTGCCCGAGCCTGCCGAGGCCGAGAGGTGCACGGACTTGCCGGTGTCGGCGGCTTTTGACATGGTTTGGTTTCTTTGATCGCTGTTCATAAGATGCTCAAAAAACTCCTTGACGAAAAGCAATGCATTGCATTACAATTAAATACTCGAACCACCCGTGGGGGAGGAGCCTATGCAATCACAACTGACCGTGAGACTGCCCGAAGACCTTGACCGGGAAGTCTCCAGTGCCGCCAAACGGCTGCGACTCAAACGATCCGACATCGTGCGGCTGGCCCTTGAACAGTTTTTACACGAGCCGCGCGCGCGGGAGGAGCAGAGCCCCTACGGCAAGGTGAAACATCTGGTCGGTGCTGTCGAGAGCGGCGTTTCCGACCTCGGGTCCGGCCACCGGGAACACCTGGTAAAACGGATCAGGCGGCATGGGTAGCATTATTCTCGACACCGGCGCCTTTGTCGCCCTGCTTGACCGCAGCGAGGCCGGCCACAAACGATGCGTCAGCTTTTTCAGTACCTTCCGGGGCGGCCTTTACACCACCGAACCGGTGCTCACTGAAACCCTGTACCTCCTTGGCCCGTCCGTCAAAGCACAGCGGGCCTGCATTGATTTCATCATCAAGAGCGGCGCCATCCTGGTACCGCAGTCGCCATCAAGCCTTGCACGGGCCGCTGCCCTCATGGAAAAGTATCACGATGTCCCCATGGACTTCGCCGACGCCACGCTTGTCGTCCTGGCGGAAGAAACCGGAATCCATGAGATCTTCACCCTGGACCTTCGAGGCTTCCAGGTTTTCCGCATCCTTGGAAAGAAACCCTTCACCATTCGCCCGGTGTAAGCGAACACACTCTTCATCCTCATGCGCACGGCTGATATTATTCCTCGTCCCTTTTCCCGCACATCACCTCATTCGGGCAGTAGCGGCACTTATTCTCGTCCTGGGGCGTGGAGGTGAAATCGCCCGCCAGGATGCCCTCGACGGCTTTGCGGGCCTTGTCCATGCTCTGTTTCAAGATCGTCTCGAAATCCTCGGCGCTCTTGGGGCTTGCCTTGGGCTTTGACGCCGGCTGGTCTTTCTTGAAATCCGTATTAAAGAGAACAACGTCCCGCGCGCCGGCCCCGGTCTTTCCGGCAAGATCGTAGTACGCAAGGCCGATTGGTTTTTTGAGGGCCGGCCCGCTGCCGGAGAGGGCCTGTCGGGCCATGAAGGCGTAGACCGGGAGCTGGAAAATGTCCTGCTCCAGATTCATCTTCGGCAGGGGATACTTGCCGGTCTTGTAGTCCACGATGATGAAGTTGCCGTCCTCGTCCACGTCGATGCGGTCGATCCTGGCCTTGAGCTCGACCGCTGTGCCGTCGGAGAGCGTAAGCGTGAAGAACTCGACCTTCTGTTCGATATAGGCCGGACGCATGTCTTGTTTCCAGAACGCTTCTTCGGCGTCCAGGAACCGCCCGGCCATGACGGTCAGGAAGAGCTCCTTGTCGCGCCGGTTACGGAAGGTATCTGCTTCGACGGCAAAGGCCGGGTCGGCGAGCTTTCTCAGAAGCAGCCCGGCCTCATCCCTGTTCTCCCTGGTGACGGGCCCGTTCCAGGAGAGATAGAAGTTTCTCAGGATCCCGTGGACCTTGCTGCCGCGGTCAAGGGGCGAGAGGTCCTCGGTTACTTCCTCCAGGGGCGCGAGCCGGAGGACATGCTTGACGTAATAATCGTAGGGACAGTTGAGGTAATCGTCCAGTTCGGTGACCCGGAATTCCCGCTTCCGCAGCGGAGTGACGACCGGCGCGGTCTCCGCCGGCTTGAACTCCAGCGCCGATCGAATTCCGGACATCCCGTCGATGTTCACGTTCAACAGATCCTCCAGGCCTTTGACGGTCCCCGCGAGGCTGAGGGCTTTGGCAAGCTCCGGGACGCTATGGCTCTCCTCGAGCTTCAGGCTGAACTGGATCCCCGAGGTCTTCTCCATCCCTTTATTGATCAGCCCTGCCTTCCGGAGCGGGGTAAGCTCCGCCAGAAAGGGCGAAGGGACCACGGGCCGGTCTCCCTCGTTCTCGGGCCAGGTGAGCACCACCGTGGGAGCGGACAGAAGGAGGCGGTAGAAATGATGCGCTGCGTTCAGGCGCGCTTTTTCCAGGGTGCGCACGCCCAGGGTCTCGAGGGTGGCCTCGGGCAGGAAGATGTTCTGCGGCAGGCGCTGGGGGAACTTCACGTCCGTGAGGCCGCCCACGTATATTTCATCCCAGTGCAGGCCGGCGCTCTCCCCGATCCCCAGCACCTGGACCCCGCCCTCGTCCTCGGGCGGCACCTGGAACCGGCTGTGCATGAAGGTCTTCCTCAGAAGGAACAGCCACTCGCCGAAGGGATACTGGAATTCCGGAAAGAGTTTTCCCGCCCGGCCGAGGGACGCCAGCGTGTCGGTCAATTTTCTGTACGCCTGGAGGTTCATGTTGAGCGGGCCCTTGATGGTCGCAACCCGCGCTCCGAGCCCCGACCAGGCGACCAGTTTTGCGAGGCGCTCCATCCACGTTGAGAGCGGCGCCGGTTCGCGCGAGGAGAACGGCTCCAGGGCGTCGAACAGGTCGTTCAGGGGCGCTGAGACGATGTCCTTTCCCTCTTCAACGGCATGATGCTTCAGTGCCGCGAGCCATTTGCGCCTGCCGCCGGTTATGCGCCGGGCCCGCATGAGCCGGTCCAGCGCCGGGGCGATGGAGGGGTCCTCCGAGAACTTCAGGAAAGGGGAGTTGAATATCCTGAGGAGGGAAGGCCCCGAGAAGTCCTCCTGGCCGGCGCGGAGCAGGGAAATGAGCGACGTGGCCACCGGGGACGTGCTGAGCTGCCTGCCGAGGGCCCTGTTGTAGGGAATGCCGTAGTCCGTGAATATTTCCTCCACCAGGGGGCCGTACTCGTCGAGGGACGGGAAGGTGACGAGCACGGAGTCGGGCGGCGCGCCCTTCCGGAGGGACTTCTTCACCTTTCCGGCAATGAGCGTTACCTCATCGCGCGGTGTGACAGCCGACAGGACGCTGATGTTTTTCCGGGAAAAGGAAAATCCCGCGGCCCCTTCCGTAATCTCCGTAAAGGCTTTGTCCGAGAACAGCGCTTCCGACAGGAACCGCGTGTCCTCGTCGGGGGCGGCGGCGTCCTCGCCGGACAGGAGCCCCACGCCGTCGAGGAAGTCTTTTGTCACCCGGAGAGGATGGAACTCTCCCGCGCACCCGAGGAGGGCCGATGAAGGAGCGTCCACGAGCACGGTGCACCGTTCCTCGGCCGCAATGTTCCGAAGAACGCGGGTCTCGAGCCCGCCCGCATCGTGGATCCCGTCGATGAGGATCGTGGTATAGGCGGAAAGCCATTGGGGATCGAAACGCCCGGCCAGGGACGAGAGCATGCCCGCGGGATCGCTCAGCCCCCGTTCGGCAAGGGCCTGTTCATAGCCCGCATACACGTCGGTGAGCAGCATGACCTGGGGCCTGTCAACAACATCCGTTTCCGAAAGCCCGGCCTTGAGGACCCCGGGAGTCACGCCCGCGCCGGCGAGCTGCTCGATCATGGCCGCGAGGGCCGTTGAGAGGGACGGCGCAAGCATGTCCGGACGCTGGTTGAAAACCGCGCTTCCCGTGAGGCGCCCCTTTACCATGCCTTCGAGCAGCACAAGGCGGGTGTCTTCATCGACAACGGGCGGCCCGCCGAGGGCTGCGTAGAGTTTCCGCAGGAACTGGTGAAGCGTAAGAAGGTCCGGCTGCACGAATGAGGCCGCGCCGTGCACGCGATGAACGATGTCCAGCAGGAGCTTCGCATAGGTCCTGCGCATGCGCGTTGACGGAAGGAGTATCAACAGGTCATTATAGATGAAGGGCGGACCGGATCTGGACGCGATAATATCCTCGAGGAGACGTTTCTTCCGTTCCCACCCCGCTGCGCCGTATGGCATGACAAGGAGTTTCATCACCGGGATTATGCCACAACTAAAAAATATTGACAACACCAGAGGTGTGGTCTATAATGTCAAACACTTGTTATATGCAATACCGTGTCATCACTGATAAATGCACCGGATGCGCGTCGTGCGCTGATGTTTGTCCCACCGAGGCCATCGAAATAGAGGACGGTAAAGCGTCCATAACGATCGAGTGTATTGACTGCGGCGCGTGCGTCCGCGTTTGTCCCGAGGGGGCGATCAGGAAGCTCGCCGTCTCCGCGCTGGTCCGGAATGCATAGAAGGCAAAATCTGTTTACCGCTGAGGACGCCCCGATTATATTGGGACAGGCTCCGATCTCCGAGATCGAGAAGTATGAATTAGGAAAGCTGCGAAGCCGTAACAGTCGTGAATCGTTTTTTTCACGTTTTCCTTTTCTTCAGCTTTCCGCTGCTCGGCGTCCTCTGCGGTCTGGTTTGTTCTTGTCAAGTATTTTTTTATAGAGAGCCTTGCTCTCGATAATG
>CAKKPG010000003.1 GCA_919901555.1 Nitrospiria bacterium | reverse complement strand
GAAAGCAAGCATCAACCTGAGAATCAGAAAGCTCGATGCCCAGTTCTCCGGCCCCTTTGACCAGCAGTTGTTTGATCGATGTCTCTGCCGTCACTTCGACGATGCCCCCTCACCCCAGCCCTCTCCCACACCGGGGAGAGGAGGCTGTTTTCTTTTTTATTCCCAATTCGTAACTACTCAGGTCTGCCGCTGAGCACAGGCGCAATGAAGCGCGCCCAGGATCAACACCGGTACGCCGCCGCTGCCAAAACAACGCGTGCGAAGCGAAAGCGTTGCGGGTGCTGCGCCGCAGCGCTGAAATCGTCACACGGCACTCCGGCGCGCCTTGCGCCGAAGCGAAGTGGCTGACCTGGGTAGTTACCCCAATTCCGCATTCCGAAATCCGCAATTATCCCGCCCTTCCCCTCTTTCTCTTCTCCAGCGCCACCATAAGGAGCGATATCGCCGCCGGGGTAACGCCGGAAATCCTCGATGCCTGGCCCAGGGAGACGGGCCTCACCTGCTTCAGCTTCTGTTTAACTTCCGTACCGAGACCGGTAACGGCGTCGTAATCCAGATCGCCGGGAATATTCCTCTGTTCCAGCGAGGAGAAGCGCTCCACCTGCTGGAGCTGGCGTTGAATGTATCCTTCGTACTTCACCTGGATCTCCACCTGCTCGGCTGCCGCAATCGTGAGGGCATTAGCCGGCGAACTGATTTTGACTATATCGTCGTATCCCAGTTCCGGCCGTTTGAGGAGCTGGTCAAGGGACGCCTCTCCCGTGAGCGGCGTCGAGCTCTTTTCAGTAAGCACGGCATTTATTTCAGGGGTCGGCTTGACCCATGTCTTTTTGAGTCTTGCGCTCTCTTGCTCAATATTCTCCTTCTTTTCAAGAAACTGTTTATAGTGCTCCTTTGACACGAGTCCAATCTCGGCGCCCTTCTGCCTCAGCCGCAGGTCCGCATTGTCTTCCCGGAGAATGAGCCGGTGCTCGGCGCGGGAGGTGAACATCCGGTAGGGCTCCGCCGTTCCCCGCGTCACCAGGTCGTCGATGAGCACGCCGATGTACGCCTCGGCGCGAGTAAGCACAAAAGGCGGCCTCTTCTGTGTCCTGAGCGCGGCGTTGATGCCCGCCATCAGGCCCTGGGCCGCCGCCTCCTCATAACCCGATGTACCGTTGATCTGTCCCGCGAAGTAGAGCCCGGAGACCCTCTTGGTCTCGAGGGTGTGCATGATCTGCGTCGGCGGAGTGAAGTCATACTCAATGGCATAGGCCGGCCGCATGATCTCCACCTCTTCGAGGCCGGGAATGGAGCGGTACATCTTTGTCTGCACATCGTAGGGCAGGCTCGTGGACACGCCATTGGCGTAATACTCCTCCGTATCCAGACCTTCGGGCTCCAGGAAGACCTGATGCCGGTCCCGCTCCGGGAACCGCATCACCTTGTCCTCGATGGACGGGCAGTAACGCGGGCCGATGCCCTTGATGACCCCGCCATAAAGTGGGGAACGGTCCAGATTATTTCTAATGATCTCATGGGTACCGGCATTTGTATACGTGAGATAGCAAGGCAACTGTGGGAGAGGATGCACTGTTTCCGTAAAAGAGAAAAACGGCGCCGGTTCGTCTCCGTGCTGTGGCTTCATCTTCGAGAAATTTATGGTCCTTCCGTTGAGTCGCGCCGGAGTGCCTGTCTTGAGCCTCCCGATCTCGAAGCCGAGCTCCCTGAGGTTGTCCGAAAGTCCGATTGAAGGGAATTCTCCCGCCCTGCCCGAGGGGTAATGGACAAGCCCGATATGGATGAGCCCTTTTAAAAAGGTGCCTGTGGTCACGATCACCGACGACGAGAGATACTGGACACCGATGCTCGTCTCAACACCAACGACCCGGTCACCCTCGACGAGGACTTTCTCCACCATCCCCTGCTTCACGTCCAGGCCCGGCTGCTTCTCCACCGACTCCTTCATGGCGAGCCGGTACTTCTGCTTGTCCGCCTGGGCGCGGGTGCCGCGCACCGCCGGCCCCTTGCTCCGGTTCAGCACGCGGAACTGGATACCCGTGCGGTCGATGACCTTCGCCATCTCGCCGCCCACGGCGTCGATCTCCTTGACGAGGTGGCCCTTGGCAAGCCCGCCGATGGCCGGGTTGCACGACATGAGCGCGATGCTGTCGAGGTTCATGGTGAGCATAAGCGTAGAACAGCCCATGCGCGCGGACGCCAGCGCCGCCTCGCACCCGGCATGACCGGCGCCGATGACGATGACGTCGTATGTTTTTACAGAAGACATGAACGACCCCATAAGATCTGAACCACTTGGGATAAGCCAAATCTGAGAAAAAGCTTCAATCCGCAGATTTCGCAGATGGACGCAGATTTTAAAACCAGAATTCGGGTTTGCTATTCTCTGCGAAATCCGCGTAATCTGCGGATAAAAAAAAGACCTGAGTAGTACTACAGCGAACTTTAGAGCGCTTCATACCATAAATCCGTCATTCCGGCATGGTTCAAGCCGGAATCCTGTGACTTCGGTTTTCTCATTATCCTGAAAAACCTGGATTCCCGATAGAAACATTCGGGAATGACGAAAAAGTGTCGCTGTAGTGGTAGTTACAAACAAATGTTCATTTTTTCTCTGTGTCTCCGCGTCTCTGTGGCGAAAGCTATTTATTCGTATTTTCATATCTACTTTCCGATGCAGAAATCGTTGAATATCCTCTCCAGGATATCTTCCGTATACGTGGCGCCGATGATGAGCCCCAGGCTGTCGAGCGCGCCCCGGAGGTCAACGGCAATAAACTCGGGAGAAAGATCGGACTTAATGGATTCCAGCGCCTTCTCGAGACCTTCCCGTGCCTGCTCCAGCGCCGTCTTGTGCCGTTGGTTCACGGCCCAGGCGTGCTCCCGCGGCGGCATGGCGCCTTGCTTCATCATATCGGAAATTGACTGCCTGAGCCTGTCCAGCCCCGCACCGGTGCGACAGGACAGTTCAACCTGGACATCGGGCCCGTCGAGCTTCTCAAGCGTGCGCGGGAGGTCCGATTTATTGATGACCCCGATGGTCGCCTTGCCCCTGGCCTCATCGAGCACGCGCCTGTCTTCGGCCGTGAGCGGCTCCGAGCCGTCAAAGACGATGAGCACGATGTCCCCGGACGCGATCGCCGCAAGGCTCCTCCGAACGCCTTCCTGCTCCACCACATCGCGGCTCTGCCTGATGCCTGCCGTGTCCAGGATCCGGAGAGGGACGCCGGCGATATTCAGATACTCTTCGAGCACATCCCGCGTGGTGCCGGGGATTTCGGTCACGATGGCACGGTCCTGCTTCAAGAGCGCATTCAGCAACGACGACTTGCCGACGTTCGGCCTGCCCACGATGGCCGTGGAGAACCCCTCGCGGATGATCCTTCCATAGACAACGCCGCTCAGCAGTTCGTCGATTCCCCGCTGCACGCCGGACACGTCCTCCGCAAGGGGCCGGCCTGACGGAGTTTCGATATCCTCTTCCGGGAAGTCGATCCCTGCCTCAACGGACGCGACGATCGAAACAAGCCTGTCCCGAAGGGCTGTTACCTCTGCCGACAGGCCGCCCAGGAGCTGTTCGTTCGCAGCCCGGTGACTGAGCTCGGTCCTGGACCTGATGATGTCCATCACGGCCTCAGCCTGGGCCAGGTCTATCCTGCCGTTCAAGAACGCCCGCTTCGTAAACTCGCCGGGCTCTGCCTGCCGCGCACCCCGGGCGACAAGGAGGTTCATCGTCCGCCAGAGCGGCGCCATCCCGCCGTGGCAGTTGATCTCGACGACGTCCTCCCTCGTGTACGTTGCCGGACCGCGCATGACGCTCACGAGCACCTCGTCCACCAACTCGCCCGTGGACGGGTCTGCGACGTGCCCGTAAAGGAGCCTGTGGGATGCTGATGCTTCGAGCCGTTCATTCCTGCGAGGCGTGAAGATTTTGGCCGCGATATCGACGGCGTCCTTCCCGCTCATGCGGATGATGCCGATCCCGCCTTCACCCGGCGGCGTCGAGACCGCGCATATCGTATCCAGTTCGGACATGGGCCATATTACCACATTCGAACAGGCACAAAAAAGTCCTTTTTGCGATGCCCGCGCCGCGTGCGTTCACAGGTGAAGGAATTTGTGATACAATACTTATAATTGATTTGCCGGCTGCGCGCCATCATGGACACAAAAGAACTGAAAAAACTGACGGAACGGTTCTCGCCCCGGCAGCTTGAGTCATGCATCAAGCAGCAGCTTGAGAAGGGTGAGAACGGCTGCGATGTCATCGACGAGACCGACCAGGTCATCACCGAGCTGAGCAAGGCCGAAGTGGTGCGGGAGCTGATGGACAAGGGGTTGCGGTTCTCGGAGGCCCTCCGGGAACTGGCGCGCCGTATACGCGCCGTATACGGCAAGGATGCCGATAGTTAAATCAGGAAACACGGACCGGGAGGAGCAATAAATGAACTACCGAGCATCCCTGGTTGCCCTTTCTCTGCTCTTGTCGTCCTTTCTTTCGCCGGCGCATACGCGCACGGCGTTATCATTTGAACCGCCCACGCCCCCCCTCTTCCAGGCCACAAAAGACCTTAAAGGAAAGACCGCCCTTATCCTGGCGGCAAAAAGCGACAAGAAAGAATCGGTTGAGGCATATGATGGGATGAAATGGGAAGGGCACGCATCTCAGCAGACGAAGAGGCTTGTAAAGGTCATAACGGACAACGATGAGTGGACAGCGTTATGGAGGCGTGCCTTCGATACAAAGGCCCCTGCGGTTGATTTCAATAATTATGCGGTTGCCTGCGTATTTCTCGGCCATGAGGCTGACTGGTTGTACAGCATCGCCTTTGGAGAACCTTCTCTCAAGGACGGCCGGATGGTGATTCCCTACTGGCTGGGTGAAATATATCTGGAATTGGCAGGGCCGTTCAAAGCATCCGGACAATACCACATGAAGGTGTTTAAGAAAAAAACCGGCGTCGAGATGATTTTAAAAGAAGAAAGGCCGTTGTAGGGGAAGGAGCCAACCGGACCATGCTGTAACGGTCCGTGGCTGTTTTTTGGGTTCGGCCTCTTGTTCGGCGCGCCCCTCGCCGGAGCGAAGGAAAACAATGCCTATGCACAATAAATCTCTCTGGGAACGTTACAAAAACCACCTCTGTGTGAGCCCCTCCATCGGCATGATGCTCGACATCAGCAGGATGGACTTTCCCGCGAAATACTTCGACACCATGGAGCCGGAAATGCAGAAAGCTTATCGTGCCATGGACGAGCTTGAGGCCGGGGCCGTCGCCAACCCCGATGAACAGAGGATGGCGGGCCACTACTGGCTCCGCAGCCCTGAGCGCGCGCCCTCGACCGAAATCCGGAAGGAGATCGAAGCGACCATCCATGCCGTGAAAGATTTCGCCTCCGCCGTCCATGCGGGAACGATCAAGCCGGAAAAACGCCCCCGCTTCACCCGTCTATTGATTATCGGCATCGGCGGGTCTGCCCTGGGGCCCCAGTTCATCGCAGACGCCCTTGGCACTCCGGCGGACAAGATGAAGCCCTGCTTCCTGGACAATACGGACCCCAATGGCTTCGACCGCCTGTTCACAGAACTCGGCGATGACCTTGCCGAGACGCTTACCCTTGTTATTTCAAAGAGCGGCGGCACCGTGGAAACCAGGAACGGGATGGTCGAAACAGCCGAGGCATACAGAAAAGCGGGCCTGGCGTTCGAAAAACACGCCGTAGCTGTAACCGAAGCGGGAAGCAAGCTTGATGATATGGCAAAAAATGGGTCCTGGCTTGCCCGGTTTTCTATGTGGGACTGGGTCGGTGGGAGAACCTCCGTTACCTCTACTGTCGGTCTCCTGCCGGCCGCGCTCCAGGGGGTATATATAGAAGGATTGCTGAAAGGTGCGGCGCTCTGTGACGAAGTCACCCGAAGCAAGGACACCCGGTCCAATCCAGCCGGCCTCCTGGCCATGGCCTGGCACCATGCAACGAGCGGCCAGGGAAAGAAGGACATGGTGCTCCTTCCCTATAAGGACAGGCTCCAGCTCTTTCCTCGATACCTTCAACAGCTCGTCATGGAATCACTGGGAAAGGAACAGGACCTCAAGGGCAGGACTGTCAACCAGGGGATCGCGGTCTACGGCAACAAGGGCTCGACAGACCAGCATGCCTATATCCAGCAGCTTCGGGAGGGAGTGAATAATTTTTTCGTGACCTTCATCGAAGTGCTGAACGACCGCGAGGGCAGGTCCATAGAGGTCGAGCCGGGAGTCACCAGCGGGGATTACCTGAGCAGCTTCCTCCTGGGTACGCGCAATGCCCTCTACGAAAACGGCCGCGAGTCCCTCACGATCACCATTGATAAGCTGGACGCACGGTCCGTGGGCGCACTCATTGCTTTGTACGAACGGTCGGTCGGGTTCTACGCAACGCTGATAAACGTCAACGCCTACCACCAGCCCGGAGTCGAGGCGGGCAAAAAAATGGCCGGCGCCATCATCCATCTCCAGCTCGATATCATTGCCCACCTCCGGAAGCGTCCCGGCAAGTCATTCACCGCGCAGGAGATCGCTAAAGCCCTCAACACAGAGGACCGTGTCGAGACGGTCTTCAAGATCCTTGAGCATCTCGCTGCCAACCGCGAGCTTAATGTCGTGAAGATCCCGGCGGAGAGCATCGTTGATTCCCGGTATGAGGCGGTTGCGGTTTAGAGCAGATTTACTGATCGCTGGTTTTGCATTCTGCGCTAATCAGATTTTGTGTCGTGGTGACGTTGTCGTAATATTTTTACCTTTTTCGATATACTTCTCTTTCTCCTTCCTTGACAGGCGTTTAACGGCACGTTCCTTTTTAAGAGCACAGGAGCGATTGCCGCAGGGTTCGAAATAGACAACCTTCACCGGGAGGCGGCTTCGGGTATAGCGTGACGCGCTTCCGTCGTTGTGCTGCCTCAAGCGGCGCTGCATATCATTGGTGATGCCCGTATAAAGCGTGTCGTCGCCGCATTTGAGAATGTACAAAAACCATTTCTTCCGGCCGTTCGAGTTCTTCTTTATTTGCGGACTCATCCTGAAAGGATTCTATACAAGCGCGCGGGCAATATCAAGGACAATCTCCCCCGAAGGGTAATCCCTCAGCGACGAGGATACATGAGCAGGGGGTAGCAGCCCTTGAACGAAAGGGCTGCTGCCTCCGTACCTGAAGGATTGCCGCGAAGGACGCTCTGCCCTCTCGCTATATTGAATTACCGTGCACGGTATGTTATAGTGTTTTCGTCTATGAAGAACCTGCGCGACATCCTCCTGCCTGTTATCAACGATATCCGGGCGGGAAAAAAGACCGTCGAAGTAAGCGAACTTTGGGGGGCCTCGAAGGCCCTCTTTTTATTCGGCCTGTGGAGGGAAACAGGCCGGCCGGTCGTTGTGGTGACCGCCACTGAGGAAGAAGCGGAATCGCTCGCAGAAGACCTGCGGTTCTTTGCGGAAAACAAGGCCCTTGTCGCCGCAGAGGGCGCGGCGGAAGGCCTCACGAAAAATCCTTTTGCAGCAAATTCCCCCCCCATTGCGAACGGGGGGTCTCCCTTCAGCCCCCCTTTCGTTTCCCTCTTCCCCCCATGGGGCCTTCTCCCCTTCGAGGCCGACTCTCCCGACAGCGGCACCATGGGAGAGAGGATGCGCTTTCTCTACTCCCTGATTTCCGGCGACCGGGGCATCTTCGTGGCGCCGGTGAGGGCGCTCATCCAGAAACTGCCGCCCTGGGAGCTCTTCGCCGATTCCGTCACGACCGTCTCCGCCGGGATCCAGCTCGACCAGGACCCCTTTATCGAAAGCCTCATCGGCACAGGCTATGAGTCCGCTTCCCTCGTAACACGGGTGGGCGAGTTCAGCAGGCGCGGCGGCATCATCGATCTCTTCTCCCCTGCCCATGAACATCCCGTCCGCATGGAGTTCTTCGGTGATACAATTGAATCGCTCCGTTGGTTCGATCCCGAGACCCAGCGGTCCGTCGCTGACGTCAAGCAGGTTGTATTGCTTCCGGTGCGTGAGCTCATCATCAACAGTGCGGGCATTGAGCGTTTTTCCGCGCGGACCGGCGATGACGCCCTCGTAGAGCAGGTAAGACAGGGCATCGTGCCTCCCGGCGCCGAATTTCTCGCGCCCTTCTTCTATGATATGGAGAGCCTGTTCCAATACCTGCCTGACGACAGTCTCTTTTCCCTCATCGAGCCCGATGATATCAGGAAGCAGATAGAGGAAGAGAACCGAAAAATCACCGAGGGCCGGGCGGAAGAAATCGACGAGGGAAGGACGCTGCCTGAAGCGTCGGAGCTGTATCTGGACTCCCGGGAGACCGCCGCGGCGCTGACGAACGTTCCCGTGCTCAGCCTGGGCCTGCTCGGGACCGCGCCCGCGCCCTGCCGCATGGACACAAAATCCACCGCCTGGCTCGGGGTCAGGCTCACCAGGTCGCTCGCCGGCGGGGAGGAGAGAAAAGAACCTGCCGAGGGCACCATCACCGGACTGGTGGAGAAATTGAAAGCGTGGAGGCAGTCAAACCAGGTGTACCTGGTGAGCGGCATTGATGAGTCTGCCGCCCGCCTCCAGAAGCTCCTGGGAGAATACGGTCTCTTCATAAGCCGCACCGCCGAAATGCGGCTGCTTGACGAATTACCGGGAATTATTTCCGTGATCACCGGCCGGCTTTCAGCCGGATTTTCGTGGCCCGCGCTCAATCTCATCGTCATCACCGAGGAAGAGATCTTCGGCAGCAAGGTGCATCGCCCCCTGTCGAGAAAAACAAAGACCGCGACCTTTCTCTCCACGTTCAAGGAGCTCCAGCCCGGAGATTACGTAGTCCACACCGACTACGGCGTGGGCGAATACCAGGGCCTGTCGCATATCGCCATAGACGGGTTCGAAACGGATTTCCTCGCCCTTCGCTACGAGCCCGATGCCAAGCTGTACGTTCCGCTCTACGGCCTCGACAAGGTCCAAAAGTACATCGGCGCTGAAGGCGCGGCGCCGAAGCTCGACCGCCTCGGAGCGCCGGCCTGGGCCAGGACCAAGGAGCGGGTGAAAAAAGACGTCCTCGAGGTCGCCCGGGAACTCGTCGCCATCTACGCGGCGCGCGAGGCCCAGCAGCGCCCGACCTTCTCGGCGCCGGATAATCTCTACCGCGAGTTCGAGGCCGCCTTTCCCTTCGAGGAGACGCCGGACCAGGAGCGCACCATCGAAGAGGTGCTCGGCGACATGCAGCGGCCGAGGCCCATGGACCGGCTGGTCTGCGGCGACGTGGGGTTCGGCAAGACGGAAGTGGCGCTCCGCGCCGCCTTCAAGGCCGTCGAGGACGGGTTTCAGGTCGCCGTGCTCGTGCCCACGACGCTGCTCGCGGACCAGCACCACCGCACCTTCTCCCAACGGCTCGCTCCTTTTTCCGTGCGCGTGGACATGCTCTCCCGCTTCCGATCAAGATCGGAGCAGCAGGAAACCTTGAAAGGGCTCAAGAACGGGACCGTGGACATCGTCATCGGCACGCACCGGCTTCTCCAAAAAGACCTGTCCTTCAAGAACCTGGGCCTCCTCGTGGTGGACGAAGAGCACCATTTCGGCGTGAAGCACAAGGAGCGCATCAAGGAATTTAAAAAACTCGTGGACGTGCTCACCCTCACCGCCACCCCCATCCCCCGCACGCTTCACCTGTCCCTTGCCGGCATCCGCGACCTCTCCATCATCGAGACGCCGCCCCTGGACCGCCAGGGGATCCAGGTGGTGCTGGCGCGCTTCGGGAAGCGGGTGATCCGCGAGGCCATCATGCGCGAACTGGACCGCGGCGGCCAGGTATTCTTCATCCAGAACCGCGTCCTGGGGATCGAGCGCATGGCAGCCTTCCTCCACACCCTCGTGCCCGAGGCCAGGATCGGGATCGCCCACGGACAAATGAAGGAGGACGAGATCGAAAGCGTGATGTCCACATTCATCGCCGGCGGGCTGAACGTGCTCGTGACAACGACCATCATCGAATCGGGTATCGACATCCCCACGGCCAATTCCATCATCATCAACCGGGCGGAACGCTTCGGCCTGGCCGAGCTCTATCAGATCAAAGGCCGCGTCGGAAGGAGCAGGCAGAAGGCCTACGCCTACCTGCTCACGCCTGCGGAAGAATCGCTCTCGGAAGCGGCGCGCAAACGGCTCCGGGCGATCCAGGAGCTCTCGGAGCTGGGCGCCGGCTTCCGCATCGCCGCCCAGGACCTGGAGACGCGCGGCGCCGGCAATCTCCTGGGCAAACAGCAGTCCGGCCACATCGCCGCCGTGGGCATCGACCTCTATACTCAGATGATGGAAGAGGCCATGGCGGAAATCCGGGGCCAGGAGGTCTCCCCTGAGCCCGACACCCAGATCAATCTGCGCGCGTCCGCCTTCATCCCGGAAGACTACATTCAGGATGTGAGCCTGCGGCTCGCTGCGTACAAGGAGATTTCGGGCACTGCAAGCGACGAAGAGCTCGGCCGCATCGCAGCGGACCTCAGGGACCGCTATGGTCCGCTGCCGGAGACGCTCAAGAACCTCCTCGAGATCATGTCCGTCAAGCTCGCAGCGAAAACAGCCCTGGTATCCCGCATCGACGCCGGGAACGGCGTCGTGAACATCACCTTTGCCGAACATGCCGCCATTCCGGCGGACAAGGTCCTGGCGCTCCTCAAAAGGAACAAAGGCGGGATCAAGCTCATCCCGGAGCACACCATCCAGGTGACCCTGCCCGACCAGACCCTGCACACCGCTGCCACGGCGGTGAAAAAGTGCTTGCAGGAGCTGGCCTAGTATGCTATAACGTATCTTATTTCCGTAGCTCCTACACCATCGACACTCCACCCACTTACCTGAACGGAGGGAACCATTTCCATGAAGAAAATGCTTATCGCAGTCAGTTTGATCGTTGTGGCCGTTGCCTCGGGGTGCGGCAAAGACAGCGCCGCCGTGGCCAAGGTGAACGGCGCCAAGATAACCGTGGCCGACTTTAAACGCCAGGTGGAAGAGCTGCCGCCGCAGATGCAGCAGGCCGTCATGTCCAGCGCGCAGGCGAGAAAAGATTTTCTCAACGACCTCATCGGGATCGAGGTTGTGATCCAGGAGGCCCGGCGCCTGGGGCTGCAGAAAGACGCCGAATACAAGAAGCGGCAGGAAATGCGTAAAAAAGAGATGGCGCGCGCTATCCAGGACGGAGCCAAAAACGACCTCTTTGAATCCCTGCTGAAAAAAGAGCTGGCGGACAAGATGAACAAGCTCTCTGTTCCCTCGGACCAGCAGGTGCGCGACTATTACAACAAGCACAAGGACGCGATGCGGACGGCTGACGGAAAGCAGATAAGTCTCAAAGAGGCGGAACCGCAGATCAGGAGCAGGATGGTGCAGGAGAAACAGCGGGCCGTCTACATGGAATACGCCGCCGCATTGAAGACAAAGGCCAAGGTCACCGTCGACGACAAGGCCCTGGATGCCCTCGGAGGCCAGCCTGCGGATGCCGGGACCGGCAGCCTGCAACTGCAGCATCCGCCAATGCAGAACAAAGGGAACAAATAAAATAACAGGCGTCCTTATCCAGAGATCACATGAACAGTATCCGTCTCGCAAAATATACAGCCCCGGCGCTCATCCTGGGGCTGTTGTTTTTTGCCTGCAAGAAAAAGGAGGGGCCGCAGCAAGGTTCTGCGCGTCCCGGCTCAGCCGATGTCAAGATTGTCGCCACCGTTGACGGCGACCCCATCACCCTGGGCGAATTTCTGGAGCGCTTCACCCGCGCCGGCATCAAGCCGGACCGTGATGACGAGATGACCGTAAAGACGGAGTTCCTGAACCGTCTCATCGAACGCAAGATGATGCTCCGCGAAGCGCAACGGAAGCGCATCAAGGTGGGCCTGCCCGAGTTAAACGCGCGGATCGAGACCTTCCGCAGCGGGCAGAACAAGGACATCAAGGAGACCCTCGCGGGCATGGGCATTGACTTCGAAAAGTGGAAGGCCGACATCTGGGAAGACCTGATGGTCGAAAAACTGACGACGCGGGAAGTGGACCGGCACGTGTCCGTTTCGGGCGCCGAAATCCGGCGGTACTACCAGGCGAACGCCAGCGAGTTTGACCGGCCCGAACAGGTACAGGCGCGGCAGATCGTGGTTTCCACCGAGGAAGAGGCCCGCACGGTCCTGGAGGCCCTCCGGAACAAGACAGATTTCGCCGCGCTGGCAAAGCAGAAATCTACCGCGCCCGAGGCAGCAAACGGCGGGGACCTGGGCTATTTCGCCATGGGCGAGATGCCTGCCGAGTTCAACGTGGTCTTCAGGATGCCTAAGGGAGCGGTGAGCGGCGTGGTGAAGAGCCCTTACGGTTTCCACATATTCAAGCTCGAAGAAAAACGGTCGGCGGGCAGAAGAAGTCTCGAAGAGGTCACCCGGGAAATTCACGACAAATTGTTGCTGGAAAAGCAGGAAACGCGTCATCACCAGTGGCTCAAGGAGCTGCGGACGAGAGCAAAATTCGAGGTCAATTACCAGGCGCTGGAGCAGTAAGCGCCAGCGTCCCCCTATCACCGGTTATGGCGAGCCTCGTCTTGAACCGCTTCGATGCCTTATTGATGTCGTTCAGTACCGCCGCCGCCGCCCTGCCCCTGAGCACCCGCGGCTGATACTCCACCCTGTAGTTGTTCACGTCCAGAGGCACGGCCTCCACCCGCACAAGGCTCTTGCCTTTGAACGTGCAGAGCAGTATCATGCTGGTATTCGTGCGGTTGCTCTGGGAGCCGAAGACGAAGTTCCCGAGGCTGTAGGCGATGAGGCGGCCCTTGTACACTTCAATCTCCTGGAGTACGTGGGGATGGTGGCCGAGCACGAGATCGGCGCCCCAGTCAATGGCCTGATGGCCGAGCTCAACCTGATAACCCTTGGCTGCGATCATGAGCTCCGCGCCCCAATGGAACGATACCACAACAAGGTCCGCCAGGGGACGCACCTTCTGGATGTCGGCCCTCACAAAGTCTGCGTAGCCCGGCGCCGTGCCGGGCCGCCTGGCTGATGCGAAGAACTCCAGGGGGAACGTGAGCGAGTACGAAAGAAAGGCGAGGGTCGTTCCCTTGACCTTCAGCAGCGCCGGTGAGCGCGCGTCGTCGAGATCCATGCCCGCGCCGGTAAAAAGAATATTGTTCTCGGCCAGTATCTTCAAAGTGTCCTGGAGCGCCGGAGGGCCGAAATCCATGGAATGGTTGTTCGCCAGCGTCACGACGCGAATGCCGGCTTTCTTGAGCGCCTCCGCGGCAAGCGGGCCTGCGCGAAGGGTGAACTTCTTGTTCGCCACGGCCCGCCCGCGGGTCGAGATGGGAGACTCCAGGTTGCCTGCAATGACGTCGGCCAGCCTGAGCACCGGCAGGACGTCGCGGAAGGGATAGTCGGGACCGCGTTGCTCGAGGTAGGGCTCGGTCCGGCCGCCGAGCATGATGTCGCCTACGGCGGCGATGGTGAGCTCATCTTCCCGGAGTTCTTCCGCCGCAACGGGAACAACGGGAATAAGCAGCAAGCAAAGAATGGCGCACAGCCTGTTCATAATCATTGCGTGCGTGAATGATAATAAAGTCCGCGTGAAAACGCAAGAGAAAACAGGGGAGCCCGTCCATGAAAAGATGCCTCGTCACAAGTTTGTCGCTGTTTATCATGCTTCTCTCCCTCGGGATCCGGGGCGCAGCGAGCGGGTCCGTCGTTGTGGACCGTGTGGTGGCCGTGGTGAACGACGAGATCATCACCATGAGCGACCTCCAGCGGGAAGAGGCGAAAAAAACCGGCCTCACCGACAAACGGCTGATCCTGGAAGACATGATCGACCGGAAACTCCAGATCGCCGCCGCGAAGCGCACAGGCATGGACATGACGGACAAGGAACTGAACGATACCGTCGCCGATATTATGAAGCGCAATTCCATGGACGGCAGGCAGTTCGAAGCGGCCCTCGCCAAGGAAGGGCTCACGCTTGAACAGTACAAGGCGGAGCTGCGGGAACAGCTCACCCTCTCGCGCGTCTTTAACAAGTACGTGCGTTCGGGCACTGCCGTCGACGAGGCCGAGATGCGCGCCTACTATGAGCGAAACGTCAAGAGCTTCTCGCTGCCCGAGGAGATCCGCGTGAGGCATATCTTCCTGAAGCTGCAGGACAAGGCCGCGCCTGCCCGGCAGAAGACCGTGCGGGACAAGGCACAGTCCGTATATGATTTGGCAAAAAAGGGGGAAAGCTTCGCCGGCCTCGTCAAGAAGTACTCGGAAGCCGAGACCGCGGCACAGGACGGCGACCTGGGGTTCCTCCAGCGGGGCAACGCCATCCCCGAGATCGAAGAGGCCGCCCGATCCCTCAAGCCCGGAGAGATCGCCGGTCCGCTCCAATGCGGCGGCGGTTTCCACATCATCCGCGTGGAAGACGTGCGGACGCCCATCAAGCCCTATGATAAAGTAAAGGACGAGATCGCCAAAACCATCTACGAGCAGAAAATGGAGAACACCTACCGCAGCTGGCTCCAGACCCTGCGCAGCGAATCACATATCGAAAACCGTTTGTAAGCACCAGGCGGATCGCACAGAGCACGGGGCAGGCAGCAACATACCCGCGCCCTGCTCTTCCTGTTCCCCGGGGCTCCCTGTGTTTGTTCCGCCTCTTGCAAATACGGCTTTCTCATTGCGCGGTAAAATGCGGCTTCCCGAAAGTCCCATCGAGACGACATGAAAACGGTTACGCTGAAAAAGAGGGAAGCTCGGCGCATCCTGCGCGGCCATCCGTGGGTGTTCAGTAATGAGCTTCTGGATATCCCGAAGGACGCGTCCCCGGGAGAGCTTGTGGAGGTGACGGATTTCTCCGGCCAGTTCATCGGCCGCGGATATCTGAACCCTCATACCCTGATCGCCGTACGCATCCTCACCAGGAGACGGGAAGAGATCGACGAAGCCTTCTTCCTGCGAAGGATCACCGCGGCCCGCGACCTCAGAACGCTCCTGGGCTACGGAGAATCCTATCGCGCCGTTTTCAGTGAAGGAGACGGCATCCCCGGGCTCATCGTCGATAAATACGCCGATACCCTTGTCGTCCAGTCCCTCACCGCCGGCATCGAACGCCTCTTGGACATGATCATCACGATCCTTCAGCGCCTGTACGCGCCCCGCGTTATTGTCCTCAGGAACGATGGGACATCGCGAGAGCTCGAAGGACTTCCCCTGGAAACAAGGGTGGTCCTCGGGGATACCGACGGCATGGTGACGATCGAGGAATCGGGCATCAGGTATGCCGTGGATGTTCTCAAAGGGCAAAAAACGGGGTTTTTCTTTGATCAGCGGGAGAACCGGCTTGCTCTCCGGGACCTGGTGAACGGCAGAAGGACCCTGGACTGTTTCTGCTACATCGGCGCGTGGTCGCTGACCGCCGCCCGCTACGGCGCGTCCGAAGTGATTGGCATTGATTCCTCGGAGAAGGCGGTGCAGCAAGCGGCGAACAATGCCGCGCTGAACGGACTGTCGGCACACTTTAGAACCGCCGACGTCTTTGCGGAGCTCCGGTCGCTGGAAAAACAGAAGGCTCGCTTCGGCTGCGTCATTCTTGACCCGCCGGCATTCGCCAAGAGCAGGGCCAAAGTGAGAGAAGCCATCAAGGGGTACAAGGAGATCAACCTTCGCGCCATGAAAATACTCGAGCCCGGCGGCGTTCTCGCTTCCTGCTCATGCTCCCATCATGTTGAGACGGACCTGTTCCGGGAAATGCTCATTGACGCTGCGCACTCCGCCGGCAGGACGGTGCGGTTGCTGGAAATGAGGTCGCAGTCCCGCGACCATCCCATGCTTCTTGCTGCTCGGGAGACGCAGTATCTCAAGTGCGCTGTATTGATAATTGATCCGTGAAGAGACGTTGAATGCTGTGAGAAAAAACAAAGGAAAAACACCCGGTAAACCCCGTTAGAGAACAAGTTCTCTAACGTTAGCAGATTGTGGCTTTAAACCATAAAATGTATGATATCAACCGCCGAAGGAGTCGGCGGCTTTCTCTAACGGGGTAAATCCTGCCTGTGATTCTACCATCACATAACAACGGAGCGTTGTTGCGGGTCAAATTTTTTCATGGGGGGTTGGGCGGGGCGGGGGAAATATATTTCTCTTGACTAACCGGCATTCCCTGTGTTAAAAAGTATGCGTTCCCGGGCGATTAGCTCAGCGGGAGAGCACTGCCTTCACACGGCAGGGGTCGCAGGTTCAAACCCTGCATCGCCCACCATTGTTTCCCGCCCTCCTGTTCCGTTCCTTTGCTTCCGTGAGCTCATGCCTTCCGCTCCAGCATCTTCTCTTCCTCTTCCTGACGGGTCTTGCATTCTATACACAGCGTCGTTACCGGCCTCGCTTCCAGGCGCTTCATGCTGATCGGTCCACCGCAGGACTCACAGACGCCATAGGTGCCGCCGTCAATGCGGGCGATCGCCTCATCGATCTTTTTGAGCAGCTTCTGCTCGCGTCCCCGCAGCCTCAGGAGAAAGTTGTTATCAAGCTCCGCCGCTGCCTGGTCCGTGGGGTCGGGAAAGCTTTCCTTCTCTTTGCTGATCGTGCTTGTGATGGTCTGTTCCGCTTCCCAGAGAAGCTCCGTGCGCTGTTTTTCGAGCTTCTTTTTAATGGCCACCATCTTCGTGTTCATTTGCTTGTTAATCTGCACCGGCACTTGGCACCTCGTACTGAACATCGAGTACACGAGAGGAAAACCCTCGCGATTTAAAATTAAGGGTATACTATATCAAAAAAATTCTCGTGAGTCAATTGCAAAGTACCGAATGCCCTGGATGCCATGGAGGGAGGCATGTAAATACGAAGATACACACCTTTTTGCCGGAGGCAGTACTATTAATATATAGTAAGAGAAATTAGTAGTATTAGTAGTAGGCGGTGTGAATATGTTGAAAGGCGGCGCAACCGTTTGAAAAAAAGAGCGGCCGCGTCTGGATAACGTGGTGCGTCGGGCGTGGACCCCGGTGTGAGCGGCTGTTGAGAACGGACCTGCGCGGACCATACACAGACAAAGGGGAAGGTTTTCCCCACGGCACTGTGGGTTCTCCGCCAAGGCCGCCAAAGGTCGGCAATAGTATTGACGACGGAGAAAGAAATATGCTACAGTAGTTCCTGGCGGCACAACGGGAGGAGCGGTGAGGAGCATGAAGATGAGAGTATCGGGACTTCTTGCAAAAGGTCTGAGCAAAAATGTCGTCATTCTCGGTTTTGTAAGCCTGCTGAACGACACGGCATCGGAGATGATCTACCCGCTCCTTCCGGTTTTTCTCACGGCCGTGCTCGGCGCGGGCCCCGCGGCCCTCGGCGTCATCGAGGGAATCGCAGAATCGACGGCCGCCTTCCTCAAGCTCTACTCGGGCTACCTGTCGGACCGCGTCAAGCGTCGGAAGGGCTGGATCGCTGCGGGGTATTCGCTTTCGAATATCATCCGTCCGCTCATTGCCCTTGCGGGTACGTGGCCCCAGGTGCTCGCGCTCCGGTTTGCCGACCGGGTGGGCAAGGGGATCCGGACCTCCCCCCGGGACGCGATGATCGCGGACGCAACGCCGCCGGAGTATCGCGGCACTGCGTACGGCTTTCACCGGGCCATGGACCACGGAGGCGCAATCGTCGGGCCCTTGGTGGCAACGGCTCTGCTCCTGCTCATGCATGAAAACCTGACGATGATCTTTCTGCTTTCCTTCATCCCCGGCATGCTTGCGGTGGGTATGCTTCTCGGGGGCCTGAAAGAACAGCGAACGACCATGCCCCGCACCGGACCGGGAGGCTTCAATGTCCGCGCTGCATGGGCGGAGATCCCTACGGGTCTCAGAAAATTCCTCGGCATTATCCTTGTGTTCACGCTCGGGAACTCCGCGGACGCATTTCTCCTGCTCCAGGCCCAGAAGCTGGGCGTGGCAGTGGCGCTTCTTCCGACGCTCTGGGTGACGCTCCATCTTGTGAAGATGGCCCTCTCCGTGCCGGCGGGAATTCTGTCGGACAGGGTCGGCAGGAAAGCGGTGATCGTCGTCGGCTGGCTGGTATACGCTCTCGTGTACGCAGGCTTTGCCGTGGCGAATACGGAGTGGCATGCGTGGACGCTGTTTGCACTATACGGAATCTACTTCGGACTGACGGAAGGGGTGGAGAAGGCCCTCATTGCCGACTTTGCACCGGCGCACCTGAGGGGATCGGCCTTTGGCTTATACCATCTTGCCGTGGGGCTCGGTGCATTTCCCGCATCGCTCTTCTTCGGGCTTGTGTGGCAGCGCTTTGGCGCGGCGCCTGCCTTCGGCCTCGGCGCCGGTTTTGCCCTGCTTGCGAGTGTCATGCTGATCCTGCTGTACGTGCAGAAACGACGGGAATAGGATCCCTTGCGCCGTCACCGCGCCGGACCGCGTGGTTGGTGATTCTGATAAGGGGATTTCAAGACGGACGGGGTGATGAGTGCGCACCCTATCCCGGCGGCCAGTGGAACGCGCGGCCGGAGAGAAGATGAAGATGGATGTGGAGCACGGTCTGGCCGGCGCCGGGACCGTTGTTAATGACCATCCGGTAGCCGTTCTTTTCAAGGCCTTTCTGGGCGGCGATTTTCCTCGCAACAAAAAAGAGGTGTCCCACGAGCTCCCGGTCCGCCACGGTGATGCTGTGAATGTCCGGGATATGCTTCTTGGGAACGATGAGCGTGTGGACCGGCGCCTGGGGATTGACATCCTCGAAGGCGATGGCGTGCTCGTCCTCGTGGACGACCGAGGCCGGGGTCTTCTTTTCGATGATCTTGCAGAAAATGCAGTTCGGGTCGGCGCTCATGATTTGCCTCCTTTGGTTTGTTGGGAGAAACTTCGGAAAAAGCAGCACCTGCTTCCCGTATGGCACGCAGGGCCGGTCTGATCCACCTTGACCAGGAGCGTGTCCTGGTCGCAGTCATAGAGGATGTCCATGACGCGCTGGACATTGCCCGAGGTTTCCCCCTTTTGCCAGAACTTCCGGCGCGACCGGCTCCAGAACCACGTCAGTCCGCTTTCCACGGTCCTCTTCAGGGACTCGGCGTTCATGTACGCGACCATCAGCACTTCGCCGCTCTGCCAATCCTGGATTACTGCGGGGATCAGGCCTTTTTCATCGAACTTGAGGGTATCGGGTATGCGCATCGACATGGTTTTCTTTTTACCATAACCGGTCGGAAAAGTCCAGCGGCGCGACCATCTGAAATCCCAGCCCCTTGTTATCACTGAATTTAAGGGAATGTTTTCATTGCGGCTCCGGTTTCCGCGTAATGGCTTGACAAGCTCCGACCTAATGTATACAATCTTAAAGTTGCAAAATCAGCATTAAACAACATTTCATTGCAAAATAGTTCTAAAGCAAGCATCCAGAAGGAAATCTGCCGCCCATTAATGGCAATAATAAATTTTTTGTTTTTTTCTAATGTAAATAAGCAGTTGTCGTGAGAGTGAAGATGCGTCTAAATCAGAAGCTGCAGGAAGGGTTTTTAATAAGTGCTCATTAACGAGCTGTTCCGGGCACGCGGCGGCGGATTCCCATCATTCAACTATGACGAACGCATATCAGGAGAAAGACGCAGGCTCTTGCTCTGTTCTCAGGCGGCTTGCGAGGTTCGGCGCGATCGTTGCCTTGGGAATGCTGAGCCTTGCATGGTTTTTCGCGGCCCCTCCAGCATACGGTCAAACGGCCGGCGACCCAACTGCCGTCGAGGAGTTGCGGCGTAAGCAGCGGCAATTGGAGGAAGAAGATCGTCGGAAGCGGCAGGCGCCGGAAGTGCAGCTTGAGGGAGAGCCTCGCGCTGCGGAGACTTTTGAGCTGCCGGCCGAGTCGCCGTGCTTTCCGATCCATACCATTGTGCTCGAGGGGGAGCAAAGCGACCGGTTCTCGTGGCTCCGGGACGACGTCGCCCCCTACGTGGACAAATGCATCGGCCGCGAGGGCATCAACCTCATTGTCAAGCGGCTCATGGGCCGGCTTATCGATCGTAGTTACGTTACGACGCGCATCGGCGTGCCGGAGCAGGATATCTCTTCCGGCGTGCTGAGGCTCGCCTTGGTCCCCGGCGTCATCAGTGATATCCGCTTTGCCGATGAGGCCATGCGGGGCACCTGGAAAACGGCATTCCCTTCGGGACGCGGCGACCTGCTGAACCTGCGGGACCTCGAGCAGGGCCTGGAGCAGATGAAGCGGGTCCCCTACCAGGATGTGGACCTCAAGATCAAGCCCGGTGTGCAGCCCGGTGAAAGTGACGTGGTCCTCGGCGTCGAGCGGGAAAAGGCCTGGCGGGCAAGCCTCTCTCTCGACGACTCCGGCTCAACGACGACGGGCAAGCTGCAGGCGGGGGCCGGCTTCGCCTGGGACAATCCGCTTGGCATCAATGATCTTCTGTCCCTGTCATGGAACCACGATGCGGCAACGAAGCATTGGCTGCGTCGTACAGGCAGCGAAAGCATGTATTACTCCGTTCCTTACGGATATTGGACGCTGAGCGCGCAAGGCAGCGTCTCCAGTTACCGGCAGACCGTGGAAGGGACCGTCACGAGCTTCCAGTACAGCGGAACAACGCGGACCGCGGACGCGACCGTACAGCGCGTGATCCATCGCGGCAGGGTGAGCAGAACAGGCCTTCAGTTCCGTCTCGGCAAACGCGAGTCCCGGACCTATCTGGATGATACTGAGATCGAGGTGCAGCGCCGGGAGCAGGCCGATGCGGAGCTCGGCTTGTTCCATCGCCGTTCCGTGGGGAAGGCCACGGTGGACGTCACCGCCGCCTTTCGCAAGGGTGTGCCCTGGTTGAACGCGCAGCCGGACCCGGCGTATTCGGCGCCCGACGGCCCCACGACCCGGTACAAGATCGGGACGCTCGACGTGACAACAATGATCCCGTTTACCCTATGGAGCATTCCGATGCAGTACCGCAATCGCGGCCGGGCCCAGTATACAGCGGACCGCCTGCTCGTTGCGGACCAGTTCTCCATCGGCAATCGGTATACGGTCCGCGGCTTTGACGGCGCGCACACCCTCCTTGCCGAGCGCGGCTGGTATCTGAGAAATGAACTCGGCATGCCGATCTTCAAAACCCGACAGGAGTTCTATCTGGGCATTGATCATGGCGCTGTCAAAGGGCCGTCGGACGAATTGCTGGCGGGAAAGAGCCTCACCGGCGGCGTTATCGGGGTTCGCGGCAAGTATAAAGGATTTTTTTACGACGCCTTTTCTGGTTGGCCGCTGCGGAAGCCTGACGGATTCAGGACGGAACGTCCGGCTGCAGGATTTCAGGTGACCTGGCAGTATTAATTATAAAACATGCAATTACGCAGGACTATCATCAGTGGGGCTTTGTCACAGACCAACAAGGCATGAATCAATTCAAAAGCTAAAAGCGTTTCGCGCAAAGCCGTCCCCGATTGAATCAGTCGAGGACAGGCGCCGATCGCAAAGAAAGACGTAAATCCAGGACTTTTTTGTGACACTACGAAGTCGGGTCCGTGGCAGAATTGAGATTTTAAATTCGCCTGTCATGAACCATGTTGTTGCCGAAATACTCCAAATTCGCATATCCTCGATTGACGATCACAGGGAGGTGCTTGATGAATCGCCGACAGATGAATATACGCCAGAGAACGGAAGGCAGTTTCAGGCGACTAATCGCTTGGTTGACCCTCCTATCCTTCATCGCTCAGCCGACCATCGCCGCGGCGCAGATGGCGGCCGATCCGTCCGCCGGCGCCTACATGCCCCACATTGAAACAACGGCCAATGGACTGCCCCTCGTCCAGATAACCGATCCATCCGCCGCAGGCGTTTCGCGCAATCAGTTCACCGATTTCAATGTCGATCCCCAGGGCGCGATCCTGAACAACGCCACGTCCCTCTCTCTCACCCAGCAGGCCGGTTACGTGGACGCCAATCCCTATCTTACGCAGGGATCGGCGCGGGTCATCCTGAACGAGGTCACGGGCACCGGCGCGAGCTCGCTCCGGGGGTATACCGAGGTCGCAGGACAGCAGGCCGAGGTCGTGATCGCCAACCCCAACGGCATCACCTGCGACGGCTGCGGCTTCATCAATGCAAGCCGCGGCGTCCTCTCCACCGGCACACCGCTCTTCGGCGGAACGGGCAGCCTCGACGCCTTCCGCGTCACGGGCGGCAACATCACCATAACAGGAGATGAACAGGGGGGCGGCCTGAACGCAGGCAACATTGATCAGGTAGACCTCATCAGCCGGACCGTGAACGTCAACTCCTCCCTTTGGGCGAACCATCTGAACGTGATTACAGGCGCAAACCAGGTGAACTACGCAGATCTCGCTGCCACGCCCATCACCGGCGAGGGGGCGCAGCCCCAGGTGAGCCTCGACGTGGCGGCCCTGGGCGGAATGTACGCCAACAAGATCCGGCTCGTGGGCACCGAAAAGGGGGTCGGCGTCGTCAACAACGGCGTCATTGCGTCAACCGGAGACTTTACTCTTACCAATGAGGGCAACATCGTCCTGAACGGGCAGACTACGGCGGGCGGCAACCTCTCGATCCAGAGCAGCGGAGACATTTCGCTTCTGAACAGCGGCGATAGCAGCAATCCGAATATCCTGTACAGCAACGGAAACATGGCGATCAGCGCGAACGGACTGTTGACCAACAACAGCACGGTCATCGCCGACCAGCTTACCATCAATGCGGCCCAACTCCTGAACGACGGCTCCTCCGCCGTCATAGCAACAAAGAATGAAACAGGCACGGCCAATTTTTTCGTTACCGACTCTCTCACAAACAAAGACGGCGCTTCCCTCTTCAGCATGGGCGACATCGTGATTGCGGGAAGTGCGGAAAAGGATACAGGCGGCAATTACATCCGCACCGGAAGCATCCTGAACCAGTCAGCCACCATCGAAGCGGGAAGGGACATTACCGTTTCCGCCGACACGATAACCAACAAGAAACGAGTCTTTACGACGGAAGAGTTTTTGGATCCTGAGCAGACAGAAACTTTTATGAATGTACCAATTCCGATACCAGAAGGGCTGCCGGTAGGGATCAAATTTGTATATGCGGGATACATCAGGGCTACTGCCAGTTATGTGGAGAACACGACAGTCACCCAAGTGACGGCAGACAGCCCTTCCGGCGCGCTCCTTGCGGGTCGTGACTTGACTATCCAGGCCACCGATGTCAACAATGAATACTCCATCATCGCCGCAGGAAACAATCTTACGATCGATGCAACCGGAGTGCTCAATAATACCGGCCGCGGAGGATTCAACGTCACCACAGGCGAAGGAACTCAAACACTGATCTATACATACGAGAATAGGACATGTCGTCCTTGGGGCTGTTATAGCAACTGGCCTGAGGATCCGTACACTTACCCGTATTCTTCCCCCGAAATCGTGACACAAAATGTTTTTTTGCCGGGCGCAGCCACTATCGCCGCAGGTAATCAGTTGACTGTCAACGCCGGTGAGATCAACAATGTCACCCAAGGGCCCGGAGACTCAACCACGTCTCTCGGATCGATTCCTAATGATACTGCAAATATCCCGGACTTCACCTTCACCATGCCTCAAGGCGGCCTCTATAAGCCGGCAGCCCCGAACCAAGGCTATCTCGTCGAGACAAATCCGCTTTTCACCGACCTCAGGAATTTCATGTCCAGCGACTATATGTTGGAAAGGCTGGCTTACGATCCGGCACTGACCCAGAAACGGCTGGGTGACGGGTTCTATGAACAGAAGCTGGTACTCGATCAGGTTACGCAGGCCACCGGTCGGCGCTTCCTGGAGGACTCCAGCAGCGCCGAAGGACAGTTCCAGGCCCTCATGGATGCGGGAATCGCCTATGCGCAGGCATTTGATCTGAAAGTGGGCGTGGGCCTGACCGCGGAGCAGATGGCCCAGCTTACCACAGACATGGTCTGGCTCGTGGAGCAGGAGGTTCTGGGCCAGAAGGTCCTCGCTCCGGTCGTGTATCTGTCCCAACTCCGGCAGAACGACCTGCGGCCGTCGGGCGCCCTCATTGCCGCCCAGAACATCGAGCTCCGCACGTCCGACGATCTCTTCAACAGCGGCACCATCATGGCCGGAGACCGCGCCGCGATCATGGGCGCCGATATCATCAACCAGGGAGGCAGGATCGACGCCGGGGGGCTTCTCACCCTTGCCTCAACCAACGACATCGTGAACCAGAGCGGCACGCTGTCCGGCGGCCGGATCGCTCTTGACGCGGGACGCGACATCCGGAGCGAGACCCTGACCGTCACCCGCGATAGCGGCGCCTTTGCCTCCACTCGCGCGCAGAGCCAGGCGACGATCGACTCGAGCGGCGATATCCTCGCCGCGGCCGGCAGGGACCTGGTGCTCGCCGGCAGCGGGATCACCGCGGGCGGAGATGCCGAGCTTTATGCAGGACGCGACCTCACTATCGGAAGTGTGGAAGAGAACGAGCGGGTCGCCGTGGTCTTTGCCGGCGGCGGCTTCTATACGCGTGACGAGACGACCATTCTCGCCAGCTCCGTTCAGACAGGCGGCAATCTTACGCTCACTGCCCGGCAGGACGCTACCCTTGCCGGGGCCCAGGTTGCCGCAGGCGCTGATCTCGATCTTCTCGCCGGCCGCAATGTGACTATCACGGCGGTCAAAGAACGGTCCCTTCTCGATGTCAAGGGAGGTGGACAGGACAATTACACGCGCACCAGAACCGACGACGAAACTGTCGTAGGTTCCAGTCTTCTGGCAGGGGGAAATATTTTCATTGCTGCGCTGCCGTCCGGAGACCGAGAAGCCGCCCAGGGGTACGGAAACATCCTCCTCCAGGGAAGCATTATCGCCAGTCAATTCGGAGACGTGACGCTTCTGGCTGAAAACGACGTCACGGTCGAGGAAGTGCTCGAACATCACGAAAGCCTGACGGAAACAAAGACCACGAAAAAAAGAACCTTCTCCACCAAGACCGTCGAGACCAGAGATTACATCGAACAAAACCTCGTCCAGGGCAGCTTCATTTCCGGCAACAGCGTCACGATCGCGAGCGGCAAGGACATCAACGTGCGGGGCAGTGAAGTCGCAGCCGCTGACTCCATCACTCTTGCGGCAGACGACAACGTCACCATCACCGCTGCAACGGAGACCCGTCACGAGGAGCACGAGCGGCGGGAGCTGAAAACCAGCGGTCTGAATGCGGCCTTCAGCGCCGCGCTGAGCCTGGCCTCGGGCGGTGCGACCGTTGTCGGCGCTGCGCAGAATGAACTCATCACAAAAAAGAGCAAGAGTTCCTCAACCCTCAGCGTGACCGACGACGAGATTGCCGTCGGCTCCAGCCTGGAGGCCGGCGGCAGCGTCATCATCGTCGCGGGACGCCAGGGCGTCGGCGCGGAACGCCGGACCGGCGGAGACGACGGGCCCGCGCCCGGCAGCATCACCATTGAGGGGAGCAGCATTGCCAGTCAGGCCGGCGGCGTGACGCTCGCGGCTGAGAACGACGTCACCGTCAAAGAAGCGCGGGAGCGGCACACGAGCCTCACGCAGAACCGCACCAGGACCAAGGGCGCCCTCACCGGCAAACTGAACGAAAGCCGGACCGTGACAGAGCAGGATATTGCCGCGGGCAGCACGGTGTCAGGCGATACGGTCACCATTGCGAGCGGCAATGATCTCACCGTCCAGGGGAGCGCCGTGGTCGGCAGCGGCGACGTATCCCTGACCGCGGCGCGCAACGTTGCAATAACCACCGCCGGGGAAACCCTGCACGAAGAGCAGGAGCAGCGCAAGAGGCGGACCGGCGTCAGCGCCTCTTTTGGAAAAGGCGGGCTCGGCGCCACCTACGGAACGACGAAACAAAAGAGCACGAGCGAGGTCGACGTCGTGAACAACGTCGGCAGCGCCGTGGGCTCCGTGTCGGGCGGGGTGACCATCACCGCGGGGAAGGACGCCGCGATAACGGGCAGCGAAGTCCTCTCAGCGACAGGAACGGACATCACGGCGCGGAATGTCGCCATCAATTCGGCTTACAACACCGCTGATACCCGGTCCACCTTCGAAAGCAAGAGCTACGGTCTCAACCTCCAGGTAGGGAACAAGGTCATCGAGAACGTGGGCAAGGCCCACGAGGCCGAGGAGCGCTCCGACCAGGTGCAGGACAGCCGGCTCAAGGCGCTTTATGCCTACCGCGGCGGCAGAGCGCTTTATGACGCCTATCAGAACTTAGATGCGGCCACGAGCGTACAGGTCAAGGTCGGCGTCAGCACGAGCAAGTCAAAGAGCGAGAGCGAAAGCCACAGCACGACTGCCGTGGGCAGCAGGCTCATCACCGACGGCAGCCTGAACATCACGGCCACGGGCGCCAACGGAGCAGGCGGTGACATCGCCGTTATCGGCAGCGCGCTCGAAGGGAAGAATATCAGCCTTGACGCGGCCCGCGACATCACGCTCCAGTCCGCAAAAAACACCATGGACAGCAGGAGCACGAGCAGGAGCTCCTCCGGCGGCGCCGGCGTCTCCGTCGGCGTCAGCGGGAAGGGTCAGGGAGGCGTCGCCGTCTATGCCGAAGGCTCCTACTCCACCGGCAATACCGAAGCGCACAGCCTCACCCACACGGAGACCCAACTCACGGCCCAGGAGAATCTCTCAATCAAGAGCGGCAGGGACACGACGCTCAAGGGCGCGCAGGCACGGGCAGAGACGATCACGGCCGATGTGGGCAGGAACCTCTCCCTCGAGAGCGAGCAGGACACCGAAACCTACCGCGCAGAGAACAAGAGCGTAAGCGGCAGCGTGAGCATACCCATTGGACCCGGCAAGGGCAGCGGGAACCTCTCCTACACCCAGGGAAAGACCGAGTCCGAGTTCCGCTCCGTCATCGAGCAGACAGGATTCTTCGCCGGAGCGGGCGGCTTTGACATCACCGTCGGCGCGCATACCGAGCTCAAAGGCGCCGTGATCGCGAGCACGGCAGAAGCGGACAAAAACAGTCTGAGCACCGGGACGTTCTCCTGGTCCAATATCGAGAACAAGGCGGAATACTCCGCAAGCACAACGAGCGTGAGCGCCGGCTATGATCCATCCAAACCCGGCATCGGCGGCACAGGCGTGTCCGGCGTACCCATTGTCGGCGTATCTTCGTCAGACAGCGAAAGCAGCGCCACGCTCGCAGCCATCAGCCCGGCCACCATCCGGATCCGGAGCAACCCGGACCAGGACCTCAGCGAACTCTCCCGCGATCCTGAGGCCGCGCACCAGGCCTTGGGCAAGATCTTCGACCAGAAGAAGGTGGAGGAACAGCAGGAGTTCGCCAGGGTCTTCGGCGAAGAAGCCTTCAGGCTCGTCGGGGACATCGCAAAAATGTTTACCGACCCCTATAAGAAGGCTGAACTGACGTCAACGGCCGCAGACGATTACCGAAAACTCAAGAACAAGGAAAATCCCTCAGAAGAAGACCTCAAGGCGATCAAGGATTATGAAAAGCAGGGCCTGAACATGGGCAACATTGATGCTGTCATCGCCCAGGCCAGGGCCGACATGCAGAAGTATCAGGAACAATACGACACCTGGAAAGAAGGCAGTGCCATCAAGACCGCTATGCACGCGCTTGTCGGCGGGCTCCAAGCCAAGTACGGCGGAGGCAACGCCTTCTCCGGAGCCGTCGGCGCAGGCGCAGCCGAGCTTAGCCGGGACATGACGAGGAAACTTTCCGACGCCGAACAGCAGTGGGCCAGCGTCATCATCGGCGCCACGGCAGCCAAGCTCACCGGAGGGAACTCATCCGAGGTCATGACCGGCGCTGCAACGGCCCTCGACGGGGAGAAGTACAACCGGCAGTTGCATCAGCACGAGATAGACCGCGCCAAGAAATACGCCAAGCAATTCCAGAAGTGGGTCAAGGACAAGGAAGGATTGGACATCACGGAAGACGAGGCCGAGGGCCGTCTCATGCGCCAAATGCTGCGCTGGGCAGACTATGAGACCGCAAAGACCGATGGATTCAGAGAAGACAGGCAGGTCACCAGCTTCATGGGCAAGAATAGCGTCCAGGTCACGGCAGAAGAGTACTACAACCCGTACATCAACATGGATGTCCGGCTGCGCAATCTGGACAGCTATGCCCATGCACAGACACAGCAGAGCCGCGGGCTTACCCCGCAGGAATGGAGAGAAAAGAACCTGCCCCATGAGATCCTCGGCAAGACAGCCGTGGTGGCCGCAGGGGGGTATGTGCTGTGGCCTGCCCTCTCAGCCGTCGGGGCAGAGGTGACGGCATTCTTGCAAAATCCGGTGGGGTATTGCCTGGCAAATCCCTTTGGATGCATGGGCGTTACGGAGGCAGGGATATACACGGCAGCAGGCGTGGAAGCATCGCCCGCTTCTGTGGTGCCCAACCTCGGGCCTGTGGCAACTGAGGCACGGGCCGCCGCAACAACACTGAAAACAGAGACCGCCGCAGCAAAGCAGGCATCGAGCTTTGCTGATGATTTTTCGAGCAAAATACCTTGGAAATATGGTGATACAGGTGACGCACTAGGTTTAACGGATGAATTCGGCAACATCACAATCGCGCATGGCTTGTCAGGGCAGGAGCTTATAGAAACAGTTACACATGAGGGTGTGCACCGCTTTTTCACTCCTCTTGGAGGCCCCTTGCAAGAGACAAGAGCTGAGATTGGCATGTGGGCATACCAAAATTCACATTTAGCGCGCTATTTAGAAGAAGCAATTGCCGAGACAGTTGGTGTTGGTAGCTTAAGGTACGGACTAACCTTTCCACTAGATGGATACGGAATTTCAAAAACACGACTAACATTTGAAGCATTTGGATACGTTGGCATTACTGGTGGTATGAGCTACTACGCATATCAATCGTTATATGGGGACAGAAAGTGATTAAATTTATTAGATTGTTGTTTTTCATTCCAAAGCCGAAAATAGTGAAAGAACAAGCCTTAGATATTGCTTTAAAGTTTTGCGCTGTTCATGGCTGGGCAAGTAGCAATCCTCGGGTTGTGGAGGAGTTACGTACATGGTTGGTGTGGATTAACGGACAAATCAAGCCAAGCCCATGGATAAGAATAAACAACCAGCATGGTCGTGTAATGGCAACAGGAGCCCCGAAGAGATAAGAGATGCAGGGATCACAGGGGTTACTTCTTTGAAAACATGGGTGCCGTCGTTACATGCTTTGTCTTCTGTTTGACAGAAGACCGGAGTTTGTTAAATCGCCCCATGCTGCGAGCGTTTCGGACAGATCGTCCAGGACGCCGGATGCGCCGTCCACGCCTCGTTCCTCATGGGCAATCACGCGGGCATTGGGGACAGGCTGAAATTAATGGGACGCCGGTTGGGTTAATGTAGTACAACCCAACGATTCAATATACAGGACACGGAGTTTTTTCAAATGAAATGAAAGGAGGCGAAGCGGACCATAAGGCGGCGCTTTGATTTTTTTAAAGCGCAGGTGTTGGGAAAGAGGCAATAAGACAATCTAAAAAAGGGGCCATAGACATGAGGAAAACGGGAAGTTTGTTCGCAGCAGCAGCAGTAATGATGATGCTTTGGGAGGGTGCGGCCTTTGCAGTGGATACCAAAACAACTCTCGGCGTAAAGGCATGGTTCAGCTCGTGGGAAGAGACATATCCAACGGGCTCAGTGGAATATGATGGCGTATGGATGATAGGACCAACGGTGGATGTTGAATTAGAGAACAAGATGTTCCTCAAAGGTTCGCTGCTTTTTGCCGTCTCTGACTATCAAGACACTTATTTTTCCGCTCCTTTTGTTGGAAAAGAGACAATTAGAAGCAGAACAGACCTCGACCTTATGGCCGGATATATGTTTACTCCACAATTCGGGGCGTTTGTCGCCTATAAATCCAACACCTCTGATTTTACGGATGAGTGGCCCATCGGCACTGTGAATTTTACAACAGATATAAAGATAAAGGGGCCGGGTGTCGGCGTTCTGGGGAATATTCCCGTAAGCGAATCAGTTACTCTGTATGGCAGTTTGAGCTGGATGTTCCTTGATATTAAATCTACACTCTCTTCAGAAGATATGGACGGACCGTCCTTTGAGCTTGGCGTAGCTTTTAGCACGTCTTCGAATACCGCCATTAATGTTGGATACAAGAGCGAGAAATTTTCCGGTTCATTTTCTGATGGCAGCGGCAGTTTTGATCAAACATTCGCAGGTTTAACAGCAGGTTTCAAGTACACCTTCTGAGCGAAAAGATTGGGCTCTAATTTTACCCCGCAGCTCTGCTGCGGGGTGCCTTGAAAACCCCATGGGGTCACCCATGAGCGGCTCTGCCGGAACATCGATGAAGGGAACCGTATTGTCCACGCCTGATTGGAAAAGATCACGTCGGCTGCCAGAGCAAGAATTTATGTCTCGTGGTCTAATGGTTCCCCCAGCTATTTGGATTTTGTAGACTGAGGCTATGATTTGTACAAGTCGCGAGTTGTGTTAACGGTTAAAAGCAAGGTAAGCTCAATGCGGATCACTCGACATATAATCATATTGCTTCTTTTGCTGTTCACTCTTCCTTCCTGCGGCCCTCTGCGGAGCCTCGCGTTCAGCGTCGCGCCGCCGTACACGGAACCGGCAGAGGGGCCCCGTGCGAAGATCAGGGTCGTCTACCAGGGGGCTATGGTCCGGTTCTACCCGGGCGAGACCTGCTTCAACCGGGACAATGAGGGCGCCGGTGTCGCAGGCCCCTATGCCGGCTTCGTCCGGTGCGCGAAGCGCCTTGATATGCCGCTGCAGCCGAAGAAGGGAAAGTTCGACGAGTTTTACGTGAAGGCGAACGAACCGATAGCTGTCTCATTCTATTACAAGTCTGAAACCCTGACGCGGCCCGATCAGAAGATGGTCGAGGAGTGCGGACCCGTAGGCTACCTGTTTACGCCGGGCGAAAATGCGCTTTACGAGACGAAGTTCGAGTTTGTCTCGAGGCGCTACTGCGGGTTTGTGCTCGAAAAGATCGTCAAAGATGAAACGGGAGACTACCAGAAGCAGCCATTACACGGCGTACCGGCATCCTCGTGTCCCAAACAAAAGGATGCGGGCGCTTCGACACCGGGCGCGCCTGGTGACGTGACGCTCCCCCCTGCGACGGGCGAGCGTGAACGCCGGTACTACTGAGGGTGATTCTGATGAAGTTGAACAATAAAGCTCTATGGCCTTTGATCGGGGCGGTTGCTGTGGTCGGCGCTCTCCTGCTGCTGTGGCAGTCGGGAGGACAGCACCGGCAGGGCGCCACCGGAAAGCAAAGCGGACCGGCAGGCCGGCCGCAGCAAACAGCAGAGATCGAGAAGGGTCGTTCCGACCCCGCGAAGGCGGTAAAAAAGACCCCCCGGACGTCAAACGAGTACTTTGAACGGGGAAACAAGCGGCGTCAGGCCGGTGACTACCGAGGCGCGATCGCCGACTATACGGCAGTGATCAAGACGGATCCATCACTCTCCGAAGCATACCGGAACCGCGGCATAGCCCGCCTGGCCCTGGGTGACGCGACGAAGGCGCTCAAGGACTTCACGAAAACCATTGAGCTCGGCCCGCCCTCGGCAAGGAACTACACTAATCGCGGACTGGCCCGGCAGGAGCTGGGCGACGTGCCGGGAGCCATTGAGGACCATACCAAGGCAATCAGCATGGAGCCGCTGTTCTCAACGGCGTACTTCAACCGCGGCAACGCCCACATGCAGGAACCGAAGCTCGCGGCCGCCATGCAGGACTACACGCAGGCCGTTGAGATCGATCCGGCCTATGCGGCGGCCTATCATAACCGCGGCAAGGCCCGGGAGGCGCTCGGAGACCTTGACGCCGCATTTACCGATTACGAAAGGGCCATTGCGGCCGATCCGAATGACGCCCTTGCATACCGGAGCTGCGGCTTGGCGCTCGTGAAGAAGGGCGCGTTTGCACAGGCGATCAGGGATTTCAATCGGGCGATAGAGCTCAAGCCGAACGCGGCGGACCTGCACTATAATCGTGGGGTCGCGCTTCATTTAACGGCCGATATCGCCGGTGCGATCCGCGACTATAGCAGGGCGATCGAGCTCGATTCCCGCTTTGCAATGGCCTATTTTAATCGGGCGAGGCTCTTGACGGCAAAGGGGGAGCTCAATGCGGCATTGGGCGATGCCAGAACATCACTAACACTAGCCTCAGAGGGGCGGCCTTCCAGCCGAGAGGTGCGTGAACTGATAGAGCTCATACGGCGCCGGGAAGCTAAACTGCCGTGACAGATTATCTCCGGCCCGTGCCGCGGCGCGGGCTATTGGACCGTGATTGAAGAGGGGTCCGTCGGGCTATACGAACAGGGATATCTGGGCGTCCGCGGCGATGTCCATGAACGTTGCCGCGCCGCCGAACTCGACGCCATCGATGATGTCCTCCTGCTTGATGCCGAGGACGTCCATGGTCATCTGGCAGGCGATGAGCTTGACACCGCTCTCTTTTGCAAGCTCCAGGAGCTGCGAGATGGTGGCCACACCGTGTTTCTTGAACATGGACTTCATCATAGCCGTGGCGATGGCCTCCATGCCCGGCATGGCGCCGACGATGTTCGGGACGGGCATGTGCAGCGCCGGGTTGCCGAGGGGCGAGACCTTGAGCTTATCAGCCTGGTTCTTCTTGATCATTTCCAGGCCGAAAAAGGTGAAAAATATCGTTACATCCATGTCCATGGCTGCGGCCGTCGTGGCCAAGATGAGCGGCGGGTATGCCATATCGAGCGAACCCTTGGACGCGATGATTGCCATCTTCTTTTGTTCCATCTTGTGAATCTCCTTAACCGGTTTTTTTGATGGAGAACGCGATGTCCGCGACGCGGAGCCAGTACGAGCCCGAGCCCCCTGTGCCATTCTATCAACCTCCCTCCGGGCTTTTGATGAGAGAATGAGAAAACGCCCGAGTCATCCCTGTTGTTCTCGGTGTATGAAGTCCTAAGCGCTCTTTTTGATGTAAAACGTGAACACGCCCGGGCCCTCGTCGACCTTCAGGATCTCATTTCCCGTCCGTTTGGCCCATGAGTTCATATCGTTCTTTGAACCCGCGTCCGTGGTCTCCACCTTGAGGACCTGGCCTTTCGTCATTGCCTCGACCGCTTTCTTGGTCTTGAGAATAGGCAGCGGGCAACTCAGTCCTTTGGCGTCAAGCATCTGATCTGCTTTAATATCTGCTGACATGACTTTCACCTCCTCAAACAAGTTCGGAACAGAGCAAACAGCCGTGACATCGTCACGACCGCGAGCAAAAAACAGAAACAAACGTTTTAAATCATATAGGGGACTAGTTGCAATGTCAAGCAAATTTTTCGCATATGCATGCGTTCCGGTCTTTCCCTGGGCGTTTCAGCCCCGGGCGGAGAAAAATACCTTGCTAGAAAAAACGGGTTCTGGTATAGTCTGACGTTGTCGCAAAGAGGCACAGGCCGGAAGCTGCAAAATGTGTGCGAAGGACGATCAACTGTAGACACAACTATTCCAGCAAAACCAGGGTATCAAAAAGCGGATAATAAGCCTCCGAGCAAGATCATAACAATAAGAAAAAAAAAGAGAAAACCGGTTATCAACACATGTGGATAAGCATGTTTGTAACCGGCGCGTTTTTTCCGAGGTTTATATGGACCAGAACAGAGTGTGGGAAGAGATACTCTTATTGATTGAAAATCGAATGTCTAAGCAGGGTTACGACACCTGGTTCAGCCAGTCCAAGCTTCACGGGCTCGAGGACAACCGGATGGTCGTGGAAGTGCCGAGCAAATTCCACAGGGACTGGATCAAAGAGCACCACTGGTCCACGCTGGCGGACGTTATCAGGGAGGTTACGAAGCGGGAGGACGTGGAGATCGACTTTTTTGTCCAGCCACAGCAGCAGAAGAAACCGGCGTCTCCGGTAAAAGAAGAGAAAAAAGAGGGGCGCGAGGAAAAGACGAGCACCCTGGAAAAGAAATACACCTTCAACAATTTTGTGGTTGGGCCGAGCAACCAGTTCGCCCATGCCTCCGCACGGGCGGTGGCAGACGCGCCGGGCAGGTCCTATAATCCCCTGTTCATTTACAGCGGTGTGGGGCTCGGCAAGACCCATCTCCTGAACGCCATCGGCCACCATATCCAGAGCAGGGCGCCGAGGACCAAGGTGGCCTACCTGTCGTCGGAGCAGTTTACCAACGAACTCATCAATCGCATGAGCCACCAGCGCATGGAAGAATTCCGGCAAAAGTACCGCAACATGGACATCCTGCTCATCGACGATATTCAATTCATCGCGGGCAAGGAGCGGACGCAGGAAGAGTTTTTCCACACCTTCAACACGCTGTATGAGTTACAGAAGCAGATCGTGCTCACGAGCGACCGGCAGCCCAAGGAGATCCCGGACATCGAGGAGCGGCTCCGCTCGCGCTTCGAATCGGGGCTGATCGCCGACATCCAGGCCCCGGATCTGGAGACACGGATCGCCATTCTCAGGAAAAAGGCGGAGTTCTGGGCCATACGCCTGCCCGACGATGTCGCCGCGTTTCTGGCGTCCATGATGAAAAACAACATACGCGAGCTCGAAGGCGGACTCGTGAAGCTCGGCGCCGTATCGTCTCTTACCAACACCGAGATCACCGAAGAGATGGCAAAGAACGAGCTCAAGTACCTCATCGACAGCCGGGACAAGGTGATCACGAATGAGCTCGTGCAGAAGGTCGTGACCGATGCCTTCGGGGTCCGCTTGTCGGATCTGAAATCAAAAAGGCGCACCAAGGCCGTTGTCCTGCCCCGGCAGGTGGCCATGTATCTGTGCCGTACCCTGGTAGGCACATCCCTTCCGGAGATAGGCCGTCTCTTCGGCGGCAAGGACCACAGCACCGTCATCCATGCCTGCAAGGTGATCGAGGAAAAGAAGGAAAAAGACCAGGACCTCAAGGCCAGGATCGAGGCACTCATAAAGCAGCTAACGTTTTGAAGTTAAAGAGTAAAACGACGAAAAATTCTGTTGCTATTTGGCGGAGTTTCTGATAATATTCAGAACGCAGCTTGAGGAGGCACCTGGATGAAACTGAAAATAAAAAAAGACGAAATTCTGAAGGGGTTGCAGCGGATTCAGGGTGTGGTGGATAAAAAGAACACCATGCCTATCCTCTCCAATATGCTCCTCACGGCAAACGGCAAGGGTGTCGAGATCGTCGCCACGGACCTGGAGATCGGGCTGCGCGGCCGGTACGCCGCAGAGGTGGAAGCGCCCGGGGCCGTGACCGTGTCCGCCAAGAAGATGTACGAGATCGTGCGCGAGCTGCCGGAGGAAGACATCCAGCTCCGCGTTGAAGACGGCACGTGGGTGAAGATCGTCTCCGGCCACTCGCAGTTCAAGCTCGTCGGCCTGCCCAAGGAAGAGTATCCCGCGCTTCCCGACGTGCCTGAAGAAGGCATGTTCACCATCGCAGGCGACCTCCTGCGGGACATGATCAAGAAGACGCTCTACGCAGTAGGAGAGAATGACGCGCGGTATGTGCTGAACGGCCTGTTTGTGCAGCTTACTTCTGCCAAGGGCGGCATGAACATCCGCATGGTGGGCACCGACGGCCACCGGCTGTCCATGATCGACCGCGTGGTGGAGGCGAAGCACAAGGATGAGAGCATCATTGTTCCGAAGAAGGCCATGATGGAGCTCCGCCGCCTCCTCGAAGAGGACGCCTCTGCGGCGGAACTCCAGGTGGGCTTCAGCAAGAATCACGCGCTCTTCAAGCGGGACGGGCTCGTGATGGTGTCGAAGCTCATCGACGGCAATTACCCCAACTACCTGCAGGTCGTGCCCACGCAGAACACGAAGAAGATCGCCATCGGCAGGGACCTTTTTACCCACGCGGTGAAGCGGGTCTCGATCCTGTCCAAGGAAAAGACGAACGCGGTGAAACTCCAGCTCGAGAAAAACAGGCTGGTGCTCTCAACGAACAACCCGGAAGTGGGCGAAGCAAGCGAAGAGCTGTCGGTGGACTACCAGGGGGAAGGGGTGGCCATAGGCTTCAATTCGCGCTATCTCATGGACGTGCTCAGCGCCATGGATCGGGAGACGATCCGGCTGGAGCTCAACGACCCCCTTAGCCCGTGTCTGATCCTGGAAGAGGGCAATGAAGGTTACCGGTGTGTTGTCATGCCCATGAGGGTGTAATTGAGGCAAGCGCGAATTTCCAAGCACGAATCATTAAACAGCTTGTGCATTCGACTGATGCTAGAGTTTCGGATTTAGCATTTGCAGTTTTGGCTTGAGGGATTGTCTGCACCGGCGGGACAAATCCCTTTTTTTGCGAGGAATGAATGGAGTATACGGCGGACAGCATAAAAGTGCTCGAAGGCCTGGAGGCCGTGCGCAAGCGCCCTGCCATGTACATCGGCAGTACGGGCGGCGTCGGTCTGCACCACCTCGTCTACGAGGTCGTGGACAACAGCGTGGACGAGACCATGGCCGGCTTCTGCAAGAACATCGAAGTCATCATCCACATCGACAACAGCGTGACGGTGATCGATGACGGCCGCGGCATCCCCACGGAGATGCACAGCGTGCAGAAGCGCTCGGCCGCCGAGGTAGCCCTCACCGTGCTCCATGCCGGCGGCAAGTTCGACGGCGAGGCATACAAAGTCTCGGGCGGGCTCCACGGCGTGGGCGTGTCCGTCGTGAACGCGCTGTCGGAGTGGCTGGAGCTGGAGATCAAGCAGAAAGGCGAGGTGTTCCAGCAGCGCTACGAGCGCGGCAATCCCGTCGCGCCCCTGGCGGTCACCGGCACGACCGCGGCCACGGGCACGAAGATCACCTTCAAGCCGGACTTTCAGATCTTCGAGGACCGGGAGTACAGCTACGACATCCTGTCGCAGCGGCTCCGGGAACTGGCCTTCCTGAACCGCGGACTCAGGATCACCATACAGGACGAACGCACCGGAAAGAAGCAGACCTTTCTGTATGAGGGCGGCATCGTCTCCTTTATCGAGCACCTGAACAAGAACAAGACGCCCCTCCATCCCAAACCCATTGAGCTCCAGCGGGAGCGCGAAGGGATCTTCGTGGAGGTGGCGCTCCAGTACAACGACAGCTACATTGAACAGGTGTTCTCCTTCGCCAACAACATCAATACCCAGGAGGGCGGCACGCATCTCGTGGGGTTCAAGGCAGCGCTCACACGCACGGTGAACAGCTACGCCGTCTCCAGCGGCCCGCTCAAGAACGGGGCCGAGGCGCTCTCGGGCGAGGATGTGCGCGAGGGCCTCACTGCCGTCGTGAGCGTGCGTCTTTCCAACCCCCAGTTCGAGGGCCAGACCAAGACCAAGCTCGGCAACAGCGAGGTGAAGGGCATTGTAGAGGCCATGGTGAATGAGTCTCTCGGCGCCTACCTCGAAGAGAATCCGGCCATCGCCCGGAAGATCGCCGAGAAGGCGCACAACGCCGCGCGGGCGCGCGAAGCGGCGCGGAAGGCACGGGAGCTCACCCGGCGCAAGGGCGTGCTCGACTCCACCTCCCTTCCGGGAAAGCTTGCGGACTGTCAGGAGAAGGACCCGGCGTTCTCCGAGATCTTCATCGTGGAGGGCGATTCGGCGGGCGGCTCCGCCAAGCAGGGGAGGGACCGGAAGAACCAGGCCATCCTGCCCCTCAAGGGCAAGATCCTGAACGTCGAGAAGGCCCGCTTCGACAAGATGCTCTCCAGCGACGAGATCAAGGTGCTCATCACCGCTCTGGGTACCAGCATCGGGCCCGAGGAGTTCGACATCGCGAAGCTCCGGTATCACAAGATCGTGATCATGACGGACGCGGACGTGGACGGCGCCCATATCAGGACGCTGCTCCTCACGTTCTTCTACCGCCAGATGCCCCAGATCATCGAGCGGGGATACCTCTATATCGCGCAGCCGCCGCTCTTCAAGGTGAAGCGCGGCAAGACCGAGCGCTACATCAAGGACGATTCGCGCATGGAGGACTTCCTCCTCGACCTCGCGGCCGAGGACATGGAGCTCTACTCGCCGGAGCAGAAGGGGTGGCTCACCGGCGAGCGGCTGACCTCCACGCTCAAGAAGCTCGTGCAGTTCGAAAAGAACCTGGACAAGTTCAAGAGGAAACGGCTCGACACGGTGGTGCTCAGGGCCCTCCTGCTGGACAAGACGTTCTCCAAGGCCGTGTTGAAAGACGAGCCGAAGCTGAAGGCGCTTGCCGCGGCAATTGAGAAGTACATCAAGGAATTCCATCCCAAGACCGCGATCGACTGGGCCATTGAGGCCGACGAGGAACACCAGGCGTATAAGCTCAGATTCGACACCAAGTGGGACGCGATCCACTCAAGCATACTCTTCGATGAAAACCTTGTCGCCACGCCCGAGTTCCGCGAGATCCAGAGCATGTCGCCGGCGATGCTCGGGCTCGACGGGCCGGACTATAAGGCCCGCGAGAAGGGCGAAGAAAAGAGCTTCCGCGATACCGGGAAGCTCGTCCGCTATGTGCTCGAGCTCGGCAAGAAGGGGCTTGCGATCCAGCGGTATAAAGGTCTGGGCGAGATGAACCCCGAGCAGCTCTGGAAAACAACGATGGACCCCGAGACGCGGACATTCCTCCAGGTGACCATCGAAGACACGGTCAAGGCCGACGAGATCTTCACCATCCTCATGGGCGACGCCGTTGAGCCGCGCAGAACCTTTATTCTGCGCCATGCCCTTGAAGTGAAGAACCTGGACATCTAATGTGGACCGAGCCGACCATGTCGGCGTCAAAGGCGGCGAGGTGATCGCCGACCTTAAAAAACGGCAACATGGTTGCCTTGGTCCAAGAAAAGAAAGCCTATGGAACCACAGGAAATAAAAACACAGATCAACATCGAGCAGGAGATGAAGACCGCCTACCTCGATTACTCCATGAGCGTGATCGTAGGGCGGGCGCTGCCGGACGTGCGGGACGGGCTCAAGCCCGTGCACCGGCGCATCCTCTACGCCATGTTCCGCGAAGGGCTCCTGCACAACAAGAAATATTCCAAAAGCGCCGGCGTGGTGGGCGAGGTCCTGAAGAAATATCATCCTCACGGCGACAGCGCGGTCTACGATACCATGGTGCGCATGGCCCAGGACTTCAACATGCGCTACCCGCTCGTGGACGGCCAGGGCAACTTCGGCTCGGTGGACGGCGACCCGGCAGCGGCTTACCGCTACACCGAGGCCAGGCTCACGAAACTGGCGGAAGAGCTGCTCGCCGACATCGACAAGGAGACCGTGGAATTCGTCCCGAACTTCGACGACACCACGGTCGAGCCTTCGGTGCTGCCCACCCGCGTGCCGAACCTGCTTATTAACGGCTCCGCCGGCATCGCCGTGGGCATGGCAACGAACGTTCCGCCCCATAATCTGCCGGAAGTCATTGACGGTCTCGTGATGATGATCGACAACCCCGAGGTGACGGTGCAGGAGCTCATGTCCGCCATCAAGGGGCCGGACTTTCCCACGGCCGGATTCATCCACGGCATCGACGGCATCCGCCAGGCCTACACCACCGGCAGGGGCATCATCCACATGCGTGCGCGGGCGTTCATCGAGCCGGGCAAGGGGGACAGGGAAAGCATCATCGTCACCGAGCTTCCCTACCAGGTGAACAAGGCCCGTCTGCTCGAGAAGATCGGCGAGCTCATGCAGGAGAAGAAAATCACCGGCATCTCAGAGATCCGCGACGAGTCCGACCGCGAGGGCATGCGGATCGTGATGGAGCTCAAGCGCGGCGAGATCACGAACGTCGTCCTGAACCAGCTCTTCAAGCATACGGCCATGCAGTCCACCTTCGGCGTGATCATGCTGGCCCTCGTGAACAACCAGCCGCGGGTCCTCAACCTGCGCAGGCTCCTGTCCAGCTTCATCCAGCACCGCCGGGAGGTGGTGGTGCGCCGGACGCGGTACGACCTCCGGAAGGCCGAGGAGCGCGCCCACATCCTCCTGGGCCTGAAGATCGCCCTGGAGAACCTCGACGCGGTGATCGCGCTCATCAAGGCGTCCAAGAACCCCGAAGAAGCCAGGACCGGCCTCATCCGGGAATTCAAGCTCTCGGACCTTCAGGCCCAGGCCATCCTGGACATGAAGCTCCAGCGCCTCACGGGCCTCGAGCGCGACAAGATAATCCAGGAGTACGAAGAAGTTCTCAAGGAAATCGCCCGCCTGAACGAGATCCTTGCTTCCGACGCCCTCGTGATGAAGATCATCCGGGACGAGCTGCTTGCTCTCAAAGCGGAATACGGCGATCCCCGGCGGACGGAGATCGTCGCCGCGTCCACCGAGATCGACATCGAAGACCTCATCAAGGACGAGGAGATGGTGATCACCATCTCCCATGCAGGCTACATCAAGCGCAACCCCCTTACGATCTACCGCGCCCAGAAGCGCGGCGGCAAGGGGAAGATCGGCATGGAAACCCGGGAAGAGGATTTCGTGGAACGGCTCTTTATGGCCACCATGCACAGCTACATCCTCTTCTTCACGAACAAGGGGCGGGTATACTGGCTCAAGGTGCATCAGCTCCCCGAGGCGGGCAGGCAGGCCAAGGGCAAGGCCATCGTGAACCTGCTCCAGATCCGCACGGACGAGCGGGTAACGGCCGCGCTGCCGGTGCGTGAATTCACGCCGGACCACTTCATCCTCATGGCCACGAAGCAGGGCATCATCAAGAAGACCGAGCTCGAGGCCTACAGCCACCCCCGGCCGTCGGGCATCATCGCCATCACCCTTGAAGAGGGCGACGAGCTTATCGCGGCCGAGGTGACCGACGGCAAGCAGGACGTGTTTCTGGGCACCCGCGACGGCCTCTCCATCCGCTTCAACGAAGCCGACGTCCGCGAGATCGGCCGCACGGGCAAAGGCGTCATCGGCATGCGGCTCGACGAAGGGAACGGGGTCGTCGGCATGGAGATCGTGCGCGACGACTCCACGATCCTGACGGTGACCGAGAACGGCTATGGAAAACGGAGCACCCTCGACGACTACCGGAGCCAGGGCAGGGGCGGCAAGGGCATCATCACCATCAAGACGACGGAGAAGAACGGCCGGGTGGTCGGCATGGCCCAGGTCTCGGAAGAGGACGAAATCCTCCTGATCACCAGCAACGGCAAGATACTCCGGACCCGGTCCAAGGACATCACGGTCCAGGGGCGGAACACCCAGGGCGTGCGCCTGCTCGAAACGGAAGAAGGAGACAAGGTCGTGAGCCTCGCCAAGGTGGTGGAGCGAGAGGACGAGAAGGAAGCGCCCGGGGCTCCGGCGGCAGGGAACGCGTAATCATGGCACGGAAAGCAGCAATTGTTTTTCTTCTCTGCGCGCTGCTCCTCATCGGCTGCGACGCCCTTGACAAAAAGGCCGCGACCGAATACGAGGAAGCGACCAGGCGCTGGAACGCCGGTGATTATCAGGCGGCCGTTTCGATGTACATCGAGCTCGCCAAGAACCATCCCTTCAGCCCCTACGCGGACAATGCGCTCTACTGGGTCGGCGTCACGCAGTTCCTCTACCTCGGACAGACCGAGCGGGCCCTCCAGACGCTCGGGCTCGCGCTCAAAAAATACCCGCACCGCGACATGGCGCCGGCCTCACAGCTCTATATAGCCCAGATCTACGAACTGGGCTATAACGATTACGAACGGGCCATTGTCGAGTACCGCAAGGCCGCGGAATACTCCAACCGCGAGGTGCGGGAAAAAAGCCTTTACAGCCTCGCGGACAACCTTTTCCGCCTGGGCAAGATCGACGAGGCCGGAGAAACCTGGGCCCGCCAGGTAAAAGAATTCCCGAACGGGCCCCAGGCGGAACTTGCGTACTTCCGGCTCGGCACCACGGCCTTTTCCAAAGGAAGGCTCGACGATGCCGAAGCCTATTACCGCAAGGCCCTGAAGAAGAGCACGGACAACGAACTTGCGGTCAAGACCAAGTTCGCCCTCGCCGGCTGCCTCGAGGCCAGAGAGGAGCTGAGCGAGTCGCTCAAGCTCTACAAAGAGATCGAACCCGCCTATCCGAACCGCGAGGCCATCCAGATCAAGATCAAGGCGCTCGAGACCAGGATCATGAAGAAAAGCTATTGACAACATGTAAGGAGCGTGTTACCTTAAATGCTCGATTTAAAGCTCGTCAGAGAACATACGGAACAGGTCAGGGCGGCGATCCGCAGGCGCGGCGCCGAGCTTGATCTCCGCGAGTTCCTCGCGCTCGATGAAAAGCGCCGCTCCACGCAGCAGGAGCTGGAGGCCCTCCGCCGCAAGCGCAACGAGGTCTCCGAGGAAATCGGCAGGCTCAAGAAGGCCGGCAAGCCGGCGGAGGACAAGGTCGCCGAGATGCGCGCGGAGGGCGATGCCATCACGGCCCTCGAAAATGCGGGCCGCGAGACGGAGGAGGCTCAGCGGAACATCCTCCTCATGATTCCCAACCTGCCCCATGCGTCCGTACCCGACGGCAAAGACGAAGCGGATAACGTGGAAATCAGGCGGTGGTCTCCGCAGGGCGGGGAGTTGCCGAAGTTTTCCTTCGAGCCGAAGCCGCACTGGGACATCGCCGCGTATCTGGACATCATTGATTTCGACCGCGCGGCGAAGATCACCGGCGCCCGGTTCGCTCTTTATAAAGGCATGGGCGCCCGGCTCGAACGGGCGCTCATCAATTTCATGCTCGACCTCCACACGACGGAGCACGGCTACCTGGAAGTCCTGCCGCCGTTCATGGTGAACAGGGACAGTATGATTACGACCGGCAATCTTCCTAAATTTGAGGAAGATCTTTTTAAAGTCGAAAACGGCGCCTACTATCTGATTCCGACTGCCGAAGTTCCGGTCACGAACATCTTCCGGGACGAAGTCTTACCCGAGGAAAGCCTGCCGGTCCTGTATACAGCCTACACCCCTTGTTTCAGGAGAGAGGCAGGCTCATACGGAAAGGACACGCGGGGCCTGATCCGTCAGCACCAGTTCAATAAGGTGGAGCTCGTCAAATTCGCGAAACCCGAGGATTCCTACGACGAGCTGGAGAAGCTCACGAGGAATGCCGAGGAAGCGCTCAGGCGGCTCGGTCTTGCGTACCGGGTGATCGCGCTCTGCGCCGGCGACCTGGGGTTCTCCGCTGCCAAGACGTACGACATCGAAGTCTGGCTCCCGGCGCAGAATAAATACCGGGAGATATCGTCGTGCTCCAACTTTGAGGATTTTCAAGCGCGGCGCGGCAATATCCGGTACAAGCCCAAGGGCGGGAAAAAGACGGAATTCCTCCATACGTTGAACGGTTCGGGCCTTGCCGTGGGCCGCGCCGTGGTGGCGATTCTCGAGAACTTTCAGCAGCCCGACGGCAGCGTGGTCATCCCCGAGGTTCTCAGACCCTACATGGGCGGGGCGGAGAGAATCGTGCGTCGAGCCTCAAGAGTGGAGAGTCTCAAGAGTTAGGACTCAGGAGACTCGTAAGACTCAAAAGACTCAAACCGGAGAGATGGCCGAGCGGTTTAAGGCGGCGGTCTTGAAAACCGTTGAGCGAAAGCTCCGGGGGTTCGAATCCCTCTCTCTCCGCCAAACATAATTGCGGATTTCGGAATGCGGATTGCGGAATGAAAAACATAAATCCGTAATCCGCAATTCGCAATCCGCAATTGAAAACGGAGAGGTGGCCGAGCGGCTGAAGGCAGCTGCCTGCTAAGCAGTTGTGGGGGAAACTCCACCCCGGGTTCGAATCCCGGCCTCTCCGCCAGTATTGTAATTCCGAGGACGCTGTTCACGAACGAAGGGTACCGCAAAGTCGCGCGATTCAGCGAGGTCAAAAAATGAATTTTTGCAAAGGGGGATATGACTGATGAAGAAGCTCGTTACGCTGCTTTTGGTTGCTGGGCTGGTGTTCACCTTCGCAGGATGCAAGAAAAAAGAGGAAAAGCCGCAGCTGCCTCCGGGGCACCCGGGGATGGAGAGCGGGATGCCACCGGCCGGTATGCCGAAGGTGGAGCGCACAATCGTCGTGCCCAAAGAGGTGAAGGCGAAGTGGAAGGCCGTAAAACTCGTGATCGACGATAAGCCCGCAAAAACGTCGAAAGAATACACGGTGAACGTTGGCGGCGACCTTGCCGTTCCGAACGCGAATATTACCGTCAAGGTGCTGACGTTCCTGCCGCATTTCATGATGGGCGACAAGGAGATCACTTCAGCTTCCGACAAGCCCACCATGCCCGCGGCGCAGATTGACGTTGTGGAGAACGGGAAATCCGTCTGGAAGGGCTGGCTGTTCTCCCTGCAGCCGGAGATGCATCCCTTCTCCCACGAGAAGATCGGCATCAAACTCGTCGGCGGCGTATCGAAGTAACGCGCCGGGAGTAAAGGGTCATCCGTTACCGAAAGGCATTGACGCCCCGGCGTCCGTGCCTGCTCCTTTTGCGCCCATAGCTCAGCTGGATAGAGCAACGGACTACGAATCCGTAGGCCAGAGGTTCGAATCCTCTTGGGCGCACCACAGCTTTTTACCGCAGAGTTCGCAGAGAACGCGGAAACAATACAGGACACGAATCGCGAGAATATGCGAATGTCACGAATTGATACCGGAAGAGCTATTCGTGTAATTCGTTCAGGTGCGTCATTCGTGCTCAACATGCTTTTGAGTTGAACCGATGAATCACGCGGCGCATAAAACCGACGAAGACTTCATGGGCCTTGCGCTGGCAGAGGCGGAAAAGGCCGCAGCCCGGGGTGAGACGCCGGTGGGCGCAGTCCTCGTCATCGGCGGCGAGGTCATTGCCGCGGCGCACAACATGCGCGAGACATGGCAGGACCCCACGGCACATGCCGAATCCATCGTCCTGCGCGAGACATCAGCGCAGCTTAGCAGGTGGCGGCTGCAGGACGCAACGGTGTACGTGACCCTTGAGCCCTGCCTTATGTGCGCAGGGGCCCTGGTGCTCGCGCGGGTCGGCCGGCTTGTCTATGGGTGCCGCGATGCCCGTGCAGGAGCCCTCGGCTCGGTGTACGACGTCGTCCGCGACGGCAGGCTGAACCACGTGTATAGAATCACCCCCGGAGTGCTCGAGGCCGAGTGCCGGGCGGTGCTTCAGGGGTTCTTTGAGAAATTAAGAAAGAACTCTCAGGAGTCTAACGAGTTGAGAGTTTGATGAGTCAACGAACAAAAACTCTTTAGACCCGTAGGACTCATTAGACTCCATAGACTTGTGAAACAGGGAGAGGTGGCCGAGTGGTTGAAGGCGGCAGACTCGAAATCTGTTGTGGGGGTAACTCCACCGGGGGTTCAAATCCCTCCCTCTCCGCCAATAAACCAGTTCTTAGTTTTGAGTTCTGAGTTCATTGTCGAACGTTGTTGCGGGGAACTGAGAACTGAGAACTAACAACTGAAAATGGTAGTACCGGAGAGGTGGCCGAGCGGCTGAAGGCGCACGCTTGGAAAGCGTGTTTAGGGAAACCTAACGTGGGTTCAAATCCCACCCTCTCCGCCAATTTGAAAAGAATTGAAAATTGGAAAGTGCAAATTTAAAATTTCCAATGCGTTACGATTATAGCGCTCATGCGCCCGGGTCCTGCGCAACCGCGGTCCCGTGAACCCCGTCAGGTCCGGAAGGAAGCAGCGGTAAACGGGTTCCGGGTGTGCCGCAGGGAAGCCCGGGCGAATGAGCTTTTTTCTCAACCGTATCAAACAGCCGGAGCACGGGGAAAGGGAAACCGCCGTCCACGGCAGTCCGCCTCCTCTCGTTTTCTCACTCTTTCCTCTTCCCCTTTTTCTCGTAATGATTTATAGTATTCCTGTCCATCGGCTTCATAGGGTGCTCATCTTCGGCAGGCGGTTGAGTTGAGAGGAAGGGTATGAGTTACCAGGTTCTGGCAAGGAAATGGCGGCCCCAAGTCTTCGGCGATGTGGCCGGCCAGGGACATATCACGCGCACGCTCCAGAACGCCATTGCCGCCAATCGGCTGGCGCACGCGTTCCTGTTCTCCGGCCCGCGCGGCGTGGGAAAGACCACCACGGCGCGCATCCTCGCCAAGGCGCTCAACTGCGCACAAGGCCCAACCCCCACTCCCTGCGGCGCCTGCGATTCCTGCCTGGAGACCACTGCGGGGACGTCGGTGGACGTGATCGAGATCGACGGAGCCTCGAACCGCGGCATCGAACACATCCGCGAGCTGCGGGAGGCGGTCAAGTACGCGCCCGTGGGCGGCAAGTACAAAGTTTACGTCATCGACGAAGTCCACATGCTCACCAACGAAGCTTTTAACGCGCTGCTCAAGACCCTCGAAGAACCGCCGCCCCATGTAATCTTTATCTTCGCCACCACGGAACCGCAGAAGGTGCCGGCAACGATACACTCCCGCTGCCAGCGGTACGGCTTCAAGCGGATATCGCTGAACGAAATCATCGCCAAACTCCGTGAGATCGCCGGCAAGGAAGGCATGACCATCAGCGACCAGGGCCTCGGCATGATCGCCCGCGCGGCGGAAGGCAGCATGCGGGACGCGCAGAGCCTCCTGGACCAGGCCGTATCCTACAGCGGCATGACAATAAAGGACGAAGATCTCCAGACCATCCTCGGAGCGGTGTCTCAGAACATTCTTACCCGGTTCACTGCCGGCCTGCTCTCCAGGGACACGTCAGGCCTGCTCAACCAGGTAGATGCCCTGCTGGAACAGGGACAGGACATGCGCCAGTTTCTCGCGGGCGTCGTTGAGCACGCCCGGAACCTCATCGTCACGAAGATCGCGGCGGATCCCGGACAGATCATTGAGCTCCCGGACGCCGACATTGAAGCGGTGAAGCAGCAGGCAGCCGGGACGGATATGGAGCGGCTCCTCATGCTTTTCGACAGCCTGTCCAAGACCTTGGAAGAGATGCGCTGGTCGCCCCACCAGCGGTTTACCCTCGAAGTCGGGCTGGTGAAGGCATGCAGCCTGGCGCCGCTCAAACCGCTCGGTGAACTGCTGGAGCGCATGAAGACGCTCGAAGCGCGGCTTCCGGCAGGGGTCAGCCGGGGCACGATGCCAGCCGCCGATGTGGTCCGTGAAAAACCAGCGAGTTATTCTGCATCCAAAACTCCCGTCCAGCCGCAGCCGCCGGCGCCTGTCGGCGCAGGTATCGCACAGGGTGATTCCTGGAGCAGCGTTGTGGCTGCCGTGAAGGCAAAAAGACCAAGCCTCGCCTCTGTCCTGGCCCACAGCCGGCTCCTCGAAAGAACGGGAGACGGCCTCGTGATCGGGATCACCGGGACCCGCTTTCAGATGGACCTCGTTGAGAAAAACGAGAACCGCAGCATTATCGAACAGATTGCTGCGGAAGCGCTGAATGCCGAGGTCCGCATCAAATTTCAGCTCCTTGCAGAGGACAAAAAACAGGGCGTAAAGGCCGCAGCACCCAAAAAAAAGACGCCCGCTGAGCATGACCCTCTTGTCCAGGACGCCCTCAAGATTTTCGACGGCCGGGTGGTCGAGACGGACGAGGCGGACATCTAGGGAGCAGACGGCGCCGGGCGGCGGAGAACAGCATTTATTTTTTTTATACCTTCATAAAAACCCGCATTTTTACTTGCAATGCCGCAGAAATTCTTTTACTATATTATCCCTTTACCTCTATGTCTAAAAACTTATTGAATAATTTGATGAAGCAGGCCCAGCAGATGCAGGAGCGGGTAAAAAAGCTCCAGGAGGAAGCCGGGAGCAAGACCGTAGAGGCGTCCGCCGGCGGCGGGATGGTGACGGTGGTTGCCAACGGCCGCCAGGAAGTGCTCTCCATCAAGATAGACCCTTCTGTCGTTGATCCGAAGGACATCGAAATGCTCCAGGACCTCATTTTGGCCGCGATCAACGAGGCGCTCAGGAAGTCTCAGGAGCTCATGAAGGAAGAGATGGCGCGGCTCACCGCGGGCATGGGGCTTCCCCCGGGGCTGATGTAAACACAGGCTATTGCCGAGAACGCCGGGTTAAACGATGCAAGACGATAAAATTTTCTCTGCGCCCGGAGCCCGTCCCGCCTGTACCGACAACGTCGGGGACCGTAGCGGGGCGCCACCGGCGGTGAGGGACCAGGACGCTCCGTCCCGGGAGCCGGCGCGCGGCAGGAAACAGAAAGCAGGCGCTCAGGTCGCGGAAATATCGGGCAAGGCCCTCGGCCGGATGGTGGAAGCCTTCATGCGGCTCCCCGGCATCGGCAGAAAGAGCGCCGAGCGGCTTGCCTTTGCCGTGCTCGGCATGCCGAAGGAAGAGGCCGCAGGGATAGCCCAGGCCATCGTGGACCTGAAGAACAACAGCCGGTACTGTTCGGTCTGCAGCAACATCACCGAAGAGGACGTCTGCGGCATATGCCGGGACGAGAAGCGGGACCGGTCCCGCATCTGCGTCGTGGAAGAGCCGAGCAATATCCTCATTCTCGAAAAAAGCGCCACGTACCGCGGCCGCTATCATGCGCTCCTGGGCGCTATCTCGCCGCTGGACGGCATCGGCCCCGAGGACCTCAAGATCGACGGCCTCATGGCGCGTCTCCGGTCCGGCGAGATAAAGGAAGTCATCATCGCGACGAATCCCACGGTCAAAGGCGAAACCACGGCCCTTTACCTTTCGAAACTCATAAAACCGCTGGGTATCAGCGTGACCCGCATCGCTTACGGGCTCCCCGTGGGCGGGGACATCGAGTACGCCGACGAGAGCACGGTGCAGCGGGCGCTCGAGGGACGAAGAGAAATGTAAGTCCCGCCTTGCGGGACTCATTGCAGATTGAAAATTGGAAATTGTAGATTGTAAATTTGTGGTGCGCCTTCGGCGCTTTGTTTACAGCGCAAACAATTTTCAATTTAAAATTTCCAATCTTCATTTTTCAATAAGCTATTAGCGGGGAGGTTCTTATGGCAGAAATGATAGAAATACGATGGCACGGAAGGGGCGGCCAGGGGACCGTGACCGCGGCCAAGGTGCTTGCCGACGCCTGTCTCTCCGGCGGCCGGAAGGTGCAGGCGTTCCCGGAGTACGGCCCCGAGCGCGCGGGCGCGCCGCTGCGCGCCTACAACCGGATCAGCGAGAAAGAGCTGCGGATGCACTGCCCCGTGCTGAACCCCGGCGTGGTGGCGGTGGTGGACGCGTCGCTGCTGGACGCCATCAACGTCGCCGAGGGGGCGACCGATGACGCCGTGTTCGTCATCAACACGGGCAAGGACCCGAAGGACATCCGGGCGAAGCTCAAGGCCAAGCCCTCGCAGAAGGTATTCACCGTTGACGCGACGAAGATCGCCATCGAGACCATCGGCCGGCCCATGCCGAACGCCTCCATGCTCGGCGCCGTGAACAAGGCCACGGGTATCGTGGGGATGGACGTGCTGCTCGAGGACGTGAAGGGCAGCTTCGGCAAGAAGTTCTCCCAGAAGATCATCGACGGGAACCTCGAAGCTGTTAGAAGGGGTTACGAGGAGGTAAAAGAAGGATGAAACAGATGAACTGGAAAGAGCTGCCTCATGCCGGCACCATTCTGAAGGCCGGGAATGCGAATGAATATAAGACCGGCTCGTGGCGTTCGCTCAAGCCGCGCTGGATCGAGGAAAACTGCATCCAGTGCCTGTTCTGCTGGATCTACTGCCCGGATTCAGCGGTCATGGTGAAGGACGAAAAAATGACCGGGTTCGATTATGATCACTGCAAGGGCTGCGGCGTCTGCGCCATGGAATGCCCGGGCAAAAAGGGCAGCAAGGCCATCGTCATGGAAGAGGAGGGCAAATAACATGGCAGTAACGACGACAAAGACCGTGGCGGTCGACGGCAACACGGCTGTTGCCGAGGCGCTCCGCCAGTTAAATCCCGATGTTATGCCGGCCTATCCCATCACGCCGTCGACCGGCATCATGCAGTCCTTCACCTCATTCGTTTCCAACGGCAAGGTGGACACCGAGGTCATTCTCGTCGAGAGCGAGCACAGCGCCATGAGCGCCGCCATCGGCGCCTCTGCCGCGGGCGGCCGCGTGGCCACGGCCACGAGCTCCCAGGGCCTCGCCCTCATGTGGGAGATGCTGCACATCGCCTCGGGTTACCGTTTGCCGATCCTGATGGCGCTTGTGAACCGGGCGCTTTCGGCGCCGCTCAACATCCACGGCGACCACTCCGACGGCATGGGTATGCGCGACTGCGGCTGGATCCAGCTCTTCTGCGAGAACGCGCAGGAGGCCTACGACAACACCATCATGGCCTACCGTATCGCGGAGCACCTTGACGTGCGGCTGCCGATCGCGGTGAACATGGACGGCTTCATCATCAGCCACTCCATCGAAAGCATGCAGTTCATCCCCGATGAAGAAGTGAAGAAGTTCATCGGCGAATATATCGCCGTCGATCCGCTCCTCGATATCGACAACCCCAAGAGCATCGGCGCCCTGGTGCTGCCGGACTACTACATGGAGCACAAGCGCGCCCAGCACGAGGCCATGACAAAGGTGCAGAAGGTCGTGCAGGACGTGTCTGCGGAGTTCGCGAAGCTCTTCGGCCGGAAATACGATATCTTCGAGACCTACCGGCTTGAGGATGCGGAGGTTGTGCTCGTGGCGCTCAACTCCGCCGCAGGCACGATCAAGGACGAAGTGGACCGCTATCGCGATAAAGGCATCAAGGCCGGGCTTCTCAAGCCCCGGCTGTTCCGGCCTTTCCCCTATGAGGAAGTGGGCGCGGCGCTCAAGAACGCCAAGGCCGTCTGTGTCATGGACCGGGCCGATTCTTACGGCGGCTTCGGCCCCATGTATATGGAGATCGCTTCGGCCCTTTATCCCCATCGCGGCCCGGTGCTGTTCAACAAGGTCTATGGTCTGGGCGGCAGGGACCTCATGCCTCTCGATGTGGACCAGGTGATCGACGAAACCATCGAGGTCGCGAAGACCGGCAAGGCGAAGATGGCGAAGGAATACATTACGGTCAGAAACTGACCGCATTGAAAATTGGAAATTGCAAATTTAAAATTTTCAATCTTCAATTTACAATAAGGAGATTTCAATGAGCACGACCCAGGAAAAACCCATGACCCTGAAGTCCCTGTCGCACAAGCAGGACCTGCTCTCGGGCGGCCACCGCATGTGCTCCGGTTGCGGCGCGCCGACCATCGTGCGCCAGGTGCTCCTGGCCATCGACGAGCCGGTGGTCATCGCGAACGCCACGGGCTGCCTCGAGGTTTCGACCTGCCTCTTCCCCTACACGGCCTGGCGGGTGCCCTGGATGCACAGCGCCTTCGAGAACGCCGCGGCCACGGCCTCGGGCATCGAAACCATGTACCGGTCGCTCCGCAAACAGGGCAAGCTCAAAAAGGAGATGAAGTTCATCGCCTTTGGCGGCGACGGCGGCACCTATGACATCGGGTTCCAGGCCTTGTCGGGCGCCATGGAGCGCGGCCACCAGCTCCTGTACATCTGCTACGACAACGGCGCCTATATGAACACCGGCATCCAGCGCTCCAGCGCAACGCCCTTCGGAGCGGACACGACAACGCAACCCGCAGGCTCCAAGATCCAGGGCAAGACCCAGCGCAGGAAAGACCTCACGCGCATCATGGCCGCCCACAACGTGGCCTACGCGGCCCAGGCCTCGCCGCACAACTGGAAAGACCTCATGACCAAGGTGAAAAAGGCCCTAGCCACGAACGGCCCGGCCTATATGGGCATCGTGGCCCCCTGCAACCGCGGCTGGCGCACCCAGACCAACGATTCCATCCTGCTCTCCCGCCTGGCAGTGGATACCTGCTACTGGCCTCTGTACGAGGTCGAAGGCGGGAAGTGGACCATCAACTACGACCCCAAGGACAAAAAGAAGCCGGTCACCGAGTGGCTCAAGCCCCAGGGCAGGTTCAAACACCTCTTCGCTCCCGGCAACGAGGGCCTGCTCGAGCGGTTCCAGAAGTACGTGGACCAGGACTGGGAGAGCCTCAAAAAGCTCCAGGAGATGTCCAAGAGCTGAGCGTCAACGGGAGACAGCTTGAACAATAACAGCCTGGCGGACCCTTTCGCCCGGCTGTCTTATTTGAACGTTCCTGCTAAAAAAAGCCTTGAAATCTTGACGTTATTGTGGTTTAATTACCGTATTCGTGCCCCTGTTTCAAACAGGGCCGCGGGATTCAGACGAGGAGATACACTCATGCTCGGTTCCGATTTAGTGATGTATGAAGAAGAGTTCAAGCAGATCGACGCAGAACTCCAGCGCCTTCTTGCGCAGGCCAATGCCAAGGTCGTGTTCCTGGTGGACAAGAACGGCCAGCTCATAGCCGCCACCGGTGAAACGGAGAACCTTGACACGACCTCCCTTGCATCGCTCACGGCGGGCAACATCGCGGCGACCGGCGGCATGGCCAAACTCCTGGGCGAGAAGGAATTTTCCATACTCTTCCACGAAGGCCAGCGCGACAACATCCACATCTCCATCATCGGCCAGCGCGTGATCCTCGTCGTGATCTTCGATCAACGCTCTTCCCTCGGGCTCGTGCGGCTGCGGGTCAAAAAGAGCGCCGAGTTCCTCGGCGGCATATTCAGCCAACTCCTCCAGAAAGTGGAATCGGGAAAAGGTGCGGGCAAGGGCGGCGATTCTCCCTTTGCTGAGATAACGGACGAAGACATCGACAAGCTCTTCGGTTAGCCCAGCCATGACAGGCGCCTGAACAGAGAAGGAGAGGAACGAACGCCCCATGTCTTTCATTAATTATTCGTCGAGAGAGATAAACTGCAAGATCGTCTACTACGGCCCGGGACTGTGCGGGAAAACGACGAACCTCCAGTATATCTACAAGAAGACCAACCCCGACAGCAAGGGCAAGCTTATTTCGCTGGCAACGGAGACGGAGCGTACGCTTTTTTTCGATTTTCTCCCCCTCGCCCTGGGCGAGATCCGCGGCTTCAAGACCCGGTTTCATCTCTATACCGTGCCCGGTCAGGTGTTCTACGATGCGAGCCGCAAGCTCATCCTCAAAGGTGTGGACGGCGTGGTGTTTGTTGCCGATTCCCAGATCGAGCGCATGGAAGCGAACATCGAGAGCATCGAGAACCTCCGCATCAACCTGGCGGAGCAGGGATACAATCTCGACGCGGTCCCCTTCATCGTCCAGTATAACAAGCGGGACCTCCCGAACGTGGTGCCTCTCGATGAGTTGAAAAAAGCCCTGAACCCCAAAAAAATACCGGACTTTGAGGCCGTCGCCACCGACGGCACCGGCGTGTTCGATACCCTGAAGGCGATCGCCAAGCTCGTGATCATGGAGCTCAAGAAGGGACAGCAAGGCGGGTAGGGACCGGGTGCGGATTTCGGCGTGGGGAACAGCAGGGAAAAAACAACGGAGAAAGCCCTCGGGGGCCGTGATCCCGGGTAAATAACTGATTGACAGAACAGACTTTCTATGGTATTTTGCCCGCCTGTCACAAGGAAGCTTTCCAGTAAATACCCATATATTACCCGTTAGTCCCGCAACCGGCGACAGGATCAACCACAGGCACAGATGCGGAATCGAGCCGCCGGCGGGTGCAACATAGTGATATTTATTCCCGGATAGCTCAGTTGGTAGAGCGGGTGGCTGTTAACCACCATGTCGCAGGTTCGAGTCCTGCTCCGGGAGCCAGACTTAAAAGGCCTGATTTTATTCATCTAAAATCAGGCCTTTTCTATTCGAGCAGGACGCTCAACAAAACATCACGAGGCTGAAGACCATGAGGATATTTTTTAACTTCATGTCTTGCTGTACGTAAAATAATCCCTTCCAATTTTTGACTCAGCGGTTTTTTCTCAAAGAGCCCGCCATTCAATCGAAAACCGGCTCAGATATTTTATGAGACGGTCCGCATCGTTCTTGTTCTTTTTTCGCTCCCGGGAAACCGCAAAGAGTTTTCTGCCGGCATCGGAAAGGCTTCTGGAGTTTTTACACACCGTTATAACATGTTCGAGTTGAGGTCTTTCAAACGGATCAATTTGATCAATTTGATCCTGGCTTAATATGGCGTCCAGGACGCCCGACACAGAGGCGTTTTCTTCTGATGATCGCCACCCGGACGAGAGCCTCTTCATTTCATCATGAACGATGTCCAGGGTGATCCTGCCGCCCGAAGCAAAGGTCGCCATTCTCGTAACAGCGCCGTTGAGATCCCTGAAATTTGCCTTCAAAAAGCGTCCGGCGACGTCGCAGCGGAAAAGCCCACAACACGTGAGGGCTTTTATAATTTTGGTGCCCCGGTCGAGACGCCTCGTCACTCGTAAGGAATCACGAAGCGTTTTCTGTACCAAAACAAGCATAAAAACCGATCTGACGAAAATCCTGTAACTTCCGCAAAAGACGCAGAAATACACAGGGCAGGCCAAGAAATTAATTGCCGAACTATTTTTTGCTGTATCCCGCAATTGTACCCCTCTGAGTACAATTGCGGGGAGGGTGCGAATAGCTTCCGAATGCAATCAATGTTTATGATTTGCGCTCATCTGCAAAAATCTGCGTCCCAAGGGCATTGGTTTTTCCCGAGGAATTTTGTTTGCGAAACAAAAAACTTTCGGTGTGGTGATTTTGTCGCCGCTCTTAAAAAATTCGCCTATACTATAATTAACAAACTCGCAAAAAGATTTTTTCATCACTGTTCGCAAGGCCCGCTGCGGCCCGGGAGGCGCCGGTATTTTCCGTTTGTCGTGCTTTCACCGGAAAGCTGTTTCCGGTGAATAGAGAGGACCGGGAGGCAAAAATCGATGCACCAAGGAGGAGCCTATGCGTGCCGATATTACTTCAATACGGGATTTGCTCAAAGAGCGTCGTCTTGAACTTCATGCGCGGTCCAACATCGTTGCCACAGGGATAGGGTATAAGATTACCAAGGGTAAGAGAACCCCTACCCTCTCCATCATTTGTTCAGTGGCAAAAAAGCTGCCGCTTTCTCAGTTATCAAGGGAGGATATTATTCCCGCAGCCATGAACAACATACCGACGGATATCGTAGAGACCGGTCTTTTCTTTGCGCTGCAGTCGCGGACGACCAGATACCGCCCGGCGCCTGGAGGGGTGAGCATCGGGCACCGAGACATCACTGCCGGCACCCTCGGATGTCTGGTCAAGAAAAACGGCCAGATCCACATCCTCTCGAACAACCACGTGCTTGCCAACAGCAACGACGGACACCCGGGGGACCCCATCCTGCAGCCCGGCCCCTATGACGGAGGCACGTACCCCGATGACCATATCGCGAATCTCGCGGAATTTGTGCCGATCTCATTTACCGATCTTCCCAGTGGCTGTTCCATCGCGGGAGGGTCCGCGGCATTCCTGAATGGAATAGCCCGCCTCCTGGGAAGCGGCACCCGTTTGCAGGCCGTGAGAAGCCAGGCAGGGGAAAACCTTGTTGATGCCGCCATTGCCCGTCCGCTCAACGACCAGGATGTGACACCGGAGCTCCTCGAGATCGGCACGCTCGCTGGAACGGCCCCGGGCGAACTGGGGATGGACATCAAAAAGAGCGGTCGCACTACCGCTTTGACAACTGGTGAAATACAGCAGGTGGATGTGACCGTCAGCGTCCAGTACGGCGGCAGCCGCGTTGCCAGCTTCACCGATCAGCTCATGGCCGGGGCCATGAGCCAGGGCGGGGACAGCGGATCGGCAGTCGTGGACACAAGCAACAGGCTGGTGGGGCTGCTCTTTGCCGGGAGCGATACCAGTACCATCATCAACAGGATAGAGAATGTCTTTACCGCCCTGGACTTGAGCCTGTGATGAGGAGCATTCTCCTCATCCTGGCGGCGTTGACGATACTATCGCACGAGGGGCTAAGCATGACAATGACACCGACAATCCGTGAAGTCAAGGAGCGGCATGAAGGCCGGCTCTTATCTCTGCCGGGCGTTGTCTCGGTCGGCATCGGGAAAAACCCCGACAACACGGCCGTCATCATCATCGGGCTGGACAAGCCGCGGCCCGATACGGAGAGGCGGATCCCTCAGGCGCTGGACGGCTATCCCGTAAAGATAGAGATCATCGGCCCGGTGAAGGCTTACTGAGCCGGATCTGTTATAGGGCATCCCCTTTCATAAGGGTCTGCCACAGGGCTTTCGTTCGCGGATGTTTCAATGAAGAATGTCAAGGAGTACATTTCTCTCCTGCAAGGAGGTGTTGAGCCATGACTACGCGAAAGAAGATAGTGCTCGGCGGGCTGGGCGCCCTGACGCCGGTGGTCCTGAACCTGATCGCGGTGGATTTGAGAACGGTATTCTACAGCCTGACGCTCATTGCCGTCGCAGGATACCTGGTGAGGGTCATCGTCCTGTTTTATCTGGGCGGGCTGGTGGCGTACCTCCACAAGGCCGAGACCAGCCCGATCAAGCTCTTCGAGCTCGGCATCGTGGCCCCGGCGCTGATAACGAGCATGCTGAATGCGAGCAACATCTCCGTTCCCTCGGCGCCGCCGTCCCCTTCCCAGGGTTCTGTGTTCGTCCCGTCGGCCTATGCCCAGCCTGCCGCTGACCTCAAGCAGTTCACCCTGCCGCAGGAAACTCCGACGCAGCAATTCTTCAGGGGCTTTGCCGGCTCCACGGCGGGAAACGTCTGGTTCGTCATCTCAGGCTATCATGAAAAGTATGCCGCCGCGGCGAAGCAGGCCGAGGCGATCAACAAGAAAGCCCCCGGCCTGGGGGCCGAGGTGTACGCGCCCTATGGACAGGGCAAGCTCTTCTCGGTCGTCATCGGTGCGAACCTTACACGCGAGGAGGCGGACAGGCTGAAAAAAGAGGCAGTCAAGAAAGGGCTTCCGAAGGATACCGTTGTCTGGACGTTCCCGCAATGAGCCGATAGGGAGGAGATAATGAGCAGACCGTGTTATTTCAATTCGGGCTGTTGCGCATTCAAGGACGGCGACATTACCGGCATCGAGATCGCCGACGGGCAGATCAAGCTCGTACGCTGGCCGGACGACGGAGGAAACCCAAGGCCCAAAATTCTTGAGAAGGCAATGATAAAAGACGTGCTCGATTCCGTGGGCCGTTGAGTTATCGCGGTGTGACTGTTTCAAACACCGGAGGTGTGAGATGAGACGACAGTTGAAGGCGCTGGTGTTTCTTCTGTTCATGTGTCCGGCTTTCTGCCTTGGCGCGGACACCGGCACGGGGCAGCCTCTTGCCGCGCCCCGTGAGGGGGCGGCCGGCGAGCACGGGAAGTTTGCAGACAAACTGTTCCCCAATGAGCCCCTTTACTTCGTCGGCGGAACAAACAGCGACTGGAACTGGACCGCGCGGTTCCAGATCAGTTTCAAATACCTGCTCACGGACAAGATCATCCGCGGCGACGACAGCCTGTTCCTGGGGTATACTCAGACCTCGGTTTGGGACCTCTCGTCGTCTTCCGTGCCGTTCTATGACACCAGTTACCGGCCGAGTCTCTTTTACGAGGTGGCTGATACGGCCAGGATCCGGCGGAAAGGATCGCTGCCCTGGCTCCAGGTCGGCTACGAGCACGAATCGAACGGCAAGGCAGGGGCCGATTCGCGAAGCATGAACATCGTGTTCGTGCGGCCGTGCTTTTACTTCGGAAAACCGGAGGACACCCATTTCCGGTTCGCGCCGAAGGTCTGGGCCTACGTCGGCGGGGGCGGGAACAGCGAGATGGAGCACTACCGGGGTTACGCGGACCTGCTGGGCATACTCGAGGTGGGCAAAGGGAGCGGGTTCTTTTCGGAGTCCCAACTCGCCGTGACGCTGCGCAAGGGCGCCCACGGGCACTACGGCAGCGTGCAGGCAGACGGGGCCTATCCCCTGGGATCTACCTTTTACCTCCACCTGCAGTATTTCAACGGGTTCGGCGAGACCATCCTCGACTACAACAAGCGGGAGACCCAGTACCGGCTCGGCATCATGCTGATCACCTGGTAGATGTCTTCGATACCGCTCACCGCCGGCTCGCCGGAGCTCACGGCTCCTTCTTCTTCTCCGGCAGCCCCAGGAGCTTCCTGATCTCGTCCCCCTCGACGGTCTCCTTCTCCAGGAGCACGGCCGCCAGGGTTTTGAGCTTGTCCTGATTGGCGGTGAGCGTGGTCTTCACCCTCACATACGCTTCGTCGATGAGCCGCTTCACTTCCTGGTCGATCTCGCGCGCCGTGTCCTCGCTGTACTCCTTGGCTCCCGAGGGCAGGCCGATATCGAGGAACAGGGGCCTCCGTTCTTTTTCGAAGGTGAGCGGCCCGAATTTATCGGTCATGCCGTACTCCGTGACCATGCTGCGCGCGATACCGGCGGCCCGCTGGAGGTCGTTCTGCGCTCCCGTGGAAATCTCCTTGAAGACGATCTCCTCGGCCACGCGGCCGCCGAGCATCACGCAGAGCCTGTCCAGCAGCTCCGACCTGGTCATGAGGTAGCGGTCTTCCGTCGGGAGCTGCATCGTGTAGCCCAGGGCGGCGATGCCGCGCTGGATGATGGACACGCGGTGCACCGGGTCGGTCGTGGGGAGAAGCTCGGCCATGAGCGTGTGGCCGCACTCGTGGTAGGCCACGATCTCCTTCTCCTTCTTGTTCATGACGCGCCGTTTCTTTTCGAGGCCGGCCACAATGCGGTCGATGGCCGCCTCGAAGTCCGTCATTTCCACTTCGGTCTTGTTCTTGCGCGCGGCCAGGAGCGCCGCCTCGTTCACCATGTTCGCCAGGTCCGCGCCCACGAACCCGGGAGTGCGGGCGGCGAGCACCTTGAGGTCCACGTTCGTTGAGAGTTTCACGCCGCGCGCGTGGATTTTGAGGATGTCCTCGCGGTCCTTGATGTCCGGCCGGTCAACGAGGACGTGGCGGTCGAAACGGCCTGCCCGCAGCAGCGCCGGGTCGAGGATCTCGGGACGGTTCGTCGCGGCCATGATGATGACGCCCTTGCGCGGGTCGAAGCCGTCCATCTCCGCCAGGAGCTGGTTCAGGGTCTGCTCGCGCTCTTCGTGCGCGCCCGCCATGCCCATGCCGCGGGCGCGGCCGAGGGCATCGAGCTCATCGATAAAAATGATGCACGGGGCCTTCTGGATCGCCTGCTGAAACAGATCGCGCACGCGCGACGCGCCCACGCCCACGAACATCTCCACGAACTCGGAGCCGCTTATTGAAAAGAACGGCACCTTGGCCTCGCCGGCCACGGCCCTGGCGAGGAGCGTCTTGCCCGTGCCCGGGGGCCCCACGAGCAGGACCCCTTTCGGGATGCGGCCGCCCAGCTTCGTAAACTTCTCGGGGAGCTTGAGGAACTCTACGACTTCCATGAGCTCCTCTTTGGCCTCTTCCACTCCGGCCACGTCGTTGAAGGTGGCCTTCACGTCGCTCTCGCCGTAGATCTTGGCGCGGGACTTTCCGAAGCTCATGAAGGTCTCGCCGGCCCCGCCGGCGCCCATCTTGCGGAACACGAAGCCCCAGATGACCAGGAGGAGGACAAGCGGAAGGATCCATGCAAGGAGAAAGTCCTTGAGCCAGTTGTCCGTGATCCGGCCCTCATAGGCGACCCCGCCGGCCTCAAGGGCCTTGAGCAGTTCGGGGTCCTCGATGCGGACCGATAGAAAAGGCTTATCCTTGTCACCCTCTTTCATGATGCCGCGGATCTGCTCATTGGTGACAATGACGTCCTTCACCTGCCTGGCTGCCAGCAGTTGCTTGAACCTGCTGTATTTGATCTCCTCTGCGGAAGGCACGGAGGACAGCCGGAAAAGGCTGATGAGCGCAAGGAACAGGAGCAGATAGAAAAGGAGCTGCGTGCTTTTTTTCATGGAAACCTCTTGTGGAACAATGTACCACGGAGATCGCGGAGCCCGCGGAAGGATAAATCCGAAATGCAAAGCTCTAAACTATTCTCGAAAAGCAGAATTCAAAAACGTTCGTTTTTAATTGATTGGGACTTCGTGCGTAGCCTTCGGCATTTGCTCTGAATCCTCTGCGACCCCTGCGGTAAAAAAGCCGTTACAACTGCTTCGTCACGCCGATGCCGAAAAAGAACCGCGGCCCGGTATACGCGGGCTCCCACAGGTACAGGTCCTTTGCCGCGAGGACCGGATATTTGTACTCGATCTCGCTGAGAAGCTTGACCGTGCTTCCGGCGACCTCGCCAACGACGGTCAGCACCCTGCCCTTCTGGTAAACAGCGGCGTCAAGAAACTTCTCGGAGGAGACGATGAACCGCCCTTCCGTCACATCGCCCTGGAGCGGCCGTCCCCGGCTGTCCATGGGCTTCTGGAGGACCTCGAGGAGCGTGCCTTCCTTGAGGTTCTTGACGTCAACGATCATCCCTGCCGCCATGACCCACCTGCCCCGGTAGCGTTCGGGGTCCTTCAGGAGCTCGCGAAAGGAAAGGGATTTGTCCACCTTTTCCAGTGTCTGCTTCGGGAAGGGCGGCCCGCAGCCCGCGGTCCCCAGAAGCGAGGCGATAACGATCGCCCATGCTATCCTCTGTTTCAAACCCTTCATTATAATAGATCGCCCCCCCTGCTCACCTACAGTTCGCGCCTCTCAGGTCCGGAGGGGTCGTAGAGCGGGTCCCACCACCGGGGCTGGCTCTGGTACCGCTCTTTCTCCCAGAGCTTCATTTCCTTCGGGATCAGCAACGGATAGGCGTACTCACCATTGCTGAGCGATTTCTCTTCCGCGCCCGTGACCTCGGCGGCGGCGGTGAGCTCCCGGCCGGGAGCGTACACCAGTACATCAAGGTACCGCGGATGGAGCAGGATGAACCGGCCTCCCGACCGCTCCGTGCGCCTGGGCTTGCCCCAGTAGTCCAGTTCCTTCTGCACGACCTCGATCAGCGTTCCCTGCTTCCCGTTCTTGATCTGCGCGATGGCGCCGCCGAGGATCACGATTTTGCCTTTGAAGGTATCCGGTTCGGCCAGCACCATCTTGAAGGAAATGGATTTGTCGGCTTTCCGGGCCATGTCGGAGGAGATGGCATAGGCGCAGCCCTGAGCGAACAATGCAAGTCCGGCTAAAAAAACGATCATCCTCATAGAGGCCTCTTCCTTGGTACGGCAGCGCCGCTGAGCGGGCCGCGCAACGAACGCTACACGGACGGCAGAGATGCGTCCGCCCGTTCTCCCGCCTCGCGGAGAATCTTTTTTCGCACCCTGTCAGGAATGTCCAGCCCCTCCAGGTCAAAGCCCCCGAGTTCCCGCGCAAGGAAGCCGGCCTTCTCGCCGGCGGGGAGATGTTTGTTGATGATGATCCGCCGGGTTTCCATGACCCTGCACGAGCCGCCCCTCGACGTCTTCAGGTCTTCGTAGGAGACCTTGATCGAGAGGGCAAGTGCTACCTGTTCCAGTTCAGCAAGCGTAACTTTCAACTGAAAAAGCCTTTCTCCAAAACTCCTCCCCCTCGATGGGGGAGGAATCGAAGGTGGGGGCGATGATCGGGACGCAGGAAAGCGCCGTTTTTTATCCTTTCCTGTGTACGCAGCTCATGGACGGTTCATAAGAGCGTTTTATCGCGATAATTTAAGTATAGCAGATTACCGGAGGGGAAGAGCCTGCAGCTCCTCCGCTCATGATAAGGCAGGGCATGGGCGCGCCCCAAAGGACTGAGCGCGCAGGGGCGGGCAGGGCCTGGAGAGCGCCGCCCCCGGTGTGCGGCAAGAAACCCGGTTTCTATGCTTCCTCTTTATGGATTTCCATGATGCTCACGACGTTGATGTTCGCGTCCTTGAGCGCCTTCTGGACGTCGGCAAGCTTCGCGTCCTGGACTTTGAGTATGAAATTCGCCTTGGTGGCCATGGTCGCGCCTCCTCCTTATACATGTTCAATTTCCAGGGCACAAATTAGCACAAATCCGCCAAAGAAGTCAACCCTGAAACAGCGACCGGGGGACCTTTCCGTGCCGCTCATCACCATGCGCCGGAGAGGCGGGATTGGAAGATAAATATCACCACGGAGTCACAGAGGCGCGGAGAAGGGCAATTTTGCCCGCAAAGCGAAAAGCGCTCCTCGCAATGACGCAACAGGCGTTTTTCAACAGCCTGAAAAGACGCGACCCTATGAGGTTTCCGCAACAGCCATCCGGTCCCCTCTAACATTTTCCTGCCGGTTCACGGTTACCCGGCATCCCTTCTTCCGTTAAGATTAATCATGAAACCTCCGGCTTTTACCTTGACAGGATTCGCAAGAGTATGATACTTTTTAACCATTCAGTACGCGTCCGGCGACCAGTTTGATCGCTTTCGGCGGTGATGCCGCCGGGGACGAGACAGGAGGGTGGTGCTATGCGCTGGTACTATGAAAAGAACGGGCAGAAGGTCGGACCGGTCACGGATGCGGATATACAGCGGCTGGCGGGGGAGGGAACAATCACTCCCGACACCAGGGTATGGAATGAGACCATCACGCAGTGGGTGGCTTACCGGAATGTTCAGGCCGGACCCGGTGGAGACGCGCCACGGTCCCCGAGAGCGGCGGATGCCGGAGCGCAGGTTGCCTGTTCGCAGTGCGGAAGAATGCTTCCGGCGGATGACCTGATTCAATACCAGGGTATGACCATCTGCGCGTCCTGCAAGCCTTCCTTTTTCCAAAAGGTGAAGGAAGGCGCGGCCCTGCCCGGCACGAAGGTGTATGCGGGGTTCTGGATCAGGTGCGGAGCCAAACTCATCGACGGCATTATCACGTACGTCATCAACATCATGATCTCATTCATCGCAGGTGCGGTCGGTGGCGGTCTGATCCACGCATCAACACCAAATCCGGCGGCACAGATCGGCTTTGCCGCTGTCCTCTTTCTTCTGCAGATGACGGCAAATGCAGCCTATGCCACATTTTTTGTCGGTAAGTTCCAGGCTACTCCCGGCAAGATGGCGGTGGGCATTATGATCATCACCCCGGACAGGGGCAGGGTAAGCTACGCCCGGGCTTTGGGGCGGCATTTTGCGGAAATGCTCAGCGGCATCATCCTCGGGATCGGTTACCTTATGGTCGCATTTGACGATGAAAAGCGGGCATTGCACGATCGCATCTGCGATACCCGTGTGATCAAGAAGACGCGTTAACTTGTAATTCCCCGTAGCTTTGCTACGGGGTCACCCTATAGGTCCCTCCCCCTTGATGGGGGAGGTCAGGTGGGGGTGATGAGTACGAGCGCCGGATACTTCACCCTCCCCTCAATCCCCTCCCATCAAGGGAGGGGAGATTCATTCAACGATGGAGAAACCTTGATCCAGTGCACGAAGTGTGAAGTATCGCTCCCGGTGGAGCTGCTGAACGCCCCCGGCCTCTCTCCCTGTCCTCTGTGCGGCGCCCTGGTCCGGGTGGACGCCTTTTCGGCTCTCGTCAACCCGCCCGCCTCAACCCAGGAGGGGGAAAAACTCGTGATGGGCGCGGAAGCCGGCTGTTTTTTCCACCCCCGGAAAAAAGCCGTTGTGCCCTGCGCCGGTTGCGGAAGGTTCCTCTGCGCGTTGTGCGATGTGGAGCTCGGCGGCCGGCATCTCTGCCCCCTCTGTCTTGAAACCGGCCAGAAAAAACGCACGATGAAGAATCTGGAAAATCACCGCGTGCTGTACGACAATGTGGCGCTGTCGCTTTCGATCCTTCCGCTTATCCTTGTCTGGGTGACGCTCATTACGGCCCCGATGGGTATGTATTACGCGATCCGCCACTGGAACTCGCCCACGAGCATCCTTCCGCGGACGAAGGTCCGATTCATCATAGCCATCATCTTCTCTCTTCTCCAGATCGGGGGCTGGGCGCTTCTGTTCACGAAGTGGCTGGCATGAGGAACCGCTGACATGGTAAACCCGAAAAAAGAATATCATCGCCTGCCGGGCCGGGGACGAAAACGGGGAGGTTTCGTCCTGACGGTTGCCCGGATACGGGCCCGGCTCTGGGCCGGTAAGGACCATCTCCTGTTAGCCTACAATTCCGGCTATACTGAGGATTACAAGCGGTTCTACTATCGGGACATCCAGGCGATCCTCACGCGAAAGACCGGCCGCGGCGTGGTCTGGAACATCGTCTTCAGCCTGTTCGCCAGCTTCTTTGCCGCCCTTTCATCGACCACCGGTAAGGACGCGGCCGTCGTGTTCTGGGTGATAGCGGGGCTTTTTTTTGTGCTCCTCCTGACCAATATCCTCCGCGGCCCCACGTGTATCACTCACCTCCAGACGGCGGTGAGCAGGGAGGAACTGCCGTCGCTCAACCGTCTGCGCAAGGCGAACAAGGTGATCGAGCGGCTGCGGCCGCTCATCGAAGCGGCCCAGGGCACGATCAGTCGCGAAGAAATGCGCGCCAGGGCAACAGCGGTCACCGGCCTCCCCCGGTCCGAGAGCCAGGGGGGACCGGCGGCGCCTGTTGCCAAAGCCTTCACCCCCTATGGCGGCAGGATCCACGCAGCCCTCTTCTTTCTTCTTCTGGTGGACGGGGCCGCCAGCGCGGCCGATATTTTCATCACCAGCATGGCGCTCGATTTGGTCGGATCGGCGCTCATGATGGCGATCGGCATCTTGATCATCATCTCATTGGCCAAGCAGCACGACAGCGGCATGGGAAAGGGACTGCGTACCGTCACGTGGTCTTCCCTGGCCTATGTCATCCTGATGTTTGCGATGAGCTACGCGTTCTTTATGTCGCTTTTCGTGACTAACCCGGAAGTTGCGCAGAAAATGAACGATCAGTGGGCAATATACCGGATGATGTCATCCCTCTCTCCGTTCGACAAGCCCTTCCTCATGTTCCTCTATATCTTTTCCATCGTATGCTCTGTCCCTCTGGGCATCGCAGGGCTCGCGCTTCTGGGGCCCTTCCGGCGAGAGGAGCGGGTACGGACCCGCTCCCATCCCTTCTCCGCATCTGATCAGGTTGAGCGCGGCAGGAATGAAGGATGAAAGACCTTGCCGCACAGCGTTGTTTCAACCATCCTCATCGCGAAGCCGTGGCTTGCTGCCCGGAGTGCGGCAGGTATTTCTGCCGCGAATGCGTGGTGGAGCACGACGACCGGCTGCTCTGCGCCTCGTGCATCGCGAAGCTCCTCGCGCCGTCCCGGACCAGGCGGTTCCGCCTCGCCGGCCTGGTGCGGCTGGCGCAGTTCCTCTTCGGGTTCATGGTCCTCTGGCTCTTCTACTACTACGTCGGCCAGGCGCTTCTCTCCCTGCCCTCGTCCTTTCATGAGGGCACGGTCTGGCAGAGCTCCTGGTGGGAGGCGGAATGAACCGCAAGGTACAGCGCAGAAAAGGCAAGCCCGCGGTCGAGCTTATCGAAGAGGCGGTGCATCTCCTGCGCCGCTCGGCCGGACGTCTGCTCACCCCCTACTATGCCGGAAGCCTGCCGTTCCTCCTCGGGTTCCTCTATTTTTGGGCGGACATGAGCCGCGGCGCCAACGCATGGCAGCACGGCGCCGGGGAGGCGTTCTTCGTCTCCGCGCTCTTCATCTGGATGAAATGCTGGCACACGGTCTTTGCCAGGCGCATCCGCGAGCAGCTCACCGGAGAACCAACGCGACCCTGGACAATCCGGAGCGCGCTGCGGATGGCCACGCTCCAGACCGCGATCCAGCCCACGGGACTTGTCCTTCTGCCTCTTGCGCTCATTATTACGCTCCCCTTCGGGTGGCTGTACGCCTTTTATCAGAACATCACCGTGTTCGGCGACGGTGAGACCGGCGGCGTACGGGCAATTTTCCGAAAGGCCCGGGTGACCGCCGCGCTCTTTCCCGCGCAGAACCACGCGGCGCTGGCCATCCTTTTCCTCTTCGGATTTTTCGTTTTTTTGAACCTTACCATGGTCCTTGCCATCCTGCCGCGGCTTCTGCACATGCTGTTCGGGGTCGAGACCGTGTTCACGAGGGCGGGCGGGAGCGTGTTCAATACCACCTTTCTCGCGGTCACGTGCGGCCTTTCCTACCTCGCGGTGGACCCGCTGGTCAAGGCCGTGTACGCGCTCCGCTGTTTTTACGGGGAGTCGCTCAAGACCGGAGAAGATCTCAGGGAGGAACTCAAGCGGTTCCGGCCAGCGACGATCACCGCGGCAGTCCTCGCCTTCCTTCTCTTTCTGCACGCGCTGACTCCCTCGTACGCGTCTGCCGGGGAACAGGTTGCGCAGAATCCCGTTCGTCATTCCCCGAAGGTGTCTGCGCAGGAGATCGACCGCTCCATCAGCAAGGTCATCACCAAGCGCGAGTACTCCTGGCGCATGCCCCGGGAGAAACAGGGGACCGAAAAGAAACAAGGGGCGATCGCCCGGTTCGTCGACAGCGCCATTGAAATGGTGAAGGATTGGCTCCGGCCAATCGGCCAATGGTTCAAAAAGGCCATCGACTGGATCTTCGACAAGTTCAGCAGGATGAGGCCCGATCACGAAGAACGGCCGCGGGACGCGGGATGGTCCCTGTCGATCTACATCCTGCTCTACGCCCTTTTGTGCGCGGCGGTCTGTACCCTGGCAATCATGTTCCGGCGGATGTGGCAGCGAAGGCGCGGCAGCAGGGTGGAAACGGCCGTCGGGACCGCCATTTCCGCGCCTGATCTGGAACGGGACGACGTCCCGGCTGACCAGCTCCCCATGGACCGCTGGCTTGAGCTCGGCAGGGGCCTGATGGAGCAAGGGGAGCTGCGGCTTGCCCTGCGGGCATTTTACCTGGCCGCTCTCTCGCACCTGGCCGCGCAGGGGAGCATCACCATCGCATCGTTCAAGTCCAACCGCGAGTACGAGCAGGAGCTCCGGAGGAAGGCCCACACGCTTCCCGAGCTCCTTCAGGCATTTTCGGAGAACATACGGATCGTCGAGCGCGCCTGGTACGGCATGCACGAGGTGACGGGTGATATCATGGCCCTGTTCGACACCAATCAGAAGAGGATCATGGCACGTGCGGAAACCACGAAGCTTTCATAACATCCTGCTTGTTCTCCTTGCGGCCGGGTTTCTGGCGGGCGCAGTGAACCTCTTCCTCCTCAGGTTCGAGGCAGGCGATGTGTATCCTGTTTATTCATCGCTCCGGGCCGATCCCCTCGGGACAAAGATTTTGTACGAGGGTCTGGAAGGGATCGAGGGCATGACGGTCAGCCGCAATTACCGTGCGCTTCCGAAATTGGGCGACAACGGTCCGAAGGCGGTTCTTTTCCCCGGCACAGCGTCCCGTTCCCTCGAGTATGTGGATGAGGGCGAGGCAAAGGCCCTGGAAGCGCTTGCAACAGAGGGTGGCCGGCTCGTCATCCTGCTCTATCCGGAGAGGGGACTGCGGCCGAAGAAAGAACGGGACGAAGCAGCGCCGGAGAAAAAGAACGAGAAGGAAGGCGGGAAGCAGGCGCAAAAAAAGACCGGCGGGGAAAAAGACCAGGACGCTGATGACGAGGAAAGCGGAGGGAAGCCCCGATGGGTATCGCTTGAAGACCGCTGGAAATTCAGCGTTGTCCGGGACGAGGCGCCGAAAAAGCAGGACCGCGTTGCCGTGATGACAGCGGTCCTTGCAACGGACGCGCACGAACTTCCCGGGTCCGTGACATGGCATACCGGGCTCTCGTTCAAGGATCCGGGTACGGAATGGAAGATTGTGTACAACCGGAACAGCCGCCCCGTTGTGATCGAACGTTCGTTCGGCAGGGGCACGATCGTGATCGCGACCGACACCTATTTCGTGAGCAATGAGGCCATGCGTAAGGAGCGCAATCCTGATTTGCTTGCCTGGCTCGTGGGGGGGAACAGCACGGTGATCTTCGACGAGACACACTTCGGCATCCAGGAAAATCCCGGCATCGCGGCGCTCGGACGAAAATACCGACTCACCGGCATGTTCGGCGGCGTGCTTCTCCTTGCCCTGCTGTTCATCTGGAAGAACTTTGCGGGCCTTGTCCCGCCGTTCGAAGACGAGCGCAGGGACCGTGAACAGGGTATGTGGTCGGGTCGGGACACGCTCTCCGGGCTTTCGGGCCTGCTGCGCCGCACGATCTCCGGCCGCGAGATACTGGGTGTCTGCTTCGAGGAGTGGAAAAAGTCATTACAGAAGCGGCCCGGACTTTCGGGCGACGAGCTCGATCGGGCGCAGGCGATCAGCGACGCGGAGAAAAAAAGGCCCGCCAAAGAGCGGGACCCCGTACAGGCCTACCGGGCTATCAGCGTACTTTTATCGGAAAGGAAACGATTGCCATGAACAAGAACACCGACCACCTGAAGGAAGTCCTGGCCGCGGCCAGGAAAGAGGTCTCGAAGGTCATCATCGGCCAGGCGGACGCGGTGGACAAGTCGCTCATCGCGATCTTCACCAACAGCCACGCGCTTATCGAAGGCGTGCCCGGCATTGCCAAGACGCTCCTTGTCAGGACCCTGGCGGTTGCGCTTGGGAGCGAGTTCAGCCGGATCCAGTTCACGCCGGACCTGATGCCCGCGGACGTGACCGGCACGAACGTGTTCAACATGCAGCGGAACGAATTCACCCTGGTCAAGGGCCCGGTCTTCACCACGTTCCTCCTGGCGGACGAGATCAACCGGGCGCCTGCCAAGACCCAGTCGGCCCTGCTCCAGGCAATGCAGGAGCGGACGGTCACGATCGACCGCGATACCCACGCGCTTTCGCCCAACTTCACCGTGTTTGCCACGCAGAACCCCATCGAGTACGAGGGCACCTATCCCCTGCCCGAGGCGCAGAAGGACCGGTTCATGCTCAAGATCACGATGGACTATCCGGGCCGGGGCGAGGAGCTGGCCCTGGCGCAGCGCATGCTCGGCAGGGAGTCTCCCGAGGAGGTGCTGGCCAAGGGCGGCGTCAAGACGGTCGTCCCGGCGGATGAACTGCCCAGGCTGCGGCTGGACCTCGAAGCGGTGCTGGTGAAGGAGGAACTGGTCGGCTATATCGTGGACATCGTTGCCGCCACGCGCAAACACGAGAGCGTGCTCGTGGGCGCGGGCCCGCGCGCGACCCAGGCCCTGGTCCTTGCGGGCAGGGCATTGGCGGCCATCGACGGCCGGGACTTCGTCACTCCGGACGACATCAAGTCCATGGCCGTGCCGGTGCTGGAGCACCGCCTGATACTCAGGCCCGACTACGAGATAGAAGGCATGACGGTGAAAGAAGTGATCCGGAACATCCTCAAGACCATCGGCGTCCCTCGATGATCGTGCCCGCGAACAGAATGCTCTTCTGGACCGCGGTCACGGTGCTTCCGTTCGCGGCCCTGGGGGCTGCCGTGCCGTCCGCCGCAATGCTCTCGGCAGCGGTCATCGGCGCGTTTCTCGCGGCGGCTGCGCTCGATGCGCTCTTTGCCGGGAATACGGTGCGCGGCGTCAGCGTTGATTTCCCCGAGACCGTCCGGCTGGCCAGGGACCGGGAAGGAGAGGTCGGGTTCCTGGTGAGGTCCGGCAGCGCGAGGGCCCGGCAGCTGCGGATCGGCCTGGCCTTTCCGCGCCAGATCGCCACGCCGCACGAGCACCTTTCCGCAGCGCTGCCGCCGAAGGGCGAGGCGCTGCATTTCCGCTGGCCGTGCACACCGCTCAAGCGGGGCAGGTATGTCCTCGACGCCTGCTACCTGGAAGGCGTCTCGCCCCTCGGGTTGTGGGCCGGCCGGCTGGCCGTGCCCATCCGCTGCGAGGTCCGCGTGTATCCCAACCTTCTCGCGGAACGGAAGAACCTCGCGGCCCTCTTTCTGAACCGGGGGAACTTCGGCCTCCACGCGCAGCGCCAGGTGGGGGAGGGCCGGGAGTTCGAAAAGCTGCGCGAGTATGTCCACGGGGACGGTTTCGACCACATCCACTGGAAGACCACGGCCAAGCGCGGCAGGCCGGTGACCAAGGTGTTCCAGATCGAGCGGACGCAGGAGGTGTACGTCATCATCGACGCGTCGCGCCTGAGCGGCCGCACCTCCCGCACCGCGGTGCCTGGGGAGCCGCGGGAGTATCCGGAGACCGTGCTCGAGCGGTTCATCACCGCCGGGCTCATCATGGGCACGGCGGCCGAGCGGCAGGGCGATCTGTTCGGCATGGTCACCTTCAGCGACCGGGTGCACGGTTTCCTGCGGGCGAAGAGCGGCAGGGCGCACTACAACCTTTGCCGCGACGCGCTCTACCGGCTCCAGCCGCAGACCGTCACCCCGGATTTCGACGAGCTCTGCTCCTTTCTCGGCATGCGCCTGCGGCGAAGGGCGCTGCTTATTTTCCTCACGAACCTGGACGACCCGATCGTGGCCGAGAGCTTCGAGCGGAACGTGGAGCTGATCAGGCGCAAGCACCTTGTGCTGGTCGCCATGCTGAGGCAGCCGCGCGTGCAGCCGCTCTTTTCCGACCCCGATGCGCAGTCTCTTGACGACCTGTACCAGGGTCTCGGCGGCCACCTCCTGTGGCGCAACCTTCGCGAACTGGAAAAATCCCTCCAGCGGCGGGGCGTGCGCTTCTCGCTCATCGACAGCGAGGTCCTGTGCGGCCGGTTGGTTTCTGAGTACGTGGCCGTGAAGCAGAGGCAGGCCCTATGATCATCGACCTCCAGAAATTCATCACCGAGGAGAAACACTCCTGGAAAGAGCTTGAGGCCGTGCTCGACGCGCTCGAGAACGACCCGGAGCGCCGGATGGACCTGGAGCACGCAAAGCGGTTCCACTACCTGTATCAGCGGACGTCCGCGGACCTCGCGAAGATCGCGACGTTCGCGTCCGACCCGGAGACCCACCGCTATCTCGAGTCCCTGGTAGGCCGCGCGTACGGCGAGGTGCATGAGACCCGGGACACGCCGCACCGGTTTGCCCCGCTCCGGTGGCTTAGGGAGACCTTTCCCCGGACGTTCCGCCGGCACATACGGGCGTTCCTCCTGTCGCTCGCGATCACCCTGGCCGGGATCGCGTTCGGCGGGGCGTCCGTGGGTCTCGATCCTGACGCCAAGGAGGTCCTGCTGCCGTTCCCTCATCTTCAGGGGAGCCCGTCCGAGCGCGTGGCTGCCGAGGAAAAGGCGACCAGGGACCGGCTGAAGGGCGTCAAGATGACCGGGGCCGCATGGTATATGACCCACAACACCAAAGTGAGCATCTTCACCATGGCCCTGGGCGTGACCTGGGGCGTGGGCACGGTGATCATGCTGTTCTACAACGGCGTGATCCTCGGCGCGGTGGCGCTGGACTACGTGCGGGCAGGGCAGTCCACATTCCTCCTTGCGTGGCTGTCGCCCCACGGCGTGATCGAGATCCCGGCGCTCCTCCTTGCCGGTCAGACCGGGCTGGCGCTGGCTGCCGCGCTCATCGGCAGAGGCAGCCGTCAGTCGCTCCGGATGCGGCTCAGGGAGGTCTCCGGCGACCTTGTCATCCTCGGCGCCGGCGTGGCGCTCATGCTGGTCTGGGCCGGGTTCATCGAGGCGTTCATCTCCCAGTACCATGAGCCGGTGCTCCCGTATTCGTTCAAGATCGGCTTCTCCCTGGTCGAACTCTTCCTCCTCGTCCTGTACCTCGGCGTATCAGGGGCGAACGAGACGAAGGCTTTGCAGAGAAAGGACGGGCATGAGAGACGCAGACGCGGCTGATCCGGCGAACGGGGACCGGGCAACGCAGAGGGAGAAGACCGGCACCCTCCTCATCCGTACACCCGAGGGCATCGTCTTTTCCCTGCTCCTCGCGGGGCCGGTGACCCGGTTCCTCGCGTGGGGGATCGACTTCGCCTGCATCGTAGCGGCGTCGGGCGTGGCCGGCGCGGCGCTCGGGCTTGCGGGCGTCATCAGCCCGGATTTTTCCCGCGCGCTCACGGTCCTGGCGTACTTTTTTATCTCCATCGGGTACGGGATCGCGGCGGAATGGTACTGGCGCGGGCAGACCATCGGGAAGCGGATCTTGCGGCTCCGGGTGATGGACGCTCAGGGACTCCGGCTCCAGCCCAGCCAGGTCGTGATCCGCAACCTCATGCGCTTCGTGGACACCCTGCCGGCGCTTTACGCGGTCGGCGGGATCGCGTGCCTCGTGGGCCGTCGCAGCCAGCGCCTGGGAGACATCGCCGCGAATACCATTGTCGTCCGGAACCCGAAGGTCGCGGACCCGGACCTGGAGCAGCTCCTGGCCGGAAAGTACAATTCCCTTCGCGAATACCCGCACCTTGCCGGCCGCCTGCGACAGCGCGTGACGCCCCGGGAGGCGGGGATCGCGGTGCAGGCCCTGCTGCGGCGGGATGAACTCGACCCCGATGCGCGGGTGGAACTCTTCCGGGAGGTCGCCGCGCATTTCCGCTCCCTTGTCGAGTTCCCGGAAGAGGCCGTGCACGGGGTAGCGGACGAGCAGTTCGTGCGCAATGTCGTGGACATCGCGCTCTCTGCGAAGCCGGGCGGGAAGCAGGCTGTCTCGAAATCGTAACCGCCGCGACTATCTTAGGGAACGGTAAGGAGCCAGACCGAAGTAATTAAGATGTTGATAATTTTCCTCTCATAATGACGGCGGAGCTCGTCGCTGTTTTGAAAAACGAAAAAAGGCGGGCAGAAGATGGGGAAGATTTTACTGATCGACGATGATACGGCGTTTTTGAAGCTGCTCGAGGAGTACGTGGAGGAACGGTTTCCCGGACTCCATGTCCTGACCTGTAATGACCCGATAAAATGCCTGGCCTCCATCACCGATGACCTCGATCTCATGCTCGTCGACCTGGAGATGCCCGGCCTGGACGGCGCCAAGGTCCTTTCCTACGCCATTTCCAAGGGAGTGGACAAGAACCGGATCATCATCCTCTCGGGTCGCGATGCCGACTATCTGCACGAACGGTTTCCGATGGGCAGTTGCCTGGCCGTGCTGAACAAATACGAGGGCCGCCAAAAAAAGGTCCTTGATATGATCCTCTCTGCACTGGAGCGGAAAAGCCCGGCAGGGGAGAATGCTTGCAGGCCCCCATCGGGATCGTAACGGGCAGCAGATGATCGTGGATGCGGCGCCGCAGTTCAGAACGGTATGGGGTCACCCGCATATGGTTCCCTATCAAGGGTCCCGTAATCCCTGACCTGAAACTTCTGCAGCATGGGCCCAACATTTTCTCCGTAGCGCCCGTACAGGCCCCTTTTTTCCTCTACAGAAGGTCTGAACAATATCACCACAAAAAAAACTTTTTTAAAAAATCGCTTGCTATTTTCAAATGGAGTGTATATACTTTTAGAAAATCGCAGTAAAACTGCCTTCCCGGCAGTGAAAAATTCACATTTCATTATATTAAGGAGGAAAGTTTATGGCAAAAGCCATGACGAAGTCTCAGATTGCGGATGCTCTTGCGAAGAAGGTGGACCTTAAGAAGAAAGTAGCAGTGCAGTTCCTGGAAGAATTGGCAGCGCTGGCCTACAAGGAGGCAAAGAACGCCTTCACGCTCCCGGGGCTCGGCAAGCTCGTGCTGGTGAACCGCAAGGCCCGCATGGGCCGGAACCCCCAGACCGGCGAGGCCATCAAGATCCCGGCAAAGAAGGTCGTGAAGTTCCGCGTTGCCAAGGCCGCAAAAGAGGCGATCCTCGGAAAGAAATAGTTTCACTCTTCAAGATATCATAAGGCTCATTAAAAGGCATCCCGGATAGTTGGGATGCCTTTTGTGTCTCAGGTACAAAATCCGCCACAAAGACACTAAGGCGCGAAGACACCAAGAAAGCAATGGAAAAGTCAAATTTCAAAATGCAAAATGCAAAATTATGGAAATAACTCTCTTCATCCTTTATCCTCTGGCGCTCTATCGAACGAGGCTCATCCTCGCGGCGCTGGCGCTTCACGCAGCGCTCATTGCCGCGTCGGCCGTGAAGTACGGCAGGATTCCGCTCATCGGCCTCCACGACACGCTCGGCTTTCTCGCCTTCTCCATCGGCGCGGCCTACCTGATCTTCGGCTGGAAGCGTCTGCGCGATTGGTATTCATACATTACGATCCCGCTCATTCTGCTCTTGCTCGCCGGTTCGCTCGCCGCGCCCCAGATGCACGGGCCGCTGCCGCCGGTGCTCAAGACCCTCTGGTTCGAGCTCCATGTGATCCTGTCATTCGTCGCCTATGCCCTCTTCGCTCTCGGCGCGGTCTTCGGCGTCCTTTTCCTCATGCATGGCCGGAAGGAGGACGAAGCGGATCAATACCGGAACCTTTTGCTCGGGTACGTCCTCTTCTCCATTGCCATGATCTTCGGCGGCATCTGGGCCTACTACGCCTGGGGCACGTACTGGCTCTGGACGCCGAAGGAGCTCTGGACCACCATCGTCTGGTTCTGGTATGGCCTGTATCTTCACGCGCGGCTCGTCCGCGGCTGGTCCGGCCGCAGCGTCGTGTGGCTGGGGATCATCGGCTTCGTGATCGTGATGTTCACCTATGCAGGAGTGGGGCTCTTGATGAAGAGCTCCCATGAGTTTTGATATGGACCGAGCCGACCATGTCGGCGTAGGCAAGGCATGAGCGCCTGGGTCCAAAAAACGGCAACTCGGTTGCCTTGGTCCAAACAATGAAAACTTTCTTCCTCTCTCTCAAAACAACGGTCTGGACGCTCCTGGCGCTCGTCTGCCTGTTCTTCATCGGCTCCTCCATGATGCCGACGCACCGGGAGATCTTTGGCCCCATGAACGACCGCCTCCTCTTCCACTGGATCGGCGACATGGCTTCGGAGCAGGTATGGCTCACGTGGTGGTTTTTCGGCGCCCTTGCCGCCCTCGTGCTGCTCACGATCAACACCATCGTCTGCAGCCTCCAGGCGATCAAGGGCAGATGGTCCCGGAAGGATTTTCTCCTTCGCATCGCGCCCCAGGTGGTGCATATGGGGTTTCTCTTCATGCTGCTTGCGCACCTGCTCGGTGCCGGCTGGGGCTATAAACTTTCGGGCATGTTGGCCGAGGGAATGATGGCCACGGGGCTGCCGGAGAACCGTGCGCTCTATCTCCGGGAACTCCGCGCCGAGGCCGACGCCTCAGGCTTTCCCAGGGGCTGGTCCGCAGAGGTATTTCTTTATGAAAACAACCAGCCTGTGAAGATCGGCTCGCTCGGGCCGAACAGGCCGCTTTTCTATAAAGGAATGGGAATTTACCTGAAGAGCTTCGAGCTGCAACCCCGTCCCGCCGCGCTTCTCCTGGTGGCAAAGGACCCCGGAGCAATCTGGGCGCTCGCGGGAGGGATTCTGTTCATCCTGGGCTCGGTGACGCTCCTCGTGTTGAAGTGGAAAAAGGCGTAATATAACCACGGAGACACGGAGGGCATCGGGAAAAATAAATCTGCAGATTTCACAGATTTATAAGAAATCAGATTCAGGGCTTAATCGTAAGACCTTAATCTGCGTCATCTGCGAAATCTGTGGATGCGCTTTTCTCCGTGTCTCCGTGCCTCCGTGGTAAAATTCTCTATGACCAAGCGCGTTCTTGTAGCCATGAGCGGCGGCGTTGACAGTTCTCTTACCGCCGCGCTCCTCCTGCGGCAAGGCTTCGCAGTCGAAGGCGTCACCATGAAACTGGCGTCAGGGCTTTGCTGCGACATTGCCTCTGCCCAGGCCGTCTGCAGCCACCTCGACGTTCCCCATCGCGTGATCGACGTACAAGAGGCCTTTTCCCAGAATATTATCGAAAACTTTGTCTCCGAATACCGTCACGGCCGCACGCCGAACCCCTGCATCAAGTGCAACGACCTCATCAAGTTTCATCTGCTTTTGTCCTTCGCCCGCGAAAATGGTTTCGACTTTCTCGCCACCGGCCACTATGCCCGTATCGAACACGATCCGGCAACAGACCGTTTTCTCCTGAAGAAAGGCATCGACGCCGGCAAAGACCAGAGCTACTTCCTGTACCGCTTGACCCAGGACCAGCTCGCGCACGTGCTCTTTCCCCTGGGAGGGATGAAAAAAACAGAAGTGCGCGAACAGGCAAGGACGCTCAACCTCCCTGCTGCGGAGCGGCCCGAGAGCCAGGAGATCTGCTTCGTCCCGGACAATAACTACCGCGCATTTCTGAAGGAACATGCACCCGAGATCCTCAAACCCGGAGAAATCATCATGACCGACGGGAAGGTCGTGGGAAAGCACAACGGCATCGCCTTCTTCACCGTGGGACAGCGAAGAAAGCTCGGCGTCGCCGCAGGAGAACGGCTTTACGTCACCAGGATCGAACCGGAAAAGAGCAGGGTCATTCTCGGAAAGCTGTCCGAGCTCCAGACAAAGGAGACCGCGGTGTCTCAGCCGCACTTCATCCCCTTCGATGAGCTGAAAACTCCCCTGCACGTCACCGCTAAAATACGCTACCGCTCGCCCTTCGTGCCTGCGAAGATCGAGCCCGCAGGACCAGGCCGCGTCCAGGTCATATTCGACAAGCCCGTTGCCGGCGTCTGTCCCGGCCAGGCAGCGGTGTTCTATGAAGGGGATAGGGTTGTCGGGGGAGGGGTAATTGAAGTGTGAGCACAAGCCCGCCCTGCGCCGGATCGGTCAAAAATCCAGCGGGCTTTTCGCTTCCTTGACCGTCCTGCTCGGACTTTGCATCGGGCGGTGAATATATCGCGCGGAAATCGAGAAAGTATCGGAGCCATTTCCGATAATCATTCCGAAGATTCGCCACAACTGATTTTTGCTCCATCATGGCATCGAAATTTTTCAGAAATTTCGTCAGGGACAGGGAGCATATCGATGGTTCCTTTTTAATTTGGATATTACGTTTTTTCGGAATATCTAATTTGAAATATTATATGGATATATCTCGTCAACGTCAAAGCAATATTCTTTTCAACCTCTTGATAAATAAATATTCTCATGCTATAGTCCCGTTTATATAATATTTTGTTAATTTAGGATAGACCTAATCAGTCGGGTTTCGCGTTGCTCTACGAAATATAGAACCGCGGGTGCGGTGCGCAAACCGGCCCCGGCCATTTCAGTGGTCTCAAACGCTTTTAATGCCTTCTTCTAGGGCATCCATAGCTTCCCGTATCTTCTTTAGCAACAACTCATTTTCTTTTACCATTTCATTATTAAGTTCTTTGATAGCCAGATTTTCAAGCCATTCAGCATACTGTTTCCAATCCTCGGGATAGGGTTCTATAACAACGTCAGTTTCTGCTTGAAAACGTAATCGTAATTTTTCCTTGCTTTCTTCCATACGACCTCCATTTCTTTCAGGTTAATTAATTGTCTTAAAGTGAAATATATTCACTAGTAAAGAATAATATTGCTTTCTAAGCTAATTAATTATAAGTTTAGTCTATGTAAATGTCAAGTCGGATATTGTATCATTTCGGCTATGACATTAAAACAATTTCTCATAAAATTTGGTAAAGAAATTAAGAAGGCAAGAATCGACAAAGATATTTCGCAAGAAGCTTTGGCTGAGAAAGCGGGGCTACACGTTACGTTTTTGAGCAGGATTGAAAATGGCAAAGCGAACATCTCTCTAGATTCGGTGTTGAAACTGGCAAATGCTTTGAATATTGAGGTATGCGAATTATTTAAATTTAAATAAATCTCATTTCAAGAAGATATTGCAGGGAAGACTTAACCATCGCTTCGAGAGGTTTGCTGAAAACCGCGCCCCTCAAGCGAAGCGGTTGGAATCAGAATACATGGACAAATTAATCAAAAGAACCTGGCGTCATTACGACAAATTTGCAAAAAACGAGCATATTGTAAAGCGTTCGATCCCTATACTTTATTTTGGTGATTTAGAAGCATATCGCAAATCAAAACATCGAATAATTACAGTTGGGCTTAATCCATCGATGAAGGAGTTTCCTTCCGATTTGCAGCGATTTAAAATATCTAGAAATAAAACCATTTACATCAACTCTCTTAATGATTATTTTAAGAACAAACCTTATAAGTGGTTTAAGTCATACAAACATATTTTATCTGGCTTGGATGCCAGTTATTACCCTAACGATACTGTATCGTCAACTGCGTTACATACTGACCTGTGTACTCCCATCGCTACAAATCCTGCATGGACAGAGTTAGTTAAATCAAGAAAGGACATCGCAGAGGACCTGGTTTCTGAAGGGTGTAAAATATGGTCTCGCTTGATGGAGTGTTTAAAACCTCATGCTATTATTTGCTCTATAGCGGAGCAGCATTTACGGAGATTGAATATAAAAGACAAGAAAGAGATACATCGCATTAAAAACAAAAAAGACGGGACTCCGAGGAAAAAGCCCTATATTTTTGAAGCTTACACAATCAGCTTTAATACTGGACATACATCTTTTTTGTTTTTTGGTCAGGCAGCTAATACACCTTTTGGCTCTTTATCAAATGAAGACAAAACCAAACTAGGTAAATCCATATCGAAGATACTGAACAACAAGTTTCGAGGGTCGAGCAGAGAAGTGCGCAAACCATTATCTTGAACCAACCTGCGGCCACAGCGACGCGCCAAAGGGCGGCGGTCATTCGCCCGACTGCCATTGTACCGTACGGGGTCGGACCAAGACAACCATTTGAAATATTTTGATAATGACGATAAAATTGCCTTATTTATGGCCTTAGAGTGATGTTTTTGACAAGCAAATCGTCCTTTCAAGAAGAACAAGATATGCCAAGAGCGAATCGGCATTACATTCCCGGCTATGTTTGGCACATCACGCACCGCTGCCATAAAAAAGAATTCCTGCTAAAGTTTGCCAGGGACCGCCGGTTATGGCTTCAGTGGCTATTCGAAGCCAGAAAACGCTATGGCCTCAGTGTGCTGAACTATATGGTGACCTCCAACCACATCCATCTTCTGGTCAGAGACAACGGTGAACGAGACGTTATCTCAAACTCAGTGCAACTGTTCGCAGGAAGGATGGGGCAGGAGTACAATCAAAGAAAGAATCGGAAAGGGGCGTACTGGGAAGACCGTTATCATGCAACTGCCGTGGAAACGGACAAGCATTTGCTCCAATGCATGATTTACATCGACATGAACATGGTTCGCGCCGGGGTTGTGAAGCACCCCTCTGAGTGGCCTTTTAGCGGATACAATGAAATCCAAGCCCCGCGAGAGCGATATGCGTTACTCGACTATGAAGGACTAAAAGAACTTCTCAACGTTAAGGCCATGGGTGATCTTGCCGGTGCCTATCGGGGATGGATTGAGGATGCACTCGTCAGGGGTGACCGCGGCAGGGATGGGAAGTGGACGGAAAGCGTAGCGGTGGGCAGCGCGTCATTTGTAAACGAGACGAAGGAAAAACTTGGTAATGCCGGGAAAGGTCGTGAGGGAATCGGAGCGGATGGGAGCTATGAGTTGAGAGAAACACCAGCGCCCTATCACTTTGGGCCACGAAAATGACTGTTTAAGGCCTCAAAACGTCTATTTTTGGAGCGATACCATTTGAATATCAGGAGCTTGGCTTGGTCCGACCCGGCATGCGGCATGAGCCCGGCATGAGCCGGCATGAGCGGCATGAGGCATGGCGCCGGCATGGCGCCGGCATGGCGCATGGGCGGCATGGGGCATGGGCG
>CAKKPG010000002.1 GCA_919901555.1 Nitrospiria bacterium | reverse complement strand
CCCTTGACAAATGTCGACATATTTCGTTATAATATGGACAAATGTCAAGCATACTGTCGCTGGAACGTGAGGTGCGTTATGGATGCCCTGGTAGTCAAAACTTCGCTCAAAGAGCGCCAAAAAGAAGACGAAGCGGCCCGGACCCATGCGAAGGGGGTCTTTATCTTTAAAAAAGTCTTCCACAAACAGCCGAAGTCATGGATGGATGTGATTGAAATGAGCGCTGAGGGTGTCACGAAAAGCTCCCTCATGATTTTTGTGCGCTACCTGGATTTCTCAACGGACCGGATCGCCCATCTGCTTCCGGTCACCGCGCGCACCATCCAGAGATATTCCAATAAACAAAAGTTCAATCCCACCGTGTCGGAGCACATCATACAGCTGGTGCTGCTTGTGGGAAAGGGCATCGAAGTGTTCGGGACCCGGGAGAAGTTCCTGAGATGGTTCGACACGCCCAGCAAGGCCCTGGGAGGGAAAGCGCCGAGCGCATTGGTCAGCCTCAAAACCGGCGCCCAAATGGTCACGGACGAACTCGGCCGCATCGAGCACGGTGTTTATGCATGAGGGTGGTCTATCGGATAGCCCTTGCCAAACATGCCCGGGACCTCTCCGGGCAGGGCGCCCGGCTGAATGGCGGCAGGTGGAACAACAAAGGCACGGCAATTATTTACACATCCGAGAGCAGATCGCTTGCCGCGATGGAATATCTCGTCCATGTATCGCTGCCGGATATTCCCGCGGGACTCAAGATCGTCTCAATCGGCATCCCTGCCGCAATGAAGGCAAAACAAGTGGAGCCGTCGGATCTGCCTCGCAACTGGCATGACTACCCGCCGCCTTTTGAGTCGGCTGATTTCGGCACGAAGTGGGTGGAAAGCGGGCAGGGCCTTTTGCTTCGCGTGCCGTCAGCGGTCATCGAGCATGAGTTCAATATCCTCATCAATCCCCAACACCCCGACAGGAAGCATGTCAAGATCAAGTCGATAGAAGACTTCATGTATGACGATCGACTCCATCAGGCAGGCAAATAATCGTAGAAAGTGAAAAGCTATCCGGTTTTTTATCTCATCATCATCACCGCCACCCCAATCATCGCCGCAAGCACTGTCGCTTCGATAATGATCCACGGCAAGGACTTCCTGAACACGAGCTGGGGCCGGAGGATGCCTGCATCGGTCTTGACCGTAAGTCGCGGCCGGTATTCCCTGCCCGGCTTGAGCGCTCCGCTCTCCACGCGGAACAGGAGCCGCGCTGCGTCCGGTCCGAAGACCCGGGGTCTCGGCTGGATCCAGAGATCATCCGTGGTAAGGGTCCCCGTGGTCCCGCTGCACCCCAGAGACATGACGGGTATGCTCACCCAGCAGATCTTTTTCCACCACGGAAGCTTGATGGGCTTTCCGTTCTGTGCATGAATGACCTTCCTGACACCTTTACCCTTCATTGCGGAGTTGAGCAGCACATTCTGGACAGCCTGCTTCATCTCCTGGGCGCTCTTGAACCGCTTGTTCATGTCCGGTTCAAGCGCCCTTTTAATGATCGCGGCGGCATCCCGGCTCAGCTTCGGGTTCAGTCGCTGAGGATCACCAAACTCCAGCGGGTTCTCCGAAGGATTGCGGCCGGTAAGGCAATGGTGCAGGGTGGCTCCAAGAGAGAAAACGTCCGAGCGCACGTCCGTCTGGCCGGTGCCGTACTGTTCGGGCGCGGCATAGCCCGGCGTGCCGTAGACGAAGGTGTCCTCGCTCTTGTCCTCTTTGAAGAACCGGGCAATGCCGAAGTCTATGAGCTTTACCTTGCCGTCCCTGGTGATCATGATGTTCGACGGCTTGAGGTCGCGGAACACGATGGGCCGCGGCTTCTGGACGCTCAGGAAACGCATGGCCCGGCATATCTGGAGCGCCCACGAGAGGGCCAGGCCTTCCTCCACGGGCCTGCCGGCCCGGGTGTCGAGGATCTGCTCCAGCGTTTTCCCCCGGATATACTCCATGATGATATAGTGCCGGTCCGCGAGGCTGAAGTAGTCATAGACCTTGGGAAGGTTCGGGTGCGTGAGCCTGGCCAGGATCCGCGCCTCGGTCTGGAACTGGGTGAGCGCCTCGCGCTGCTTCTCTTCGGGCATGGCCTTGCCGGCCCTCAGCTCCTTTGCGGCAAGGAGCCTGCCTCCCTGGGAGCGGTCGGCCACTTTGTACACGCAGCCCATGCCGCCCCTGCCGAGGACGTCAAGGATGTCATATCTATTTTTCAGCAACCTAGTCATACTTCTCACTCTGATCCCGAATTGCGGATTGCAGATTGCGGAATGCGGATTGAAGCAAATTCATAATCCGAAATCCGAAATCTACAATTGTTTGGCCCCGCACTTCGGACAAAACTTCGCGCTGCCCTTGAGCGGGCCGCCGCAGCCTTTGCAGGAGCGCATGGTGCCCTGGCTGAACACGACCCTGGCCTCGCCGATGCCGATGATGTCTCCGTCAACGAGCTTGTAGTTGCCGGCAATCTTCTTCTGGTTCACAAACGTGCCGGCTGCGCTTCCCTGGTCCCTTATTACGTAATGGCCGTTCTCTTTAAGCACTTCGGCATGATACTGGGCGACCCCGCTATCCTTGAACAGGCCAATGCCGTTCCGTTCGTCCCTGCCGAGGGTCACAAGTGACATGATGTCGATCTCCCTCTTGGTCGCCTTGCCCTTCACCACGCTCAGATGACCTGCGCGGTAGGTGCGCTCGATGTTCTTGAGCGAAAAAGCGATCAACCCGGCGATGCCGAAGAGCGGGATCGTGAAGGCCCATCCGGGCACGTTGCTGCCTGCGCCGAAGAGCGAAGACTCCGGCTGGAAATAGGTCCGCTCCGCCCGTGCCCGGTTGTTCACAGCGAGGGACACCTTCCTCAGATACTCTCCCCGCTGCCGGGTCTCGTAAGTGACCACGTACTCATTCTTTATCCTGCGGCTGATGGTCTCGTAGATCGCGGCCAGGCCTTCTTCCGAGGGAGTAAAGAAGTAGGTCCCTCCCGTATCCTGGGCAATGCGCTCCAGCCGCGCCGTCCTCACGTCCTCGCCGAGACCGATGACGTACACCGACACGTAGCCCTTGACGGCAAAGTCAATGGCTTCTTCGATCTTCTTCGTGCCCCTGTTGGAGATGCCGTCGGAAAGGACGATGACCGCCTTCCTGCCCGAGAGGCCGCGCAGGTCGTCAACGCCCCGATGAATAGCGTCGTAGAGCGCCGTATGCCCCCCGGTCTGGACGGCAAGGGTCGCGTCTTTGAGTTTTTCTTTATTATCCGTCAGGGACCCGGCTTTTGTCACCTCATCGCTGAAGGCGAAGAGCGACGCCCGGTCGCCCTTTTCCATGAGCGAGATGAACCGGACGACGGATTCTTTGGCCTGGCTGATCTTGTTCCCCGCCATGGAGCCGCTCTTGTCGAGCACCAGGGCCACGGACAGCGGCTCGCGCGCGCCTGACGCGCCTGCCGGCCTCAGCTGTTTCACGGCAACCGGCGCATTGTTTTCCCTGAGGGAGACATCTTGCCTGCCGAGCCCCTGCACGGCCTTGCCGCTGCTGTCGAGCACGGAGACATAAGCCTTGACTATCGGATAGTCCGTCAGGTCGAACTGGGTAATCTGCGCGTTGCGTACTTCCCCTGCCCATGCCGGAACCGGGGTCAGGGTCATGCCGAAGAGCAGGAAAAGAATGACTGCGGCGGCAACAGCGGCCTTTCTGACCGCGCTGAACATCAGGAGAATGCTGCCCACCCGGATGACGTCGCCGTCGGACAGGCGGCGGTGATCGGTCTTTTCATGGTTCACGTACAGTCCCGTGCCCCCCTTGCCTTGTTCGATGACATAGCTTCCGTTCTTCTTTTTAATGAAAGCGTGCTCCATGCCGACGCCTTCTGCTCCGGACAAACAGATGTCCGAGCGGTCGTCGCGGCCGATGGAATTGATCTCTTTGAAGATGGGGAACTCCCGCCCGATGTGCCGTCCCTTGATCACCTTGACCTTTGCGGAGACAAGCGCCTCTTCAACAAGGCTGATGAACACGCCGATGCACCCGCCGAGCAGGAAAAGTCCTGCAAGGGCCGACCAGATGCTGGTCGCGGAAATGGAATGGAATAAAAGTCCGCCGCAGAGGCCGCCGAGAGAGCCCCCTGCCAGACCGTAGAGGATCCTATCGCGCGAACGGATGATGATCCCGCCGCTGGCGCCCACGGCAGCGCCGAGGACCGCCCAGCCCAGGGCAACGGAAAGGGCCATGCCCAGGGAGGCCTTGAACCCGCCCAGGTCGGCCACGAACTTTCCGAGGACGGAAAATACCGTATTCCCCAGGGCCGCGCCCGCCGCGCCGCCGATGATTCCCGCTGCGGCGCCGTACCCCGCCGTCCTGACGGCGGCCTGGAGCTGCCTGCCGGTTATGGCTTCGTGGCTCCAGATGAACCCGCCGATGAACAGGCCCGTGAGGGCGCCGAGCATGATCTCGGTGAGCAGCCCGCCGCCCGCTGCGCCGGAGAGGGACAGGACGAACGCCCAGGCAGTTGAACCGCCGAGGGCGCCCGCCGCGGCATAGAGTATGATCTTATGAGATAACCTGGGCATGATGGCCTCCGAGATTGAGTCCGAAGAGTCTCTTGAGTCTAACGAGTCTGAAGAGTCAGATTATTGCTTCCCGACTCCTCAGACTCTCAACTCTTTAGACTCCCGACTGATTTACGCCGCCTGCAGCGAGAACGACAGCTTCCCGAACCGCACTTCGTCGCCGGGCTTGATCGTCTGGGGCACGTTGGGCTGGATGCGCTTCTTGTTGATGTAGGTGCCGTTCGTGGACCCCATGTCCTCGATGGTGAGACTCGTCCCTGCGCGGTGGATCACCGCATGCTTGCGGGACACGCCGCCGTCGGCGCCTCCCAGGTCCGTAAGGTCCAGATCGGGGAAGACCTCGCTGATGGGGTCCTCTCTGCCGATGACCACGTCGTCCTTGGACGGGAGTTCCAGCCTGTTCCCGTCGTTGGCCTTGAGGACGAGCTGGCTGCCGCCGCCCGCCTCCACTTCTGAGTCGAACATCTCACCTGCTGTTTCGAGCTTTGCTCCGCACTCTTCGCAGAAGAGCGCACCATCAATGTTTTCCATCTGGCATTCTGTGCATTTCATGGTAGTGTCCTCCTTTTCTTTTTTGGACCGAGGGAACCGTGTTCCCGTGCTTCACGCCGACATGGTCGGCTTGCTCCATATTCCTACTTTATCGCTTCCGTCAGCGCCTGCGTCAGCTTGCGCGTGCCGTATTCCAGCTTCTTGGTGCCCGCGGGGCTGAGCACGCCCGTCTTCTTGAGCGACAGGATCTCGCGCTCCGCCGCCTTTGCCAGCTCGTCCTCGCCCATGTTCAGGAGCACCGTAGCGGCCGCCTGGAGTTTCTGGGTGGCTGCGGCGATGTTGCCTGCCTCGGCCTCGGAGAGCGCCCGCGTCTGGAGCTTGAAGGCGCTCACCTTCTCCGCCAGGTTCATCACTTCGGCGTTCACCTTTGCCGCAGCGGCGGCGTCCGGGGTGAAGTTAACGAACAGGTCGGCCTTGATGCTTTTTCCCTTGATGCCCTGGGAAGGGACATCATAGGTGACTTCAACCATACCGAGGCGGAACTTGCCCGCTTTCTGCGACGGCACGCGTGCCTCGATGAGCACTGCCTGGCCCTTCTTGCCGTCGAGCGAGCCGAGGTCGGCAACGACACTCTGTCCGCTCACGGCTTTCTTGCTCACGTCGGTGATCATGGGTATCGTGGAGTAGACCTTGACCGGCTTCACCCCCTGGCTCAACCGGGCCGTGACCCTGAGGTTCACCGCGGCGACGGACTGCATCCCCTCCACCTCCTGCCGGAACACATCGAGGATGGAGATGGGGTTCTGGATCCAGTGGGAGTCGCCGTGGGACCGCTCGGCGATCTGGAGCAGGAGCTTCTCGTTCCACTCTTCTCCGATGCCGATGCTCGTGATGGCAATGCCCTGCTTTCCGGCTTCGTCGGCAAGCTTCAGGCACGCGTCCTCGTCGTCCCAGGTCTGGCCGTCGGTGAGCAGGAGCACGCGGTTCACACGGTCCTTGGAATACCCTTTCTTCACCTCGGCCATTCCGGTCCTGAGCCCATCCGATATCTGCGTGCCGCCCCGGGGGATCACCCTGGCAAGCTTGCTCTTGATATCTTCCCGGTTCTTTGCAGGCTGGTTCGGGATCAGCGACTCCACCTGGTCGTCGAAGATCGTCACCGAGACGAGGTCCTTGTCGCTCAGATGATCGGCCACGTAGCCGGCTGCCTCTTTCAGGTTGTCCATCTTTTCGCCGTCCATGGAGCCGCTCCGGTCAAGCACAAGGCCTAAGTTCGCCGGCATGGAGCCGAAGGACGCACCGCCCCCGGTCTTAATGTCCACGAGCGCGTACAACGCCTGCTCGCCGCCGGTGATCGGCAGCGAGTCCTTGCTCATGACGCACCGTATTTTCAGTTCTTCCTTCATGATATATTCCTCCTTTCATTTTGGACCAAGGCAACCATGTTGCCGTATTCAACGCCGACACGGTCGGCTTGTTCCATATCTCGCATTCCTACTCCACCTTCACCACCACCGCCGTTATGTTGTCCCTGCCGCCGTTCTCCTTCGCCAGTCTGATCAGCCGTACACAGGCGGACTTGACGTTCTTCTCAGCGGAACACACCCGGTATATCTCTTCGTCCGCCACTTCTCCCCAAAGGCCGTCGGTGCAGAGCAGGAGGCTGCCGCCCTTTTTCAGTCCCACCTGGAACGTGTCCACCTTGATGGTCGGCTCGGACCCGATGGTGCGGTAGAGCAGGTTGGACTTGGGATGGTTGCGGGCCTCTTCCCTGCTCAGCTTTCCCACCGACACCAGTTTGGCCACGAGTGAGTGGTCCTCGGTGATCTGTTTGATGGAGCCGTTTTCGATCCAGTACACTCTGCTGTCTCCCACGCTTGCCACATAGGCCCTATCATGGATCACCAGCGCCGCGTTGAGGGTCGTGCCCATGTTGGAGCCCTTGCTCGTCCCCTCGCGCACCACCTCGCCATTGGCCTTTTGGAGCGCCCGTTCGATGAGCTTAAGCGGATCATGTTCCCGTTTCACGCTGTGGCGTACTTCCTTGCACACGGTTTCGACGGCCAGCTTGCTTGCCACTTCTCCTGCGTCGTGCCCTCCCATGCCGTCGGCCACGACAAAGAGGACGCTTTCTCCGATGGCCGTACACGAGAAGTAGTCCTCATTGTGGTCTCTCACCATGCCCGTGTCCGTAAGTCCGCACCAGGCCAGGAGTGTCTCCGTTGTTGCGCCGGGCGCCGCCGGTCTTGCAATGTCCTTCGGCGACGGCGCTTCTTCCCAGTCCGGGTCCGGTTTCAGCCTCACCGTGTATGCAGGCTGGAGCACGCTGGTCTCGCTGCCCGGTTTCTGAGC
>CAKKPG010000001.1 GCA_919901555.1 Nitrospiria bacterium | reverse complement strand
ATCTTAAACTTTCCGCCAGCTTGTCGAAAGATTCTTTCCAGCCGGCCTCGGTCAATTCGCTCATCCGGCCCGCCGGGATGCCGGCATGCCGCAGGGTCATTTTGGTCCTGCCGCCATCCTCCTCGAACGTCACCGTCACGAGTAATTCCAGCGGCCAGTATCCTCTCATGCCATAGTGCGAAGCAGGGACCACGTTGCCTTTATCATCGGCAAAACTATCGGTATAGACAATCCGCTCCATCGGAACGATTTCGCGGTAAACGCCTGTGGTCCAAAAGTCCTGGCCTTCGGGTGATCGCATGGAGTTGAGATAGCCGCCGCCCGCGCGCAGGTCGATCGTGCTAAAAGGCGAGGTGAAGTTCTTCGGCCCCCACCAGCGCATGAGGCGCTCGGGCTCGGTCCATGCCTTCCACACCAGGTTTCGCGGCGCGTCGAAGATGCGGGTGATGACGAGCTCCCGCTCCACAGGCTTCGTGGCGGGTTTATGTAGTGTTGTTGTGGTCATGTAATTTCTCCTTTCCTGCCGGTTCGTAGTGTCAAAAGTTTTACCGTCGAGATCGCCGAGAACGCAGAGAACTTCTTGAATTACAACACCTTAAATGCTTTTTCTGTTCCCTCCCCCTTGGTAACAGGAAGGTAGCGTCGGGGCCTGCCCTCGTGCAAACGGGGGTTTATCCCCGACGGGCTTACGTTGCCCATAAAGGGCAACGCTACGAATCTCTCGGCCAAATCCCCCTCCCGTCCCCCTTTGCGAAAGGGGGATGCAGGGGGATTTACTTCGACTCTGCGGTTTCATATGTGCCTCTCCGGTTTTCGTAGAAGTTTTGACACTACCCCTGGATCTACCCTACCCGCCCATGAGCAAGTCGGATAGGGGGGTAAATCAGGACAAATATAATCCTACTTGAATCATAATACCGGATCGGCCTGCTGTCAAGGCCGGCATTGGCGGGAAAAACGGTCCGGGGGAGACGGACATTTTCATCGCGGAGTGGGAGGAGCGATTCCCCTTAATTTTACAATTTGACTTTTGCAATGCCTTTTCGCGCCTTAGAGCCTTCGTGGCTGAACTTTGTTTCCATTTTGGGTGAAATTTTATTTTTAACGAGGTGAACCTCAGACCATAAAAGAAACTTTACCACGGAGTTGCAC